>CAMCRP010000015.1 GCA_945877315.1 uncultured Ruminococcus sp. | reverse complement strand
AGTTTCGCTTTTTACGCCGATTTCTTCTCCGTGATTTAAATGGTGTTTAGTATAATGGGTGTTCCCCCCGCCGAAGGCGGGGGGAACACCCATACTAATAATTCCACTTTCCACTCTCCACCTTCCACACTAAAAAAGAACTCCCCCGCCAAAAACGGCAGGGGATTTTCTTATTTCATAGAAGAAACATTGATACGGTTCAAGGCTCGTTTGAGCTTTGCCTCCGCTCTGTCCATGCTTTCCTTGCTCTCCTTAGCCGCCAGACGCTGACGTGCGTCCTCGGCAGAACGTTTTGCGTGTTCAACGTCGATCTCGTCAGCCCATTCAACAGCCGTAGCCAGAATGGTTGCCTTGTTTCCGCCGACCTTTAAAAGTCCGCCCGAAACAGCCGCAGCACGGAATTCTCCGTTATCCATGCGTACCTTCATAGGTCCCGCAGGAAGTGCCGCAACAAGGCTTGTGTGATTGGCAAGGATTCCTATGTCACCCGCTGCCGTGCGGACGGTCAGCTGAGTGGTTTCTCCCGAGAAAAATGTCCTCTCGGGAGTGATGATATTAAGCTGAAAGGGTGCAGCCATAGCCAAGACCCTCCTTAATTTTCAGACAAAGCTTTTGCTTTTTCCACAACGTCGTCAATTGTTCCCGCAAAGAGGAATGCGGACTCGGGAAGGTCATCGTGCATACCGTCGATGATCTCCTTAAAGCCTCTGATAGTTTCCTTCAAGGGAACGAATTTACCCTGCATACCTGTGAACTGCTCCGCAACATGGAAGGGCTGTGACAGGAAACGCTGAATCTTTCTTGCACGGTTTACGGTCAGCTTGTCCTCGTCGGAAAGCTCGTCCATACCCATAATAGCGATAATATCCTGCAGCTCGGTATATCTCTGGAGAATTGTCTGAACGCTTCTTGCGACCTCGTAATGCTCCTGTCCAACGATGTCGGGAGCAAGGATCCTTGAGGTGGATTCCAGCGGGTCAACGGCGGGGTAGATACCCAGGGAGGAAATAGCTCTCGAAAGAACCGTTGTAGCGTCCAGATGTGCGAATGTAGTTGCGGGAGCGGGGTCGGTAAGGTCGTCCGCAGGAACGTAAACCGCCTGAACGGAGGTGATAGAGCCCTTGCTTGTGGACGTGATTCTTTCCTGAAGCGCACCCATTTCCGTTGCCAGAGTAGGCTGATAACCAACGGCGGAGGGCATACGTCCCAGCAGAGCGGAAACCTCAGAGCCTGCCTGTGTGAAACGGAAGATGTTGTCGATGAACAGAAGCACGTCCTGTCCCTCAACGTCACGGAAATATTCCGCCATGGTCAGTCCCGAAAGACCGACTCTCATTCTTGCTCCGGGAGGCTCGTTCATCTGACCGTAAACCAGAACGGTCTTGTCGATAACTCCCGACTCTGTCATTTCCGTGTAAAGGTCGTTACCCTCACGGGTACGCTCTCCAACGCCTGTAAATACGGAGATACCGCCGTGCTGATTGGCAACGTTGTTGATAAGCTCTTGGATAAGAACTGTCTTACCAACGCCAGCACCTCCGAAGAGTCCGATCTTACCGCCTTTAAGGTAGGGGCAGATAAGGTCGATTACCTTGATGCCTGTTTCAAGAATTTCGTTGGAAGCCTGCTGTTCCTCGTAGGAGGGAGCTTCACGGTGGATAGGCCACCTTTCCTCCGTTTGTGGAGCGGGCTTATTGTCAACGGGTTCGCCCAGCAGATTGAAAATTCTGCCCAGGGTGTTTTTGCCGACGGGAACGGTGATAGGGCTGCCTGTGTCAACAGCGTCCACACCTCTTACAAGTCCGTCTGTGGAACCCATTGCGATACATCTTACAACATCGTCGCCTATATGCTGTGCGACCTCGACTACCAGAGTACCGCCGTTATGCTGAATTTTTATTGCGTTAAGCAGCTTGGGCAGGCTGTCCTTGTCAAACTTGATATCGACTACCGCGCCGATTATCTGAACGACCTTGCCTGTATTATTCTGCGGCATTTTTTTACCTCCAGTCATTTTATTTTCTTCGCAGACGGTTTGTCCGCTGTCTGCGTATATAATGGTATAAATTCAATATAGATTTGCGGGATAATTATCAGTCTGCTGCCGCTCCTCCGACGATCTCCGTGATCTCCTGAGTAATGGACGCCTGTCTTGCACGGTTGTACATAAGGGACAGGTCTGCTATCATCTCGGAAGCATTGTCGGAAGCGTTTTCCATTGCGGAACGTCTGGACGCCTGCTCGGAGGCAAAGCTGTCCACCACGGCGCAGAAGAGAACACCCGTCAGATACTTGGGCACGATGCTGTTAAACACCGCTGCGGGGGACGGCTCATAAATAGGCAGAGCACGCTTGCCGCCTGTGGACTTTTCCGTTTCAACGGGCAGTATCTTCATTGCCCTTGCGGTCTGGGTGATAGGTGAAACATACTCGGTATAAAACAGCTCGGCACTCTTTATCCTGCCCTTTAAGAAAGGCTCGATAACACATTCACAAAGCTTTTCCGCCTGATAGATGGTAAGTCCCTCTGCAACGCCCGGGAATTTTCCCTCGATAGTGAACTGCCTTTTCTCGTAATATTCCACCGATTTCTTGCCGATAGCAACTATCTCAACATTATCCTTGCCGCCCAGCTCGTCAATTCGCTGCTGTGCAAGCTTAAAGATGTTTGCGTTAAAGCCGCCTGCAAGACCTCTGTCGCCTGCGATAACGATAAGCAGCGTCTTTCCGTTCTTCGACCGCTTGGTGAAGGGGGAGAGAAAGCCCTCGTTTTCCGACTGTATCTCGCACATTGTGTCATACAAAGCCTTGAAATAGGGACGGGCGTTATCCGCCTTTTCCTTTGCCTTACGGAGCTTTGAGGACGCCACCAGCTCCATTGCCTTGGTTATCTGCATGGTGGACTCAACGCTCTTTATTCGCCGCTTTATGACCTTCATATTTCCGGAAGCCATTTAAAAACCGCCTCCTTTATACCTTTTCTGCGAGGAATTTCTTAACAAATTCGCCGATGACTTCATTCATAGCCGCCTTGTTATCGTCTTTCAGATCCTTTGTATCTCTGATAGACGCACCTATTTCGGGGTGTGTGGAATCCACATATTCAAACAGCTCATTCTGGAAATCCTGTACAAGATTCAGAGGGATATCCTTTAAGAAGCCGTTTGTAACGGCATAGATGATAATAACCTGATGCTCAACGGAAAGGGGCGAATTTCTGCCCTGTTTGAGGACTTCAACAACACGTTCACCCAGAGCAAGCCTGTCCTTTGTGTCCTTGTCAAGGTCGGAACCGAACTGTGAGAACGCCTGCAGCTCACGGTACTGAGAATATGTTAGCTTGAGTGAACCGGAAACCTTCTTCATAGCCTTTATCTGTGCAGCACCGCCCACACGGGATACGGAGATACCGGGGTTTACGGCGGGGCGAACACCTGCGTTGAACAGGTCTGTTTCAAGGAATATCTGACCATCGGTGATGGAGATAACGTTTGTGGGGATATATGCCGAAACGTCGCCCGCCTGTGTTTCGATAATAGGCAGAGCAGTCAGGGAACCGCCGCCGTAGTTCTCGTTAAGATTGCAGGCTCTTTCCAGCAGTCTTGAATGGAGATAGAAAACGTCGCCGGGGTAAGCCTCACGTCCCGGGGGTCTTTTAAGCAGCAGAGAAAGTGTACGGTAAGCAACAGCCTGCTTGGACAGGTCATCGTAAACAATAAGAACATCTCTGCCGTTGTCCAGGAAATATTCACCCATAGCGCAGCCCGAATAGGGTGCGATATACTGCAAAGGTGCAAGCTCCGAAGCTGTTGCGGAAACGACGATGGAATACTCCATTGCGCCGTTCTTTTCCAGAGTTTCAACAACATTTGCAACGGTGGAACGCTTCTGTCCGATAGCAACGTAGATACAGATAACGTCCTTGCCCTTCTGATTGATGATAGTATCGAGGGCGATAGCAGTTTTACCTGTCTGTCTGTCGCCGATGATAAGCTCACGCTGACCTCTTCCGATAGGGATCATGGAGTCGATAGCCTTGATACCTGTCTGGAGAGGAGTATCAACGGATTTTCTTGTGATAATACCGGGCGCAACACGCTCGATAGGTCTGGTTTCCTTTGCATAGATAGCTCCCTTGCCGTCAATGGGCTGACCGAGGGCGTTTACAACACGTCCCAGCAGCTCTTCACCGACGGGAACGGACACGATCTTGCCTGTACGCTTAACGGTGTCGCCCTCCTTGATCTCAGCGTCCGAACCGAGCATAACTGCTCCGACGAAATCTGTTTCAAGGTTAAGAGCCATACCGAATACGCCGTTTCCGAAATCGAGCAGCTCATTGGACATACACTTCTCAAGACCGTGTATTCTTGCGATACCGTCACCGACCGTTACGACCGTTCCGACGTCCGCAAGCTCGATCTTAGAGCGGTAGTTCTTTATCTGCTCTTTGATTATGCCTGTTATTTCATCAGGGCGTAAATCCATTTTTACACCAACCCTTCATTTATACTATTATATAGTGCACATCATTCTTATGCGATAAGTGAGCCGATCTTTGCCCTTACAGCGTCCAGCTTTGCTCTTACGGAACCGTCCATGAGAGTGCCGCCGCAGCTGATGACAACGCCGCCGAGAATTGACGGATCGACCTTCTTTATCATAGAAATTTTCTTGCCGAAAACCTTTTCCAGCTTGTCCGCCAGCTTCTTTTCCAAAGTAGGGGACAGCTCCGTGCTTGTGGTAACGGTAACCTCCGCAATTCCCGCAAGCTCGTTGTATTTTTTTCTGAAACTGTCGGCAATTTTAGAAAGATATGCAGCCCTGCCCTTTTCAGTCAAAAGGCAGAGGAAATTGTAAACCGTTTCCGAAACTCTGCCGCCGAAAATGTTTGAGATGACCTTCAGCTTTTCATCATTCGGAACGGTGGGCGCACAAAGAAGCTTAACAAGCTCGGGGTTTTCATCGAAAACCGCCGCCAGTGCTTTCAGCTCTCCGTTGACTGTTTCAACAGAATTTTCCTCAGCTGCCAGCTCATAAAGTGCGTCGGAATAGATCTTTTCAACTGAACCTGCCATTTGTAAGTTCCTTCCTTAGATCAATTCATTACGAACTGAATTTTATTCGCCGAGTTCCGAAATAAAGCTTTCGATAAGCCTCTCGTGGTCCTTGGGGTCGATTTCCTTTTCAACGACCTTTTCGGCAACAGCGAGGGCGATGTCGGAGATCTCGTCCTTGATCTGATTAACAGCGCGCTTTTTCTCCTTCTCAATGTCCGCATTGGCTTTTACCATAAGGCTTGAAGCCTCCTTCTTAGCCTCTGCGATGATCTCATCGGAGCGGGTCTGGGCACGCTTGGTAGCGTTTTTGACAATCTCTGCGGATTCTTCCTTGGCGTTTGCGAGCTTTTCGGTGTACTCGCTTTCAAGACGGGCAGCTTCGGAAAGCTTTTCGTCCGCCTGACGGTAGGTTTCCTCCACATTCTGCTTACGTTCGTCCAAAATCTTGTTTACGGGCTTGAACAGGAAATGCTTCAGCACCAGAAACAGTATCAGCGTGTTGATAAGAGTGGCGATCATAGTCACGGGGTCAATTGTCAAAAACGGAAAGTAATCTCCGGTTTTTACCGGTTCAGCCGCAGCAGCGAGCAGACCGATCTTATCCGCCTGAACAAGCGTCAGGAGCGGTAAATATTCTCCCATTATACAGCCTCCCGTATCTTAAATTAGTATCGACTATTAACCGAGGTACTTTAAGAACGGATTGAGGAACAGGAGCAAAAGTCCTACGATAAAGCCGTAGATACCTGTTGTTTCCGCAACGGCACAACCGATGAACATGGTCTTTGTAGCGTCACCCTTTACCTCGGGCTGTCTGCCGATAGTTTCGATAGCCTTACCTACTGCGTAGCCTTCACCGATACCGGGGCCGATACCTGCGATCATTGCCAGACCTGCGCCGATTGCCTGTCCTGCCAGAACGATGGCTTTAGCCATTACAATGCTGTTTTCTTCCATAGTAATAAACCTCCAAATTTTTTTTGAAAAATTATTCTTCTCCGTTTGCCATGCTGACGTTTATCATTGTAAGCATAATGAAAACGTAAGACTGAATGACACCCGAGAACAGATCGAAGTATGCCGAAAGCACAGCGGGGATTCCGACTGTCAGTATCGGAATACTCAGACCCAAAGCACTTGTTGCTGCACTCAGTGCACCGTAGACAAGAGCCGTGATTATCATACCGCCCGCAACATTTCCGAACATACGGAATGCCATGGAAACAGGCAGCGAAACCTCACTGATAACATTCATAGGCGCCATCAGGAAAATAGGGGAAAGGAAGCCCTTCAGATAGCCTAAGATGCCGTCGCTCTTTATCTTATAGAACGTGATGATAACAAAGGTCATAACCGCCCATGTCAGCGTAACGCTTATGTCGGCAGTCATGCTTCTCAGACCCAGCATGCTCACCAGAGCACCCAAAAGGGCATACACGAAAATGGTGGCGATATAGGGCGCAAAGAAAACCAGCTTAGGTCCCATGGCGTCTGCGACCATATTGTTTACAAAGGAAACAGCCCATTCAGCGATGACCTGCCTTTTGGTTTCGGGGACTTTTTTCAGGTTGTGGGTAAGCACCTTGCATATTATTGCAATAATAATGATAAGCGCCCAGCCGATGACCACGCTTTCGGTAATGGCAATGCCGTTTCCGATAGGTATGACGAAGGAAACTCGGGGTCCCTGTACTTCAATATTCGTAAGCTTATCCTCCTTTCTTTCGGAAAATACTCGGGAATACCGCACTTAATGTGTAGATCATCTTCGGATAAAGCAGCGGGATAACGGTGTAGAAGCCGTTTATTCGGTCGCTGTGGAATGCAAGAGCCATAGCTGCGCCCATTATGGCAAATCGTATAAAATAGAACAACAGCATATACCTCTTTGCGGAAACTGCGGTCTTTTCAACTGCACGCTCCGAGGAAAATCCCAGAAGAATGAAGTTTGCAAGCATAGCCGCATTTCCCAGCAGCAGACCGAAAACCCCGTCAAGGGTGAAGCCGAAGAAGGGAGCAGCCGCAAGCAGTACCGCCGCATCGAGAATGACCACAGGCAGGGCGATGAAATTCAGCTCGTCAGTTATCATTTTGCTAAAGATACGGTTTTTCATTACAGCAGCTCCGATTCCCGATATTGTCGCGCCGATTTATGAGGATAAACAATGCTATCACAGTAAATCAGCGTAGTCATAGTTATATTATACCAAATCCCCACGCAAATTGCAACAGATTACGTAAAAAAATTTGCAAAAGGCGGTTCACACTGTGTGAAATGTGAAGAGTGAAAAGTGGAAAGTGAAAATTTTTGGCAAACCAATCAAACTTCTGTATGGGACATACTTATTTCGGATTTCTCAGTAACATATATAACTCACGAACCCCACAAACAAATAGTAAAAGCACAAACAAACGCAAATTCACAATAGAAATCTTAGCTATATACCACATCAAAATGCAAAGCGAGGAAAAGAGGGCTGAAAGGGAAAGAGGAGTGCAGAGGGGAAAACCGTTAGGGGCGGGGGAAAGTCCTCGCTTTGTTGGGTTTATTCTGTCCCCCGCCCCTATAAGGTTGTCCCCTTTGCGGGAGTTGCACAAACTGACATAGGTCACTAAAGAGATGTCGCCTGTCGTAAGTTGGCTTTTTCCCGTCCTGCTTTCGTTTGGCGACACTTCTTTTGTGACCAATATAATTTTGCGCAACTCCTGCAAAGGGGGAACCTATATGGGAGGGCGACACAACAAACCCTAACGCAAAGCAGGGAGTTTCTCCCTCCCCTAACGGTTCCCCCTAATTATTCCGCTAGGAAGAATTTGCAAACCCCTTCCCTTTCACCCCACCCTCTTTACCCTGCTTTACATTTTGATGGTGTATATGGTTGATTTTTTTTATTGTGAATTTGCGCTTGTTTGTGCTTTTACTATTTGTTTGTGGGGTTCGTGAGTTTGAAATGTTGCTGAGAAAGCAAAAAGCCGAAAAATTAATGCTCCTATATGGAATTTGTTTGGTTTAATGGAAAATTCCACTTTTCACCTTTCACATTAACCGAAATTGTAAACATTTATATTTCAAACGATTAACCTGCAAAAGGGGGCTTGAAAAATTCTGAGGAAAGTGTTACAATAAATGTATCGTGTGCAGATGTGAACCGTCTGCAGGTATTATCTCAAAAATACGTCGAGAAAGGAAGTATATCCAATGAATTTCGGACATTTCGATCTGAAAAATAAGGAATATGTTATCACCAATCCCGCAACTCCCTCTCCCTGGGCTAACTACCTGGGTTCCCCCGAGTACGGAGCTATCATCTCCAACAACGCAGGCGGATACAGCTTTGTAAAGAGCGGCGCAAACGGCAGAGTTATCCGTTACCGCTTCAACTCCGTTGCTATGGATCAGCCGGGACGCTATGTTTATATCAAGGACAATGAAACGGGCGAGTACTGGTCAGGCTCATGGGCACCTGTCTGCAAGCCTCTTGATGAGTACAAGAGCGAATGCCGTCACGGTACTGCTTACACCGTTATCTCCTCCGAGTACAAGAAGATAAAGTCCGAGGTTACCTATTATGTTCCCAAGGACGCTACATATGAGGTTTGGGCTGCTAAGATCACCAACACCGACGACAAGCCCAGAAAGCTCTCCGTTACAGGCTACTGCGAATTCGTAAACGATAACAACTATGAGCAGGACCAGGTAAATCTCCAGTACACACTGTTCATCACACGCACATATTTCAAGGGCAACTTCATTCTCCAGAAGCAGAATGAAGTGTTCAAGAACCCCGATAATGAGCGTTTCCTCGGTCTTGCAAGAGCAGAGGTTTCCGCTTACTGCGGCGACCGTGATGCTTTCGTTGGTTCTTACAGAAGCTACGCTAACCCCAAGGGCATCGAAGAGGGCTTGAAGGGCGACCTGAACTACAACACTAACTCCTGCGGCGCACTGCAGAGCGACATCGTTCTCCAGCCAGGCGAAACCAAGGAGCTGACCTACATTCTCGGTCAGAAGCCTGAGCCTGTTGCTGCCGAGCTCATTGCTAAGTATCAGGAAGCGGGTGTTGTTGAAAAGGAAGTTGAGGAGCTCAAGAACTACTGGCACGACAAGCTGGATAACTTCCAGGTTGAAACTCCCGACGACGATTTCAACAATATGATAAACGTTTGGAACGCATACAACTGCTTTATCACATTTATCTGGTCAAGAGCTGCTTCATTCCAGTACTGCGGTCTGAGAAACGGCTTTGGTTACAGAGATACTGTTCAGGATATTCAGGGTATTATCCACCTTGCTCCCGAAATGGCTAAGAAGCAGATAGTATTTATGCTGTCCGCACAGGTTACAAACGGCGCAGGTCTGCCCCTTGTTAAGTATACTCACAAGGCAGGTCAGGAAAATCACCCCGACGAGAACGACCCCAACACAACATACGCAAAGGAAACAGGTCACCCCTCTTATCGTGCAGATGATGCTCTTTGGCTGTTCCCCACAATTCATAAGTACATTTCCGAAAGCGGAGATATTGCATTCCTGGACGAAGAGATCTTCTACGCTAACGACGGCGAAAAGGGTACTGTTTACGACCACCTCAAGAGAGCTATTATGTTCTCTATGAACAACCTCGGCAACCACGGTATGCCCGCAGGTCTGCACGCTGACTGGAACGACTGTCTGCGTCTGGGCAAGAAGGGTGAGTCCACATTCGTTGCATTCCAGCTGGTTTACGCAGTTAAGATACTGAGAATGTACGCAGAAAAGAAGAATGACGCCGAGTATGTTAAGTATCTGGACGAAGTTAAGGCTAAGCTTGACGAGATCCTCGCTGCTTGCTGGAATGAGGACAGGTGGATCAGAGGCTACAAGGAGGACGGCACCGTTATCGGTCAGAGAACTGATCCCGAGGCTAATATGTGGCTGAATCCTCAGTCCTGGTCCGTAATCTCCGGCTTTGCAAGCAAGGAACAGGCTGAAAAGGCTATGGACAGCGTTGAAAGAGAGCTTAACACTCCCTACGGCGCAATGGTTATGTATCCTCCCTACGTTGAACACGGCTTTGACGGCGCACTGATGCAGTGCTTCAACAAGTGCACAAAGGAGAATGCAGGTATCTTCTCTCAGCCTCAGGGCTGGCTGATCCTTGCTGAATCTCTGCTGGGTCACGGTAACAGAGCATACAAGTACTGGAAGGAAGCCGCTCCCGCAACCTACAACGACAACGCAGAGCACCGCTGCTTAGAGCCTTACGTTTACGGTCAGTTCGTTGAGGGTAAGGACAGCCCCTTCGCAGGACGTGCACACGTTCATTGGCTGACAGGTACAGCGTCCACCGTTATGGTTGGTACTGTTGAGGGTATCCTCGGTATGCGTCCCAACGCTGACGGTCTGAACATCTGCCCCTCTATCCCCTCCGAGTGGGACGGTCTGAAGATCCACAAGAGCTTCAGAGGAAAGAAGCTGGAGATCACCGTTGACAACTCCGCTCACGTTGAAAGCGGAACAAAGGAAATTATCCTCAACGGCGAAAAGCTGGAAGGCTGCTTCGTTCCCGCTGACAAGCTGAAGGACGTAAATGATGTTAAGGTAATTCTTGGCTGATAAAATCGAATAGTTTTCCCGAGCCGCTGCACCGAAAAAAAGGTGCGGCGGCTTTTTTCTTTTTTTTACGGCATTTTTGAAGTGATGTTTTTGATAGCATATGGTAAAATGACAGGGAAAGGAAGTGCTGATATGGCAGATTACATTGCAAATTACGAGTATCATAAGATCTACTGCGAGCATGACAAGGCTATGCGTGCGGCGTTTAGCGGAGATACGGAAAAATTTATAGAAGCCGCAAAAAAGCTGACTGAGGATCGCCTAAACAGGGAAACATTTGCATACCATCGTGAAGGCGATATAATGCAGGTGATATTCTTCCAGATATTTGCAGTGCGTTCGGACATTGAAGGCATGAAGGCGTTTGCGGAGGTCTACCAAAGGTTCAGCGACGGCGGCAATCCGCAAAGCAGCTCAACGACCTGCCTGATAGCCGATATGATAGCAGCGTGTATCTGCGGCAATGACAGCATTATCGAGCAGGCTGCAAGGGACTTCGGGGAGCATTTGACCGATGTTGTCATATATTTCCTGATGCTGAGCAAAAAATACGACCTTATGCGCAAACTCATACCCGAATTTAACAAAAATAATCCATGCCGAAGGATCTCCTCCGATTTTTCAATATTTGATTCTCAGAGATATATAGATATTGTCATTTCGGCAGCCATTCACAGGGATAAGGAGGCTCTCACGGCGTTTTTTGACGCAGGCTGCCGCCCGAATGCCAATTACTATTGTATGCTGTGTCCCTACCTGGATGCCATGGATTTCCTTGCAGATACCTACTATGAATATCTCGGATATGACCGACCCTCCTTTAAGGAGCTTTTCGGCGGTGATGATGACAGCGATATTATGTTTATGATGTATGGTATTCTCAACTGCAACGGCGTTGATGTTTTTGACAGGTATGCAAAGGAAATTTCACTTATAAAAAGGATTTCCGACGATCGGCTGTTTTTGCTCAAAAGCGGTATCAAGGGCGAAAACGGTGCGGCTTTTCGCAGGATCATTTCCGACGAGCTGACTATTGTTTTTAAATCATGGGGCATGACGGACGATATATTTGCATTTGCGGAAACATTTGACGGAAATGTGAAGATCGACATTTCACAGGCAGGTGAGATAGACTCCTTTCATACGGTCACAATTGCAGAGCTGATAAAGCTGCTGAATATGAGCATCAAACCGAATAAGACAGATAAGCTGAGTGATTTTGTACTCTTTTTGCTTAAACAAAACAGCCGTCCGCTTACCTTGAAGATGATCTCAAAGGAGCTGATATGCGCTGAGAATTTTAATGCGGCGGTTTGGTTTGCTTCGGAAAATAAGCTGTTTAATGTGCTGAATACTTTATACTAATTTCCTATCATAAAGTTGACAAAAAATCCGTGCAAAAGCTTGCGTATATGGGTTTTGTGCGGATTTTTTGTCTATACTTTGATTAGAAATTAGTATTAGCCGCTTCAAAGCTTTCAAGGGGGGAGGGATAATATGTATTATCAGGAATATTTTTACATTGATAAAATGCTTCGTGCAGCCTTATACGGCACAACAGAGGAGCTTATGCAGGCACTCAGGCTTGTGAAGCTGTCGAAGGACAGAAAGAGCAGGACACTTGATTCGGATAATTATCGCATAACGGCAATACATCAGGTACGTCAGATACTTATAAAACGGGGCGACAGTGAAGCGTTGGCGGAATTTGGCGGGCTGTGCGGCGAGGAAATAAAAACGGAAGGCTTTATTTCGGACAATGTGGAAAAATATCCCTTTCGGGTCCTGTCCGCCTGTCTTTACGGCAATGATGAGATTTTAAGGTATTTGCTGGTTCGCCGCAGCGGCTGCCGTGACATTTTGTGGTACAGATTTTCCCATAACCCCCTGTATATCCTTATGCTGTTTAAAAAGTATGACATTCTGGCGGAGGTGCTGGGGAAATTTAAGAATGAGAATGTTGACCCGTCCTGCTACGGTGGCTTTGCCATGAATTCGCTGCTTGCTGCGGCGGCAGTTTGTCGGGAAGAACGTGTGCTCAAAATGCTGCTTGCGGTATTCCCGCAGGAGCGTTTGCAGGATATTATACCGAGTCTTGCCCTGTTTCCCGAAAGTATTGAGTATATTGCGGAAAGCTTTTATACATATGTGGGATTTGAAAAGAGAGATACTCCGCCGACTCTATCGGAATTTTTAAACGCCGAGCATATGCAGGGGACAAAGCTAAAGCTTCTTCATAATCTCTATCATGAAAAAGAATCGGAGCTGCTTGACTATTACCTTGAAAGGATCTCACCTGTGTCGGTCATGACAAGCACTGACTATACCTTTTCGGAAATTTACGAATCGGGGCAATTTGCCTGCGAGATCGGGCGGATATTTGCAGATGAGGTGACCATATTGTACCAAAGCGGGAAAAACTGGTTTTCCGTAGACAGATACAGAGTGCTGTTTAAGGGGCATAAGCTTATATTTGACCTGTCTGATGCCGATGCCTGCGATATTCGTTATACCACCGCCGAGGAGCTGAGATATTTGCTGGCTCACAGCGTTAATTTCCCTGTTTCCGACGGCATTTCTCCCATGACTGAGCTGTTTCTTTCCTACGGCAGCCGCAAAATTATTTCGCTGATGATCTCCAAGGGTATCATTAACAGGGACAATTGCGGGGACGCTGCTGTGTTCCTTGCCAAGAATAAACGGCTGGCGGCGCTTGATGAGATCAATAAGGCGGATTTCTGAAATAAAAGCTTCTCTTCGAAAAAGGGGCGACCCCTTTGTCAATTCGCAAGTAAATTTGTGAAATGAACAAAGTTTGTCGCTCGATACCGTTAATACTTTTTTATCGGTACTTTCCTTAACGAGGAGGGGCTTTTTCTTTATTATATGCAGTATATGCGAATAATATACACTTAAACCTGCATATATTCACAAACTAAATGAATATTACTGAATGTTTTGCATAAATTTATAAAAGAAATACAGTATCTTCACGATAAATTAACATAGCGTAAGTATAATGGAATAGTATTATTATTTTGGGAAATTATCCCCGAAATACTTAACAGGAGGAAATTTTATGCCGTTCAAGATCTTTATAGACGGTCAGGAAGGTACCACAGGACTTCGTATCGTTGAAAGACTGAAAAACCGCTCGGACATCGAGCTTCTTAAAATAGATGAATCCCTGAGAAAGGACGTAAACGAGAGAAAGCGTCTTATAAACGCTTCGGATATTACATTCCTTTGTCTGCCCGATGCGGCGGCAATTGAGGCGGTCACTCTGGCGGAAAACGAGAACGTCCGCATTATTGACGCTTCCACCGCACACAGAACAAATCCCGACTGGGCTTACGGCTTCCCCGAGCTGTCCAAGGCTCACAGAGAGAGGATAAGAACGGCGAAAAGAGTGGCAAACCCCGGCTGTTACGCAAGCGGCTTTATTGCCTGCGTTTATCCGCTGGTATCTGCGGGAATTATGCCGAAGGATTATCCCGTGACCTGCCACGCCGTTTCGGGTTACAGCGGAGCGGGTAAGAAGGGCATTGCACAGTATGAGGACGAAAACAGGGATTTTCAGCTGGATTCTCCTCGTCAGTATGCACTTACCCAGAACCACAAGCATATCAAGGAAATGATGACTATATCGGGGCTGTCCCGGCTGCCTGTGTTCACGCCTATCGTTGATGACTATTATAATGGTATGGTGGTTTCCGTTCCTCTGCATTTGAGAACCCTTGACAAAAAGCTGACGCTTGCGGAGCTGAGAGATGTTTTCGCCGCACATTATGAGGGCGAGAGATTTGTTAAGGTAATGCCGATTTGCGGTGAGGGCGTTCTGTCCGACGGATTTATTGCGGCAAATACGCTTAAAGATACAAACGATATGCAGATATTTATCTGCGGAAACGATGACAGAGCCGTTATATCCGCAAGATTTGACAATCTGGGAAAGGGTGCTTCGGGCGCTGCGGTGCAGTCTATGAATATTATGATGGGAGTGCCTGAGGAAACGGGACTTATAGGCTAAACGTCAACGTTTTTGGGGGTGACAAAATGTTATTTTCAACGGCTGTGCTAATACTTGTGTGGGGTATGCTGGCAGTGTCGGTCATATTGGCGGTGCTGAAAATATTGCCCTTTTCATCTCCCCTTTGCAATATTATTGCAATGCCGATAGTTGTTTTGGGGGCAGAGCTGGACTTCGGTATCACATACAACGGTTGGCTGGTTTCTATGCCTGCTGCGATTTATGCCATGCTTGTTGCGGGGGCGACAATGTTCCAAAAATGTGATGAGCAGGACCCTGCGGAATGGGCGTTGAAACGGTTTTCTTTAAGCATATATTTTCAGGTGTGCTTGGTTGCTTACTATTGTGCATTTATGGTCTGGACGTGGATAGTAGGCGGCAACTTCGGATTTTTCGCCGCTGTATTGTCGCAGCTTTCTTCGCTTGTCATCGTGCTGGATAATAAGTTCCTTTCGCCCGTATTTATGGCGGCTTTTCTTTGGATAGTTTGCCCTGTCATTTATGTATTCCGTGGGGGAAGGGTGCTTGCAGAGGGAGAAAACGGAAGCAAGACACTGAGCAAGGTGCTTAAAGTGTGTGCGTTTATCCCCGTTGTTAATTTCTTTGCGTCCTGGGTGGGTGTACTGTATATCAAGCTCAGGCACAAAAAGAAGCTTTACCGCCCTGCGTTGTTTTTGGCTTTTGTTGTTATAGGAACTGCTCTGACTGCATTTGCTTTTACAAATAAGGTCATAGATGTTTACAAAATCGGTGATATGCTGGAGGACGGTGCATATACCGTCAGCGATTTCTTCAGCGGAAAAGAGCCGACGTGGCAGTTCGATGACGAATATGTTGAGAATGAGCTATTTAAGGAAGAAATGGTAGAGTGGCTTGAGGATTGAGTGATTTTTATAAGGAGTTGTATATTATGAATAAATTTCTTACCATAGAAGGCGGCGTATGTGCCGCAAAGGGATTTAAGGCAAGCGGCGTTTACTGCGCTATTAAGGAAAATCCCACAAAGAAAAACGACATTGCAATGGTAGTTTCCGATGTAATGTGCAATGCGGCGGGCGTTTACACTCAGAACAAGGTAAAGGGTGCGCCTGTTATGGTTACAAAGAAAAACCTGGAAAAATCGGACGGAAAGGCAAAGGCTGTTATCGTAAATTCCAAAAACGCCAACACCTGCAACGCCGACGGCGAGGAAAAGGCAATGAAAATGTGCAGCCTGACCGCCGATGCTTTGGGTATCAAGCCCGAGGAAGTCATAGTTGCGTCCACGGGCGTTATCGGGCAGATACTTCCCATCGAGCCTATTGCAAAGGCTGTTCCCGAGCTTGTCGAAAAGCTGTCCTATACGGGAAATGTTGAAGCCGCAACTGCTATTATGACCACCGATACCGTTAAAAAGGAGTACGCTGTTAAGTTTGAGATAGGCGGCAAGGAATGTCACCTTGGCGGTATGGCAAAGGGCAGCGGTATGATCCACCCCAATATGGCGACCACCCTGAACTTTATCACCACCGACTGCGCCGTATCTCCCGAAATGCTGCAAAAGGCTCTTTCGGAGATCGTTAAAATTACATACAACTGCCTGTCCGTTGACGGCGACCAGTCCACCAACGACACCTGTATGCTTATGGCAAACGGTCTGGCGGAAAATCCCGAAATTGCCGAGGAAAACGCCGATTTTGCAACATTCAAGGACGCTCTCTATCAGGTAATGGCAAATCTCACAAGAATGCTTGCCAAGGACGGCGAGGGTGCCACAAAGCTGCTGACCTGCGTTTGCAGCGGTTCCCCCGACCTTGACACGGCAATCATCGTGGCAAAGAGCGTTATCCGTTCGCCGCTTTTCAAATGCGCAATGTTCGGTGCTGACGCTAACTGGGGACGTGTTCTCTGCGCTATCGGTTACGCCGAAGCGGATTTCGACATTAACAAGGTAGATGTGGATCTCGGCTCAAAGGCTGGAAAGATCGCCGTTTGCCGCAACGGAGCGGGTGTTGAGTTCTCCGAGGAGGAGGCAAAGAAAATTCTCCTTGAAGATGAGATAGATATTCTCATAAACCTCAATTCGGGCAGCGTTTCCGCAACTGCATGGGGCTGCGACCTTACATATGACTATGTTAAGATAAACGGCGATTACCGTTCATAAGCTATGTTTGAACATAAAGAAAAAGAAGCAATGGGCGTCGGTTTTGAGGACGCTGACATAGGCTTTTTCGCCGAAGCTCCCGTAAATATTCCCGAAAAGCTTTTGCAGAAATTTGAAAGTGTTCTTCTCTCGGACGAAAGCATTATTGCCGCTGCCGAGGGAAAGACGGGCAAGGGAAATATAGCGTTGAAAATATTTGCAGTTTGCTGGACAGCCTTTGCGGTGTTCTGGACTGCGGGGGCTTCCATGGCGGGCGGCTTGTTCGGACTTTTCGGCGTTCCGTTTATCCTTGTGGGAATAGGTCAGCTAAAATCTGCGGGCTTTATCAGGCGGAAAATTCAAGTGGCTGTTACGGGAAAAAGGGTGATTTTTCGCTGCGGCAGACAGGTAGGTGCACTCTATTACGAGGATTTGGGAGAAGCCAAAATATTCCCCTCAGCCGACCCGCAGCTTTGCGATATAATGTTTGACTGGGTATCAAAGAAGAACAGAAACGCCCTTGTGGGGGAGATAGCCACGGGCGGAATATGCTCAATGTCCGCCGAAGATGCCGAAAATATTGCCGCTGCCATTAACAACAACCAAAGGAGTATCAGATAAAATGGAAAACATTATTTCAAATGAAATACGTTCAAAGGTGCTTATTGACGCACTGCCGTACATACAGAGATATAACGGCAAAATAGTCGTTATAAAATACGGCGGAAACGCTATGACAAACGAGGTTTTGAAGGACGCTGTAATGAGCGATATAGTCCTGCTTTCGCTGGTTGGCGTAAGGGTGGTTCTCGTTCACGGCGGCGGACCCGAAATAAACGATATGCTCAAAAGAGTGGGTATTGAAAGCAAGTTCATCAACGGTCTTAGATACACCGACGAAGCTACCGTTGACATCGTAAAAATGGTGCTTGCGGGCAAGGTCAACAAGGAGCTGGTAGCATATTTAAAGCAGCATAACGGAAACGCTTTGGGACTTTGCGGAATTGACGGGGGAATGCTCGTCGCACACAAGATGGAATCCGACCCCGACCTCGGTTTCGTCGGAGAAATAGACAGCGTAAACACCACGCCTATTACCGACACTCTTGACAGAGGATATGTCCCCGTAATCGCAACAGTTGCCTGTGACAGTAAGGGTCAGACCCTGAACGTCAACGCCGATACCGCAGCCGCAAGAATAGCCGCCGAGCTTAAAGCGGAAAATCTTATCCTTATGACGGATATCAAGGGACTTTTGAAGGACAAGGACGACGCTGACACGCTTATTCCCACGGTACAGGTCAGCGAGGTGCCTTTTATGAAGCGTCAGGGCATAATTTCGGGCGGTATGATACCGAAAATTGACTGCTGCGTTGAGGCGGTCAGACGTGGCGTTAAAAAGACCTGCATAATTGACGGACGTGTTCCTCATTCCATACTTATCGAGCTGCTTTCAAATGAGGGAATCGGAACACAGTTCATTTAAATGAATGTGGAGAGTGGAAAGTGAAAAGTGGAGTTTTTAGTGATTTGCGGAGGATGATAAAATGTCTACAATAGAAAAATTTAATGAACATATTATGCCCACCTACGGACGTTTTGACGTGGTTATGGAAAAGGGCGAGCATGAAACAGCCGTGGACGAAAACGGCAAGGAATACATAGATTTCGGCAGCGGCATCGGCACAAATTCCCTCGGCTTCTGCGACAAGGAGTGGGCGGACGCCGTTTGCGCTCAGGTGCGTTCCATTCAGCATACTTCCAACTATTATTACACAAAAACTCAGGCTGATTTAGCGGAAAAGCTGTGTAATTTGACGGGATATTCTAAGATATTCTTCGGAAATTCGGGTGCGGAAGCCAACGAGTGCGCCATTAAGCTGGCAAGGAAATATTCCTTTGACAAATACGGCAAGGACGCCGAGCGTTTCAAGATAATCACCCTTGTGAACTCCTTCCACGGCAGAACCCTCTGCACTTTGTCCGCCACCGGTCAGGACGTTTTCCACAACTATTTCTTCCCCTTTGTGGACGGTTTCGTGAATGTGACCGCCAACGATATTGACGACCTGCGTTCAAAAATTGATGACAAGGTTTGCGCTGTAATGTTCGAATGTGTTCAGGGCGAGGGCGGCGTAAATCCCCTTGATAAGGCGTTTGTGGACGAGATCTTCAAGATATGCACCGAGAAGGATATTCTCACTATCTGCGACGAGGTTCAGACGGGCATGGGCAGAACGGGAACAGTCCTTGCGTCGCAGCAGTACGGCGTTAAGCCCGATGTTACCACACTTGCAAAGGGTATTGCGGGGGGAATTCCCATGGGTGCCTGCCTTGCGTCGGAAAAGTGTGCGGAGGTGCTGAACAAGGGTACTCACGGCTCTACATTCGGCGGAAATCCTATTGCCTGTGCGGGTGCCAATGTGGTCTGCGACCGACTTGCGTCCGAGGAATTCCTTGACGAGGTAAAGAAAAAGGGCGAATATTTCCGTGAAAAGCTAACCGCTATGGACGGTGTAGAGGGTGTTGACGGAATGGGAATGATGCTGGGCATTCGGTTCACCGACAAGGAGAAAAAGGCTGCCGATGTCTGCAAAGCCTGTCTTGACAACGGTCTGCTGGTGCTGACGGCAAAGGAAAAGCTCCGTCTGTTGCCGCCGCTGACTATCACATATGAGGAGATCGACAGGGGACTTGCTATCCTCGCCGAGCTGTTAAAATGATCGTCGGCATGGTAACCGCCGCTGTTTGCGTTATACTATTTATAATGTATGAGCGGCTGAGGAGAAGGCTCCACGAAAAAACCGATTATCTCCGCCGTGACGAAATACGCTGCGACGCCGAAATTCTCGACGTGAACAAGGTCACATTCCACGACAAGGACGGCAATGAGGTCACCAAAAAAGCGGCGATAATCAGCTTTAGAACGGCAAACAGCACCACCGTCCACCGATATACACGAAAATTTTTCCGACCCTATAAGCGGGGGGACAAAATAGTCCTTTACTACGACAGTGAAACCGATGAAGCCCTTATCGAACGGGACAATCCTGCCGCACTTGCCGACATTCTGCTGCTGCCTTTTATAATAGTATTGGCGATGGCAACGGTAGTGGCGTTTTCCATATTCTGAATTTGGAGGTATAATATGAAGCATCTTCTGAAAATGGCAGATCTTACAAAACAAGAGATCATAGAAATATTAAATTTGGCAGATCAGCTGAAATATGAGCTGAAACACGGAATTCCACACAACCACTTAAAGGGCAAAACTCTGGGAATGATATTCCGCAAGGCGTCCACAAGAACTCGTGTTTCCTTTGAAACGGGAATGTATCAGCTTGGGGGATATCCGCTGTTTCTGTCGTCCGAGGATATGCAGATAGTCCGCGGCGAGCCTGTCTGCGATACCGCACGCACTCTTTCCCGCTACCTGAACGGTCTGATGATACGCACCTACGACCAGCAGGAGGCTGAGGAGCTTGCCGAGTACTGCTCTATCCCCGTAATTAACGGTCTGACCGACTACGCACACCCCTGTCAGGTGCTGGCGGATCTTATGACCGTCCGTGAGATGAAGGGCAGCTTCGACGGGCTGAAAATGTGCTATATAGGCGACGGCGACAATATGGCAAACTCCCTTATCAGGGGCTTTCTGACGGTTGGAATGAGCGTTTCCGCCGCTTGTCCCGAGAAGTACCGTCCCGCCGAGGACGTACTGAAATTTGCCGAGGAAACAGGCAGATTTGAGCTGACAACATCTCCCGAAAAGGCGGCAGAGGGCGCAGATGTGGTAATCACCGACGTTTGGGCGTCCATGGGCAAGGAAAGCGAGATCGAGCAGCGCAGAAAGGATTTTGCGGGCTACCAGGTGAACAGTCACATAATGTCCCTTGCAAAGCCCGATGCAATGGTAATGCACTGCCTTCCCGCACATCGTGAGGAGGAGATCACATCCGAGGTTTTCGAGGCTCATGCAGACGAGATCTTCGAGGAAACGGAAAACAGGCTCCACGCTCAGAAGGCGGTCATGGTCAAGCTGATGGCGTAAAAAAGAATGTGCGGTGATGTATAATGTTACAACACCGCACATTTTTGATATTCCATACATTTTTCTTCCGCATATTGAAAAGGCAGGACAGAATCCAGATATTTCGGGAAATTATCTGCATTATCTGTAGAACGTTTATTATCTTCACGGCATTTCTGCGTATATACAAGCTTTGCGCTGTCCAATATCTTTTGAGCATTTTTTCTTATGAATATCATTTCATCTGTAACTATCTTTTTATAGTAAATATCAGTTTCAGATGAAATGTCATAGGGAATAAGCTCGCTTTTCGGAACGGGTATCATATTGCTGATTTTTAATGTACCTATCAATTTATCGGCAGATTTTTTTCTGACTGTGATTCTTATAATGGAAGGTATTGACCTGCGAATGACCTTGTTTCCGTCCTTGTCGATGAAATAATCACTGCTTTTCGGAGATGAAAGAGGAATATAATACTAAAAACCGTTTGATTCAAAAACAGCTCCAAGATACTTGCGCAGATGTGTTCTGTCGCACTCCTTATTATCGAAAACGTGGCGAAGTTTGGCGTCGCTCCTCAAAAAATCTATATATTGGTCGGTTACGCCGTACAGTTTAATGTTATTCACAAATCCACCCCTAAAAGAAAAGGCGGATAAAAATCCGCCTTGAAGTTAAATATTCGCACTTAAACGGCAGCGACTCTCCCGATGTTAAACCTTCGCACTTAAACGGCAGCGACTCTCCCGATGTTTACGGTATCACCGTACTTATATTATATACCGAAAAAGCGGTTTTGTCAATGGTTTTATATCGTTTATGACAAATAAATTTTCGAATATATTTGTGTATTCACAAGCCGAAAAAGCAAATTTCCTGCTTTGAACACATCCAAAAAGGCGGAGCGAACAGTTACAAACCGATAAAGAAAAAACAGCCCTTGTAATCAAATTGTTACCGACAGAATGAATTTTCCTGCAAAAAATTGCACAAGTTAGTGATTTGTACTCTATTTAAACAGAAAAGATATTTTAATTTTGTCATAATTGCTGATTGACACTTTTGGATTTACGTGTTAGAATAATAGCGTAATCTAAGTAAGGCGAAAACGTATAAGTCTAAGCCTGACGCAGCTTACATATTCATTATTGATTTCCATTTAAATTTGGAAATAAATAAATAAAAACAAGAAACAAAACAAGGAGGATTTTTTCATGAACATGAAAAAGACATTCGCTGGCGCAATGGCTGGCGCACTGGCCGTATCTGCAATGGCTACATCTGCTTCCGCTTCTATCCCCGGCCCCGGTGAGTACACCGTTGACCTGACTAAGGAAGCTGAGTTCTTCGCAACCGTACAGTTCACATTTGATAACACCTACATCGTAGACAAGGACATCTACGAAAAGGGCGGCAACCTGGCTCTTACATTTGCTGATACTTCCGGAGATTTCAACCTGAATGGTGCTAAGGAAGTTAAGGTAGAGGTTGAGGGTGCTAAGGGTACTGCTAAGCAGACTGTTATTTACAACACCACTTGGAACGATGTAAACTTCCTCGACTGGAACCTCTTCAACTGGTCCGGTTCTACTCTGAACATTCCTGCTCTGGCTAACTCTAACGTTGCTGCTACAAAGCAGTCCATCTACCTCGACAAGTTCAACACCTTCAACCAGGCTTACGCTACCACAACTTCTGCTGGTGCTAAGATTTACCCTGTAGTTGGTACTTATGATGCTACTAAGGGCTGGACTACTACTACAAAAGGCGACAGAGATGATAAGCTCGACACAACCGTTATCGAGAAGATCGTTGTTACAGCTAAGTTCCCTGTTTACAAGAAGTTCACACTTGATGGTCTGAACTCCATCAGCGGATACAAGAACAAAGTAACAGCTTCTATCAAGGGCCTTACAAACGTTGACGTTTACGCTGTTGATAACACTGAGTACATGGCTGCTGCTGCTAACCTGAAGCTTGCTCTCCAGGCTCAGGGTGCAATCGCTGCTTATGAGGCTGCTAAGTTTGAAGCTGATAAGGGTCTTGCTGAGCTGAACGCTCTGCTCACAAAGGAAGGCTTCAAGACAGTTACATCTGCTGCTGATGCTGCTAAGGTAATCGGTCACTCCACAGGTGCTACCAATACAGCTGGTATCAAGAGCATCGAAGCTAAGATCGCTGACGTTCTGGTTCTCGAGCAGAGTGCTGCTAAGCTCAAGGGTCTGATTCCTGCTAAGTATGCTGCTGAAACTTCTCTCTCCATCGTTACTATCGTTGAGAAGCTCCAGACAATCGTTGACGCATACAAGAATTCTCTCGGCGTAAGCACTGTTGGCGTTCAGATCGCTGACAAAAATGTTGTTACTGCTGAAACTCTGTTCACAAAGTTCGAGTCCAACAAGATCGGTGTTAGGTCCGGCGTTATCATCGACAACAAGGTTGTTAAGACACTGGCTGGCGACATCGGAGCTTGGAAGCCCGATGCACTGAGAATCATCGCTGACGCTATCGCTGACAATGAGGGTGTTACACTCACATTTACAGCTAAGGATAACTTCGATGATGCAACATACAGAGCTTGGAACTATGGTTGGATGGATTACGTTAATAACGTAATCGGCGGCAAGAATGCAGATGTTGCATATAATAACCATTACAACACTGAGTCTGTTAAGGAAGACTACGAGGTTTGGGGCGAGTCCATGTTCACCGGCGCAATCGTTCTGAACAGAGATTTCTCCAAGCAGTTCTCTCAGTCCAACCTCGTTGATTGGGGCACAAACACAATCACATTTGATTGGGATGAGCTCACTGAGGGCAGATTCTATGATGCTTCTGTAGTTCTCCACACTATGGAAATCCTCTCTACTCAGAATGTTGAGTGGGTATCCTGCACAGTAACAGTTCCCGAGCAGACTGCTGATGCTGAGGACGTTGCTCCTTCTCAGGGTGCTGACGATGACTCCACAGTTATCGACGATACTCCCGTTGATACAGAGCCCGCTGATATTATCACAGAGGCTCCTGTAACAGAGGCTCCTGTTGTAACAGAAGCTCCCGCTACTGTTGCTCCTGTAACTAACCCTACAACCGGTAACGCTCCTGTAGCTCTCGCAGTTATCCCTGTTGCTCTGGCTGCTGCTGCAATCGTTGCTAAGAAGAGAGGCTAATTCATAGCCCTCACCTGATTTAGATTACTTACGTTTTCTAACATCATATAAAGGCCCCCGTCCGTATGCAGAGCGGACGGGGGTTTTCTTTTTCTTTGATCTGAAAAGCTTTGAGTTAAATGTGAAAAGCTTTCAGTAAATGTGAAAAGTGAAAAGTGGAAAGTGGAGTTATTATAAACGCCTTAATAAACATTTTTCGAGCGAAATTTGTGATAGGAAATCGCCAATTAAAAAGGGGTTCCCCCTCCGAAGGCGGGGGAATATCCATTAATCAGTTTTTTCCTTGGTTGCAGGTTTCCTATAATTCCACTTTTCACTTTCCGCTTTTCACACTAAACTAAAGGCTTTTCGCATTTAACTTGGCAGTTTCAATATAATCTCACTTATTTTTTTGTTAAACGTGACGAAATCATCACAGAATGCCCATATTTCTTACTTAAACGTTTGAGTTTTCTTGACAAAAGTTAGTGAAATTGATATAATATATATAAGATACTTATGCGTTATTAGTCAAAATGACGTTAATACAGATAGTGAATTATACATTTTCAACAAAGCCATTCATATTGCTAAGCAGTCGGGGGGATTCTACGGCGTTTCTTAGTTCGGAGTGATACGCTGTTTCTCGATAATTGCCGCAGTATGGGTGCTATTTTTCCGCTTGAAATGTGTCGTTTCACGGCGTAAGGACTCTATTTCCCGATTTTTCATTCGTTTATCACAAAAAAATCGGTATTACCTATAGAAAGGTGGTCATTAAGTGTCTAAAAAATCCAACCGGAAAAGATTGCTGGCTTCTGCCGCCGCACTTGCTATGATCTGCACGGCGTTCCCGCTCGCAGCGTTCGCTGATGAAACCGAATCGGACGGATCAAGCACAGCCGCCGCTGATAACAGCACCGAAGCTGCCGAAGCTGAAGCAGGATTTTCCAAGCAAAAGACCTACAGTGAATACTATGACGAAATAGCTGACAAGCCCCGTCCCGCCGAAGCCGTTCCCGCAGCCTTCAAGGAGGCTTCCGAAGAAACGGAGTATGAGGTCACTTCCTATGAGGGCAAGGACAACGTGCTTGTCTGGTCCAATCAGGAGGGTAAGGTCACATACGAGATAGACGTAAAAACAGCGGGCGCATATAATCTGGAGGTTACCTTTATGCCTATCACGGGCGGTAACACTACCACGGAAATGTCCGTCCTGCTTGACGGCGAATCTCCCTATGACACCGCTACCCGTGCTGCATTCCCCCGAACATGGGTAAATGCGTACCCCATCAAGACCGACTCAAAGGATAACGAGGTTCGTCCTCCGCAGGTCGAAGCTCCTCAGTGGACAACCGTTACCCTAAGAGATGTTGACGGACTGTTCAATGACTCCCTTTTCTTCTATTTCGACGAGGGCAAGCATACTATCACCTTCGATTCCTACAAGGCTAGCGTTGCTATTGCGGACGTTTGTTTGGTAAATTCCGAGGGATTTGCGGAATACACAAAGCCGTCCGACGCCGACCTTGCCAAAAATGCAGGCGCAGACGTTATCTACGTTGAAGGCGAACACGCCGCTTATAAGACCGCTCAGACGCTTTATCCTACATATGACCGAAGCAGCTACCTGACTTCTCCTTCACACCCCACCAAGCAGCGTTTCAACACCATCGGTGAGGGCACATGGGACAGCGCAGGTCAGGCTATCACATGGGATATTGACGTTCCCGCAGACGGCTACTATAAGCTGGGTATAAAGGCACGTCAGAATTCCATGCGAGGAATGTACTCCAACCGCCGTATTTTCATCGACGGGGAAGTGCCCAATGAAACCTTTAGCCAGGTAAAGTTCTACTACGATGCAGACTGGTCCTGCGTATATCCCGAGGACGAAAACGGCGATCCTTCCTACGTTTACCTTACAAAGGGCAAGCATGAGCTGACTATGGAGGTTATCCCCGGCGAGATCGGTGACTCCATGCGCCGTCTTGACTCTATCGTTTACGACATCAACCAGTATTACCGAAAAATACTGATGGTTACGGGTCCCAACCCCGATAAGTATACCGATTATAATGTTGACAAGGAAATTCCCGAGCTGCTCCCCGAGTTTATCAGACTGAGGGACGCTCTTTACGAGGAAAAGGACAAGATCGAGTCCCTGTCCAATCAGGGCGGTTCTGAGGCTGCCGCACTTGAGCGTCTTGCTATCGTTCTGGACAGATGTATCGAGAAAAAGTCTAAGATACCGCAGCTTATCGGCTCTATCAAGGACAACGTTGCCTCCGTTTCCTCCTGGATGCGTCAGTACAGAACTCAGCCCCTGCAGATCGACTATTTTGAGCTTGCTCCCGCTGATAAGGAGTTTAAGTCCTGCAAGGAAAATATCTTCTCGGCAATGAGCTTTAGCACGAAGTCCTTCTTCGGCTCCTTCTTCGAGGATTACACCGTTCTTTCCGACCTTTCTCAGAATTCCATAAATGTTTGGGTAGGTCTGGGACGTGACCAGACAGTAGTTGTTAAGGAGCTGGTTGACTCTCAGTTCATTCCCGAATATAACATCGACGTTTCCATTAACCTGGTTCAGGGAAGTATCATGGAAGCCGTTATGGCAGGCAAGGGACCCGACGTTTCCCTCTTCTGCGGCGGCGAATTCCCTATAAACCTTGCGATCCGTGACCTTATCGTTCCTCTGAATGACATGGACGGATTTGACGAGGTTGTGGACAGATTCCAGGAAGAGGCTATGGTGCATTACACCTATGACGGCACCGCCTACGGTATCCCAATTTCCAGAACATTCCCCATGATGTTCTACCGTACCGACGTTCTTGCGGGTATCGGTATCACCGAGCCCCCCGAAACCTGGGAGGATCTCATAGATATGCTCCCCGCTATACAGAGAGCTTATCTCATGCCGGGTCTTGTGCTCCCCGTCAATGTAAACGGTAACGCAGTTGCAGCGTCCACCGAGCCTGGTCACACCTTCGCTCTGCTGACGCTCCAGAGGGGCATTACCTATTATAATGACAAGCAGACCGAAACTACCTTTGAATCTCAGGCAGCGGTAGATGCTTTCGAGCAGTGGGTAAAGTTCTACACAACCTACAACTTCGACCAGCAGTACGACGCCTTCACACGTTTCAGAACAGGTGAGGCTCCTATCGTTATCCAGAACTACAACACATTCTACAATCAGCTGAACGTTGCTGCTCCCGAAATAAAGGGCTTGTGGGATTTCACCTCCGTTCCCGGTACAAGACAGGCGGACGGTTCCGTTTCCCACGCTGCAAACTCGGGCGGCTCGGGCGCAGTTATCCTCAAGGACTGCCGCAATGTTGACGCTGCTTGGGAATTCATCAAGTGGTTCACTTCCACCGATGTTATGATCGCTTATGGTCAGAACGTTGAGGGTGTTATGGGCCCTCTCGGAAGATTTGATTCCGCTAATCTGGAAGCTCTTGAAAAGCTCAACTGGTCCAAAAAGGATCTCGATAAGATCATGGCGCAGATGGATGAGCTTAAAGAAATTCCTATCACGCCTTCGTCCTATGTTGTAACAAGAAGTATTATGAACGCATTCAGAACATGCGTAAACGACGCCGAGAATCCCAGAGAAACTCTCAGGCTCTACAATAAGGACATCAACGCCGAAATCACGAGAAAACGTGAAAATCTCGGACTTGAAGATTAATTTGGTCAGGAGGGGTTATTTTGGCATCTAATTCCCAGGCTCCGAAGAAGGAAATTCTGCTTCCTTCCGAGAGAAAAATGGATTTCAAGGAACGCTGGGCTTACACTCGCCATGAAATGAAGCGCAATTGGCTTTGTTATGCAATGCTTGCGCCGTTTATGCTGCTGTTTTTAGTGTTCACAGTTATTCCGGTTATAATGTCGCTGCCTATCGGCTTCACAAGCTTTGATATGGCGCATTTCCCAAAGTGGATCGGATTTCAGAATTTCTATACGCTGTTCCTCGAGGACGACGTTTTCGTAATCGCTATCAGAACCACTATCATCTTCGCTATCTTCACAGGACCGCTCAGCTATTTCCTGAGCTTCCTGCTGGCATGGCTCATCAACGAGCTTCATCCCGCGCTGAAAACGCTCTTTACGCTGGTGTTCTACGCTCCTTCAATGGCGGGCAACATCTACTTCGTATGGCAGCTCATATTCAGCGGTGATACCTACGGCTACGCAAACGCCGCTCTTATGGAGCTCGGTATCACAAACACAGCTATTCAGTGGCTGACCGACGCTAACTATGTTCTTCCCTGCGTTATTATCGTTCAGCTGTGGCTCTCCATGGGCGCAGGCTTCCTGGCTCTCCGTGCAGGTTTCCAGGGCATTGACAAGTCAATGTACGAGGCAGGCGCTATTGAGGGCATCAAGAACAGATGGCAGGAGCTTATCTACATAACTATCCCTTCCATGGGACCTCAGCTTATGTTCGCCGCTGTTCAGCAGATCGTTACAGCCTTTACCGCAGACCTTGTGGGCAGACAGCTGGCAGGTTTCCCGTCCACAGACTACAAGGTTCACACCATTATGACTCACGCATTCGATTACGGATATATCCGTTATGAGATGGGCTACGCTTCGGCAATATGCTTTGTATTGTTCATAGTAATGCTCGTCTGCAACGCTCTTATCCGCCGTCTGCTCAGCAAATACATGGACTAACGGGGGTGAGTGTTGAAAATGTTAAAAAGTAAGAAAAATCTGAAGCCGTCAGAGCTGGCGGCACTTCAGGAGGCTGAGAATGCCGCAGCACTCGAAGCCCTCCGCAAACGCCGTGAAAAAGAGCACGCCAAAATGGAAAAGTCGAAGGGTACCAACAAGCGTGTCGGCAAGTCGTGGAAGAACGACATCGGCATATTTACCGTGCTGACTATCCTGGGACTGTTTATGGTATTTCCCATCTATCTGGCTATCGTAAACTCCATTAAGCCCGTGCAGGAGATCTTCATTATGCCTCCTAAGCTTTACGCTATGGAGCCTACTCTGGAGAACTTCTCAGACCTCTTCAAGGTCGCAAACAATTCCTGGGTACCTTTCTCAAGAAACGTATTCAACAGCGTGTTCGTTACCGTCACCGCAACGGTTTTCCATATCCTGTTCGCTTGTACAGCCGCTTTCGTGCTTTCAAAGTGCAAATTTCCCGGCTACAAGTTCCTGAACGAAATGATCGTTGTGGCAATGCTCTTTACCAGTACCGTTCTGTACATCATGCAGTACATGGTAATGGCTAAGCTCGGTATGATCAACACCTACTGGGCACTTATCCTGCCCATCATCGCAACGCCTATGGACCTTTACCTTATGCGTCAGAGTATGTCACAGCTCCCCGATGCTATGATCGAAGCCGCAAAGATCGACGGCGCAGGTCTTATCCGCATCTGCTGGGGTATCGTAATGCCGAACTCCAAGCCTGCTCTGATGACGATCATCATCTTCCAGTTCCAGGCTGCGTGGAATGCAACAGGCGGTCTTTTCATCTACAACGAGGCTCTCAAAACCATGCCTACCGTTGTTCAGCAGATCGCTGCAGCAGGTCTTGCAAGACAGGGTGCTATCGCCGCATCGGCAGTTGTCCTTATGCTGCCTCCGCTGGTAATATTCATTCTTGCGCAGAGAAACGTAATGGAAACAATGGCTCATTCCGGTATTAAGGATTAAAATGAGCAATGCGTACACGCATTCAACTAATAGAAAAGGGTGATGATTTGTGATAAATTGGAAAAAGAGTATTGCCGCATTTTCCGCAGCGATGCTTGCAGTCACCGCAATGACTGCTTCCGTTTCAGCTCTGGAAGCTTATGACCCTTACAGCTACGACAGATGGAAGGACGCTGTTCCCTCCCAGGTCGGATATGTGGCTGCATATAACGTCGACGGCCGTCAGATGGGCTGCGAAAAGCTCGTTGAACCTACCGATATGTTCCTCGCTGCCGATAACCTGATGTATATCACCGATAAGGCAGGAGAGGTGGAAATTAACGGCGTTAAGGAGAAATTTCCCTCCAGACTGATAGTTACAGACCTTGATTTCAAGGTACAGAAAATTATGACAGAGTTTAACTATAACGGTCAGACTCTTACACTGAAAAATCCAAGCGGCGTTTTCGTAAGTGAGTATGACAATACTATTTACATTGCCGATACCGAGAACTCCCGTGTTATCCACTGCGATCAGGACGGAAATGTTTTCAGCCTTTACGAAAAGCCAAATTCCGAGCTTTATCCCGCAGACCTTACCTACAACCCCGGCAAGGTGGTTGCGGACAAGGCGGGAAATGTCTATGTTGTTGTAAAGAGCGTAAACAAGGGTGCTGTTATGTTCAACAAGACGGGAGATTTCCTCGGCTTCTACGGCGCAAACCGTGTTGAAGCTACCGCAGAGGTTCTTTCCAGATACTTCTGGAACCTTATCTCCACCGACGCTCAGAAGGCTAACACCATTAAGACTACTCCTATCGGCTTCTCCAACTTCGACATTGACGAGGACGGCTTCATCTACACCGTTACCGAGTCCACCGATACCGATACGGATATCGTAAAGAAGCTGAACCCCAGAGGATATAACATCTTCAATAACGCTAACGTAAACAACGTTAAGTTCGGTGATTATCCTCCCGCTTACTACTCCATTTACACCAAGGAAACCTCTCTCGTTGACATTGATATCGGCGAGAACGGCGAGCTTAACTGCCTTGACTATAATCAGGGACGTATCTTCCAGTATGACAAGGAATGTAACCTGATGTTCATCTTCGGCAGCACAGGCGAGCAGCTGGGAAGCTTTAAGGCTCCCGTTGCTATCGAATCCTATGAGGATAAGATATACGTGCTGGATTCCAGAAAATCCAACGTTACAGTATTTACAAGAACAGACTTCGGCGATATTGTTACCAAAGCTACCAACTACTACAACAAGGGTATGTACGAGGAAGCTCTGGAGCCCTGGAAGGAAGTTCTGAAATACGACGGAAACTACCGCCGTGCTTACATAGGTATCGGTAACGCCCTTTATAACAGCGGCGATTACGAGGGTGCTATGAAATACTATAAGACCGCTATTGCCCGTGACAGATACGACCGAGCTTATGAGGGATACAGAGGAGATTACCTCCGTGAGAATTTCGACACCATTATGACTGTCATAATCATTGTGGTTATCCTGCTGCTTATCCTCAACGACAGAAAGAAAAAGGGCAAGCTGGACTTCAAGCGTATGTTTGAAAATATGAAGAGAGAGGAAGTGCGGCTGAAATGATGGATCTTACTAAAGGTCAGTGGGTGAAGCACGTTGTTACCCACCCCTTTGAAGGCTTTGAGGACCTCCGCTGGAAAAAAGGCGGCTCCATGAAAATTTCATGGTTTATCGTTTTCCTGCTGTTCTTCTCCGTTCTTGCTTATAACAGAATGTACGGCTTTCAGTATTACAGCAGCTACGACAAGATATTCAACCTTGTTCCGTACATCTTCCAGAGTATCATTATCTTCTTAACGTGGGTAGTGGCAAACTGGTCCATGTGTACGCTCTTTGACGGCGAGGGAACGATGAAAAATATCTTCATCAACACCGCCTACGCTCTTGTTCCTTACATTGCAGGTTCGCTGTTATGTACCTTCCTGTCACATTTCCTTATTCAGGACGAGTACATTTTCATTCAGACAATAAGTATAATCACCGAATGTTGGACGGTTATCCTGCTGATCTCCGGTCAGAAGGCAGTTCATCAGTTTACCTTTGGAAAGACGCTGGCACTTATGCTTCTGACAATAGTTGCAATGATCGCTATCCTCTTCCTTCTGGTTCTGGTGCTGACACTCTTCCAGCAGATCGCAATTTTCGTAATGTCTGTTTACACAGAGCTTTCGTACAGAATAAGAGTTTGATTTAGTTTAGAAAAGTGGTGAACAAGAATAATGCAGATAAAAATGAGAAAGCTCCTCGCAGTTCTGGCGGCAGCAGCTACCATAGGCGGTATGACCGTTTCGGTATATTCCGACGATTCGGCAGCGGCAGAGGAAACCGCAGCAGAGGAATCCTCTGAGGACAGCGGCTCCAAGAATAAAAAGACCCGTACTGTCGAGGAAGTTCTCGATAAAATGGATAAAATGGCTGAGAATGACAAGCTCATTCTTTGGTACTATAAAAAAGAGGATCTTATCGCTCTGGAAAATAAGGCTAACGGCTATATCTGGTGGTCAACACCCGTAAATGCCAAGGCTTCAAACGCTAAGGGCGCACAGGTTCAGGAGCTTCTTTCGGGTCTGACGCTTACCTACGGCGACCCCGAAAAAAGACGTACCGCAAAGCTTGCCAGCAATAACAAGTCCGAAAGGGACTGCGAGAAGATAGAAAACGGTATGCGTCTTACATACACCTTTGCCTCCGAAAAGGACGCAAATGGCAATAAGACTGACCCCGGTATCACTATCCCCGTGGAGATAACTCTTGAGGACGACCATATGAAGCTTCACGTCAACACCTCCGAGATAGTCGAAACAAAGCCCTCCGCCTCAAACGGAAAGCTGACCACAGGTCTGACCTTTATGTCAACCTTCGGCGCAGGCGAGATGGACGAGGAAGGCTATTTCGTTATCCCCGACGGCAGCGGCGCAGTAGTTGAGTTCAACAACGGCAGAACAGGCTATTCCGCATATGCGGGCAAGGTCTACGGCAGAAATCTTACCGCCGTTCCTACTACAAAGCCTACGGTTACACGTCAGGTTTACCTTCCTATGTACGGTATTGTCAAGGACGGAAACGGTATGCTGGTAGTTGCCGACAAGGGCGACGGCTGTGCAACCATTAACTCCTACACATCCCGTCAGAATTCCACCGACTATAACGCCTGCTACTTCTCCTTCGAGCTGAGGACCGCCGATGAATACCTTATGGGCGGCGAGGCTAATCCTCTGAAGGTTTTCGAAAAGAGAGGAATCCACGTTCCCGAGGTGGAGGTAAGATATTACCCCATTGCAGGCGACGACATTGATTATGTTGACATTGCAGACGCTTACAGAGATTATCTCGTGACCGAAAAGGGCGTTGAGCAGAAAACCGACGACGCTTCACTTTACGTTGATTTCTACGGCGGAACTCTTAAAAAGCAGTCCGTTGTGGGCTTCCCCGTTGAGATGAAGACCGAGATAACAGGCTATGAGTCCGCTCAGAAGATACTTGAGATACTCAAAGCAGGTGAACCCGGAAAGATCGTCGTAAATTACAGCGACTGGACAAACGACGGCATCACAGGCAAGATCGCAGACAGCGCATCTCCTTCGGGAACTCTGGGCGGCAAGAGCAAGTTCAAGGCTCTGCTTAAATATGCCGAGGGAAATGACATTATGATCTATCCCGAAACGGATATTACCACATTTGTGTCGGGCGGCGGTTATCACACCTTCACCGATACCGCAGTAAGAGTTTCCAACGCCTTCGCAAGACTTTACGTTTACGATCTGGCTCACGGAATTCAGTCTAAGTTCTATGACCCCCTGTCCCTCCTTTCGCCTAACTCTTATAAAGAAGCATACTCCAAGGCTGCTAAGAGCTGGAGCAAGGCAGGTCTGGACGGTATGGCTCTCGGCGGCGGTACCACAATGCTTTACGGCGATTACAGCAGAAAGACATCTTCAAGAGATGAAACCATTATGAAGCTGCAGGACTGCTATCAGACTGTTAAGGATACCGTTGGTTCCGTTCTGGCAGAGGGTGCAAATGCTTACGCTATCCCGTATGCAGACCATATCACAAATGTTCCCCTTTGCTCAAGCAAGTTTGATATGTTCAACTACGACATTCCCTTCTATCAGATAGTTATGCAGGGGCTGGCTCCCGTTTCGACAACTCCCGTAAACGGCGACCCCGAGCCCGAGAAGCTTATTCTTCGGGCGATAGCTTCGGGTACCGCTCCCGGATTTGATATGATCTTCGAGGACGCAAGCGAGCTGAAGGACACAAGATATGACGGACTGTTCTACGCTCACTACGCTTATTGGACAGACACCGCTTCGGGCAGTGCAAAGCTCTACGAGGAGGTTCTGGGCGGCGTTAAGGACAAGAAGATCACCGCTTACTCCGAGGAGGACGGCGTTATCACTACCGTTTACGAGGACGGCACCGAGATCGTTACCGACCTGAACAAGCGCACTGTCAAGGCAAACGGCAAGACCTACAAGCTTGCTGACTACATCGGAAAGGGGGATGCCGCAGAATGAAAAAGATACATATGTCTTACGAAAAGAAAAAGGGACTTTACGGCTACGGCTTTATCGCCCTCTGGTTTATCGGTACGCTGGTGTTCTTCATCTCGCCCGTTATCCAGTCAATAGTTTTCTCCTTTAACGAGGTAAAGGTCGAGGAAGGAAACCTTGCACAGACCTTCGTGGGCTGGGCAAAGTATCAGTACGCCTTCGGCACAGACCCCAACTACCGTCAGTATCTGGTGGAAATGCTCCAGAATACGGCACTTAAAACCCCTGTTATTCTCATATTCTCCCTGTTCGTGGCTATCGTTATCAATCAGAATTTCAGAGGACGTACCTTCGCAAGAGCGGTATTCTTCCTCCCCGTAATCATCGCAACAGGTCCTGTTTACGCTATCATCACGGGCGATATGTCCACAAACGGAAGCAACGAGGCTGCTCAGTTCTCCACAATGTTTGAAACAGACATGGTTGACCAGCTTCTGGAATTCGTCGGTATCTACGGCTTTAACGACAAGTTTACCGAGATACTCACCACCCTTACCGCAGACATTCTGAACCTGGTATGGAACTGCGGTATCCAGATCCTTATCTTCCTCTCCGCTTTGCAGAATGTATCCACCTCCGCTAAGGAAGCGGCTATGATGGAAGGCGCAACGGCGTGGGAATTCTTCTGGAAGATCACTCTTCCCTGCGTATCTCCCATGATCCTTGCCTGCCTTATCTACACCATCATCGATACCTTCATCGACCCCACCAACAAGGTTATGACACTTATCGTTGCAAAGCAGACACAGTGGGATTTCGGTCTGATGTCAGCTATGGCTTGGGCATATTTCGCTATCGTTCTGGTTGCGCTGGGAATCATCTTCCTCATTATCCGCAACTGGATCTACTACGAAGTTGAATAAGGAGGCAGAACTTAAATGGCTGATTTAGTTAATAATTCCGGCGTTTCTGCCGTCCTCGGCAAATTCAAAAAAGAGCCGAAAATCAAAGAACCCAAGATGACAAGAAAGGAACGCAACGAGCGTTTCAAGAAGCGTCTTGAAAACCTCACCCCGGAGGAGCAGGCATATCTCAAGAGAAAGCGTGTGCTTGAAGGCGTTTGGCCTGTTGTAAGAGCGATACTTGTTTTCTCACTTTGCTTCATTATCCTTTATCCCCTTGTCTTCATGGTATCTACGGCGTTCCGTCCAAGAGCTGAGATGAACGACCCCACTATCATGTGGATTCCCAAGACCTTCATACTATCAAACATCACCGACTGTATCAAGGCAATGGATTTCTGGAACACTCTGGGAAATACCCTAAAGCTGAACATCGGCTGTGCGCTGCTCTCCGTTGTGACCTGTGCGATCACGGGCTACGGCTTTGCGAGATTTAAGTTCAAGGGCAAGGGCATACTGTTCGGCATCGTTATACTCATGATCCTAGTTCCTGCGCAGATCATCAATATCCCCCAGTTCCTGTATTTCCGTTACTGGGATATTTTCGGAATCATCGAGGCTATCAAGGGCGAGCCTATCAATCTCATTAACTCCCCTTGGACAATGTATCTCCCCGCACTGACCGCAAACGGTATCAGAGCCGGTCTGTTCATCTTCCTGTTCAGACAGTCCTTCCGCGGTCTGCCTAAGGAGCTGGAGGACGCTGCTTATCTGGACGGCTGCTCGCCTCTGCGCACATTCGTGCAGATAATGGTTCCCAATGCAGCCTCCGTTTTCCTGACAGTTTTCCTGTTCGCCATCGTTTGGTACTGGAATGACTACTATGTAAGTACCACATTCTTCACCGATAACAATACTATCGCTCTGGCACTGAAAAACCTGAACGATTCGCTCAGATTGACCATCTTCGGAAACGGTAACGTTTCTGTAAGCCCCAGAGAGCTGATAGTTTGGCTTGAAGCAGGCTGTCTTATCTCAATTGCACCTATCCTTATACTTTATGTAGTATTACAGAAGTATTTTACAGAGGGTATTGCACATTCCGGTCTTACAGGTATGTAATTGTAAATTAAAAGGGGCAGTCAATGCCGTTTGGTGTTGGCTGCCCTGTTTCGCAAGTGTTCGGAATATCTCGAATATTTGCGAAACAGGGCATCAACATAAATTTAACCTAAGTCTGCAGATTTTACACAGATTTTACATTCAGCATAAAGCAGTTTTTACTTTGCTGACGTATAATCTTTTGTAAGCTGACAGACAACGGAACTTCAAATATCGGAGGTCGTTATTATGAGCAGCTCAACTACACTTTGGTACACCGAGCCCGCCGCCAACTGGGACGAGGCACTTCCTGTGGGCAACGGTCGTATCGGCGGAATGATATTCGGTAAGGTAGGCGACGAGCTTATCCAGCTGAATGAGGATTCCATATGGTCGGGTAATTTCCGCAGCAGAAATAATCCCAAGGCATACCCAAATCTGGGCAGAATGAGGGAGTATATCAACAACGGTCAGCTAAAGCTTGCCGAGCAGCTTTGTCTGGACGCTTTCTGCGGTTCCAACGAAAATCAGCGTCACTATATGCCCGCAGGCGACCTGCACATCTATCAGAGTGTCAGCGACAACTGCACCGATTACAGCAGAATGTTGGAGCTGAACACCGCCGTTTCCACCACCTCTTACACCTCCAACGGCATTAACTTTATCCGCACAATTTTTGTTTCTGAGCCCGATGAGGTAATGGTAATTTCCGTTAAGTCGGACACTCCCGGGACAGTTTCTCTGTCCGCCTGTCTGGACGGTATGGACGATTATTATGACAAAAACTGCGCTTACGATTCCAATACTATCCTGTTTACCGTATCAAACGGCATTCCCTACGCAATTGCTGCGTCCTGTATGGCGGTGAACGGAAAGGCGTCTGTCTACGCAAACAGGCTTATGGTGGAAAATGCGGACGAAGCGCTTATTATTCTGGGAATTCAGACATCATGGAGAACGGGCGATTATGAGAACATGGCTGTCCGTCAGGTAAAGGCGGCTTGCAGAAAGGGTTACGAAAAGCTGTTAAAGCGTCATCTGGACGATTACAGACCCCTGTTTGAACGCTGCTCACTCAGCCTGAACGACAACAGCGAGGGCGCATGCGAAATGCCCACCGACCTTCGTATCAAGAGAATGGGCGAGGGCGGCAAGGATAACAAGCTTATGGAGCTGTACTTCAATTTCTCCCGCTACCTGATGATCGCAGGCAGCCGTGAGGGTACTCTCCCGCTTAATCTCCAGGGCATTTGGAACAAGGATATGTGGCCTGCCTGGGGCTGCAAGTACACTATCAACATCAACACCGAGATGAACTACTGGGGCGCAGAGATATGCGGTCTGCCCGAATGTCATATGCCCCTTTTCGACCATATCGAGCGAATGAGAGAGCACGGCAGAGTCACTGCACGGGAAATGTACCGCTGCAGAGGTGCTGTCTGCCATCATAATACCGACATCTGGGGCGATACCGCTCCGCAGGACAAATGGCTGCCGGGAACACTGTGGCCAATGGGTCTTGCATGGCTTTGTCTGCATATTATGGAGCATTACCGTTTTACGCAGGATAAGGATTTCCTTGCCGAAAAGTATGATACCATGCGTGAGGCTGCGGAGTTTTTCGTGGACTTCCTTGTGGAAAATGAGGACGGCTGTCTGGTAACAAGCCCCTCCGTATCTCCCGAAAACACCTACCGCACCGCAAACGGTCAGGAGGGTACTATCTGCAAGGGGCCGTCTATGGACAGTCAGATACTTTACGAGCTGTTTACCGCAATTATCGATGCTTCGGAAATTCTCGGCGAGGATAAGGCATTTGCGGAGAAGATAAGGTCTATCCGTGAAAGACTTCCAAAGCCGCAGATAGGTAAATACGGTCAGATAATGGAATGGGCTGAGGACTACGATGAGGTAGAGCCGGGACACAGGCACATTTCACAGCTTTTTGCGCTCTATCCCGCAGATATTATTACCATGCGGGAAACTCCCGAGCTGGCAGCAGCCGCAAGAAAGACCATCGAAAGACGTCTGGAGCACGGCGGCGGTCACACAGGCTGGTCGAGAGCGTGGATAATCAATATGTGGGCAAGGCTTTGGGATAAGGACAAGGTCTACGAGAACCTTACCGCTCTTATCGGACACTCCACCAATCCCAATATGCTGGACAGCCACCCGCCCTTCCAGATAGACGGAAACTTCGGCGGCGGCGCAGGCATCGCAGAAGCACTTGTTCAGAGCTGCGGCGGAGAGATAGCTATTCTGCCCGCTATCCCCGATGAATGGGAGAGCGGCACGGTGAGAAAGCTCCGTGCAAGAGGCGGCTTTGAGGTGTCGGCTGCGTGGGAAGGCGGAAAATTTGTCAAGGGACGCATTTACTCTTCAAAGGGCGGTGTCTGCCGTCTTTACAGCAAAAATCCCTTTACAATTTCCTGCGGCGGAAGGCTTGTTAATTTTGAATATACGGATAATGTTTATATTTTCGACACCGTTCCCGGCGGTGTTTACGAGATAATGCCGTAATTTTTCCGGGACAATATGTCCCGCAGTTTCTCGTAAGCTGCGGGATGACTTTTTATAATGTGAAAAGTGAAGAGTGAAAAGTGGAATTTTTTAGTGATGTCAGTTCAGCAAAAGCCAAAAACCACATAGTATCTGCGGGGCAGAAACCCTTTCCAAACAAAAGCTTGAAATTTTCTGTTATATAACTCCACTTTTCACTTTCCACATTCCACTTTAATATGAAGGGAGATATATAAAAATGCCGCTTATTTATTGTGTAGAGGACGACGACGGTATCAGGGAGCTGATAACCTGCGTTTTGCGTTCGGGAAGCTATGAAACAGAGGTCTTTGACTGTGCTGCGCCGTTTAACGAGGCGGTGAAGAAAAGGGTCCCCGACCTTATTTTGCTGGATATTATGCTGCCCGACGAGGACGGCTTTTCTATCCTCAGGCGGTTAAAGGCGGATAAGACCACTGCCGATGTTCCCGTCATAATGCTTACCGCAAAAACGGCGGAGCTTGACAAGGTGAACGGTCTGGAGTCGGGTGCTGATGACTATATCTGCAAGCCCTTTGGCGTTATGGAGCTGCTTTCGAGGATCAAAGCCGTTCTTCGTCGGACGGGCAGGAAAAGTCCCGTTTCCGACAGTGTTCTTGAAATTGACGGGCTGTCCCTTGACAGTGAAAAGCGCATAGTTTCCTACAACGGCACGGAGGTCACTCTCACCTACAAGGAGTTTGAACTGCTTGCCTGCCTTATGCGCAACAAGGGGATAGTCCTCACAAGAGAAAAGCTGATGGAACAGGTGTGGGGCTTCGATTTCGAGGGGGAAACACGCACTGTCGATGTTCACGTTAAGACACTTCGCCAGAAGCTGGAGCTTGCGGGCTGTTCCGGACTTATCCGAACGGTCAGAAGCGTCGGCTACAAAATAAATTAAGCCTATGCAGAAAAGAATTTTCAATGCCATAACGGGAATGGTGGTCACGGCGGTGGTGCTGTTTACCGCAATTGCCGCCGCCATTTCCTACAAGCTGTATATCCAAAAGGCAATGGGGGAGCTGAACACCGCCGCACGGATAGCCGCTGCTTATTCCCCCGAGCCTGAGGAGCTTTGCGCCCTTTTGGAGGAACAGCTTGATTATGCAGTCCGTGTTACCTATATCGGCGGGGACGGTACCGTTACCTTTGACAGCAGCCCGCAGGTGGGGAATGTTTCCGATATGGACAATCACGGGAACCGTCCCGAGGTGGAGCAGGCACTTAATGAGGGCTTCGGCAGTGATATAAGAGCGTCCCACACTATCGGCAAACGAAGCTGCTACGCCGCCGTTTCGGACGGTAACGGCACGGTCATACGTCTTTCAAGGGAGATAGAAAGCGTCTATTCGCTGATGCTTGGTACCGTTTCTGTAATCACTGTTATTGCGGGGCTGGTCATAATCATTTCGACCATAATTTCCGTGAAGCTGTCGGAAAGCCTTATTGTCCCCGTCAGGACAATGGTGGAGAACATAGGCGTTCTGGCGGGACAAAAGGGCGGAAGCTCCGAAACGGACAGGCTCATTGCCGAGTATGAGGAGCTGGAGCCTGTTGCGGCGGCGGTCAGAAAGCTGTCTGCCCGTCTGGACAGGTACATCACACGGCTTCGTGAGGAGCGGGAAACTATCAGCGTTATCACCGAAAATATGGTGGAGGGCATGATAGTCCTTGACAGCGGGGACAATATCCTGTCGGTAAACAGGAGTGCGGTACGTCTGCTGTCCTCCGCATTTCGGGGAGGAGAGGGGCGGCATATCTGCGAGCTGACGAGAAATCCCGAAATACTGGAGCTTATCAGCCGTTCAAAGGAGGAAAAGAGCGTTTCGGGAGTTGTCGGTGCAGGGGGCAGAAAGCTGCGTGCCTTCGTCAATAACACGGGGGAAAATTCCGGTACCGTTCTGCTGCTGGTTGACATTACCGAAAGCTTTAACGCCGAGGAGATGCGCCGCTGCTTTTCCGCAAATGTTTCCCACGAGCTGAAAACGCCCCTTACCACTATAAGCGGCTTTGGGGAGATGATGGAGAGCGGCGTTCTTACCGACAAGGAGGACGTTAAGAAGTACGGCGGACTTATTCACCGTGAAAGCAGCCGCCTTTTGTCCCTGATAAACGATATAATCAGGCTGTCCGAGCTGGACGAGGGCGGGGACAGCCTTGAGGTAAGGGAGCTTGATATAAATGCCGTCGCCGAAGAGGTTTGCACAATGCTGTCGGACAAGGCGGCGAAAAACGGCATAAGTCTGGAGCATACGGGAAAGAGCGTCCTTATTACCGCCAACGAGGGTATGCTTTCCGAGGTAATTTACAATCTGGCGGATAATGCTATTAAGTACAACACTGAGGGCGGGTTTGTCCGTGTTGACGTGTCGGGGACGGAAAGCACGGCGGTGCTGACGGTTTCCGACAGCGGTATCGGTATCCCTCCCGAGCATATTGAGCATATTTTTGAGAGATTTTACCGTGTTGACAAGAGCAGGTCAAAGCAGCGTGGCGGCACTGGTCTGGGTCTTTCCATTGTCAAGCATATTGTGAACGTTATGGGCGGCAGCATTGACATAAGCAGCGAGGTCGGCAAGGGAACTGAGGTCAGAGTGGAGTTCAGTGTGAAAAGTGGAAAGTGAAAAGTGAAATTAAGAGTTTCGCCAATGGCTTAAATTTAATGTGGAAAGTGGATTTTTAATCACAAGTGTCATGAGAATATGGCATTATGTCACTAATAACTCCACTTTCCACTTTTCACTTTCCACATTATAAAAAAGTTCTTTACATAACAATGAAAATGGTATATAATTATTATATACGTTTACAGCGAAAGGAAGTGAGCCGTTGAAAAATATCTATGTTGACCCGAAGGATCCCTTTGCCCATTACGAGGAGGCGCATCAGGTCAAGCACCGAAATGACATTGCTTTCGGGGCGAATTATGCGGTGAATTCGGTCGCTGCGGTAGCTGCTTTTTCAATGTGCGAGCTGACCTTCGGCGGGCTGAACATTGGCGTGCTGCTTGGTGCGGCGATGATGGTCTGCACTTGTCTGGCGTCGAGAAGAAAGCGGAAATGGATAGTGGCTTCACTGCTGCTGGATTTTGCGGCAATGGCAGTTTCGGGGATATTCTGTCCCATGGAAAATGTGCTGTTTTCGCTGTTTCTGCTGCTTTTGGGGGCGGGGTACAACTTTGCCTTGCTTTTCTGCGCAAATGAGCGGGACGAGCTGAAAAAGCTTCCCGGCTGGCCTGATTTCGTGGACACACGTCCCATGATGTCCAAAAATCGTCAGAAGTCCATAAAGCTGCAGCCTGTTGCCCGTCCTGCGGGGGGAATGGCGGCAACAAGAGCGCAGAATTATGTCCCCGGGCAGATGGGCTCTGTGGGGATTAACAGCATTAATCTCCCGAATTACAACAAAGCTCCGAAAAAGCAGGTCACAATGGACGGTGTTTACAACGAGCCTACTCTGTCAACGCCCATTTATCACGAAAAGCCTCCCGCATACAAAAGGACGGCTGTCCCACTGAAAAAGTCCGATATGATAGAAGATGCGGTCAAATATACTGCGGCAGATGCGTATAATCTGGAGGCGGCGAGGGAGCTTTCCGACGTTCCCGAGGACGTTAATGAAAACATTGAGCTGTATCTGGGACATCTTCTGCCCGATTACACAAATTACGACGAAGAGCCCATTTTCCGCGAGGAAAACAGAAATATGAAGATCATCGAAAGGAAGTAAGCAAATGAACGTTAAATACCTTGAAAAAATCCGTGAAGCAGGTCTGAAAGAGGTTGAAAGCGGCTGGATAGCCGGCGGCGCTGCGGCTGTCATCAAGGACGGAAAGACCGTCTATTCCTGCGGCTTCGGCAAGGCTGACATTGCGAATAACATTGATATGGACGAGAAAACCATTGTCCGCCTTTTTTCCCTTTCAAAGCCTGTGACGGCTTGTGCTGTTCTCAGACTTGTTGAACAGGGTAAGCTTGATTTGTATTCTTCCGTTTGGTGGTATCTGAACGGCTTCAAGGACGCTCAGGTGTGGGACGGCGAAAAGCTTGTCCCCGCAAACAGGGAAATTCGCATAAAGGACCTGCTGCATATGACTTCGGGCGTGCTCTATCCCGGAGGAGGATTTGCGGGGGAAAAGGTGGGGGAGCTGATGGGTACTAACATCAAAAACCCCGCTGACGGCGTGCTGCTTTCTACTGTCGATTTTGCCAATGCGGTGGGAAAATGTCCTCTCGGCTATCAGCCCGGGGAAATATGGAATTACGGACTGTCTGCGGATATTTTGGGTGCAATTGTCGAAGTCGTTTCGGGAATGAGCTATGGCGAGTTTCTGCAAAAGGAAATATTTGACCCTATGGGAATGGAGGACACGGGCTTCTCAATCCCCGAGGATAAGCTGTCCCGCTGCGCAAAGATATATGATGACAAGGGGAATGGTCTGGAGGAATTTAACGATTGCTTCTTAGGTCTTGCCGACCCTATGAAGTGCAGAAAGCCTATGTTTGAATCTGGCGGAGCGGGTCTGACCTCCACTATCACCGATTACAGCAAGATTGCTTACGCTCTGGCAAACGGCGGAATGTCTGCGGAGGGCTATCGTCTGCTGTCGAAAAAATCCGTTGAATATATGCGTACTCCTGCGCTGACGGAACCTCAGAAGAAGGGCTACAACGGCTGGGAGTCTATGTACGGTCATTCTTACGGCTGCCTTGTGAGAGTCCTTGACGACCCCGCAAATGCTATGCACCTTTGCTCAAAGGGCGAGTTCGGCTGGGACGGCTGGGCGGGTACATATTTCTGCGCCGATCCCGAAAACAATATGGCGACTTTGCTGTTTTTGCAGAGATGTAATGCGGGTACAAACCGCTTTACAAGGCTTGTTAGAAATATTGTGTTTGGGGCGATGGAATAATTACGAATGTGAAAAGTGAAGAGTGGAAAGTGGAATTATTATTTTCACTTTCCACTTTCCAGATTTCACATTTCAAATAAAACGCCCGCAGCAGGCATTCAAAAACCTGCTGCGGGCTGTTTTTCTGCTTATGGGGTCGCCCCTCATTTGCCGAATTTATTCTTCCAATCCTTAAAATCTGTATCGCCGAGGTCTTTCAGCTTTTCCCAGAAGGACTTGCGCTTTCTGTAGTTTTCCTCGCCTGTGGACGCTTCGAACTCTTTCAGCAGCTCCTTCTGACGCTTGTTCAGATTTTTCGGGACCTCAATGGTGAGATGTACATACTGATCTCCTCTGTCGGGACGGTTCAGCTTCTGAACGCCCTTGCCCTTCAGCTTGAAGATAGTGCCGGGCTGTGTTCCCTCGGGAATGGGATATTTCACCTTTCCGTCAATGCAGGGGACAATAATTTCATCTCCCAATGCCGCCTGAGTAAAGCTTACGGGTATCTCAATATGAATATCAAAGCCCTCTCTCTCGAAAACGGGGTCGGGCTTAACGGTAATGGAAACTCTCAGGTCGCCTGCGGGACCGCCGTTCAGTCCGTGATGTCCCTGACCTCTTACGTTCATTGTCTGACCGTCTGCTATACCGGGGATAACATTCACGGTAATTGTCTTTGATACGCTTGTTCTGCCCTGACCGTGACACTTGGGACAGGGGTTTGTGATGACCTTGCCCTTACCTGCGCACTTGGGGCAGACCTTCTGTGAGGAGATCATACCGAAGGGTGTTCTCTGAGTTACCTTAACCGCACCTGTACCGTTACAGTCGGGACAAGTCTGAGAAGATGAACCCGCCGCCGAGCCTGTACCGCCGCAGTCCTCACACTTTTCCATTCGGGTTATGGGAATGTCTATCTTTGCGCCCTTGCACGCCTGCTCAAAGGTAATGGTCGCTTCAACGTTAATGTCCTGTCCACGTCTGGGGGCGTTGGGATTTGCCGAACGTGAGGACGTTCCTCCGCCAAAGCTGCCGCCGAAGAAGCTTGAGAAAATATCGTTGATGTCGCCGAAGTCCCCGAAACCGCCCGAGAATCCGCCGCTGAAGCCGCCGCCGCCGTAGGAGGGGTCAACTCCCGCATGGCCGAACTGGTCGTATCTCGACTTCTTATCGGGATCGGAAAGCACCTCGTAGGCTTCATTTACCTCTTTGAACTTTTCCTCGGCGGTCTTGTCACCGGGGTTAAGGTCGGGGTGATATTTCTTTGCAAGCTGACGGTACGCTTTTTTTATCTCGTCCTCGGACGCTCCCTTTGCAACGCCGAGCACTTCATAGTAATCCCGTTTATCAGCCATAAATTTCTGCTCCTTTAATCAGCGTAAGCACTGCGGAGAGTATACGCCCTCCGCAATGCCGCCGTTTAGATATTTTAAATTAAACCTCTGTATAGTCGGTATCTACAACGTCACCGTCGAAGCTGCCGTCCTTGTTCTCGTTGAAATTAGCTGCGCCGCCTGCCGATGCACCCTCTGCTGCGCCAGCCTGTGCGCCTGCTGCCTTGTAAACCTTCTCGGACAGAGCGTAGAATGCCTGCTGGAGAGCGTCGGTCTTAGCCTTGATATCCTCGGTGTTGTCGGTCTTGAGAGCCTCCTTGAGGTCATTCAGCTTTGCCTCGATGGGAGCCTTATCCTCAGCTGTAACCTTGTCGCCGAAGTCCTTGAGAGCCTTCTCGCACTGGAATACCATATTGTCGGCACCGTTCTTGATGTCAACGGCTTCCTTACGCTTCTTATCCTCCTCGGCATACTTCTCTGCTTCCTCAACAGCCTTGTTGATGTCCTCCTTGGACATATTTGTAGAAGCTGTAATGGAGATATCCTGCATCTTGCCCGTACCCATATCCTTAGCGGAAACGTGTACGATACCGTTTGCGTCGATATCAAAGGTTACTTCGATCTGAGGGATACCTCTGGGAGCGGGAGCAATGCCGTCCAGACGGAAGATACCCAGCTGCTTGTTGTCCTTAGCGAACTCTCTTTCGCCCTGGAGAATGTTGATATCAACAGCTGTCTGATTGTCTGCATATGTGGAGAAGATCTGAGATTTCTTGGTAGGAATGGTTGTGTTTCTCTCGATCATCTTTGTGCAGACACCGCCTGCTGTTTCGATACCGAGGGAAAGGGGAGTAACGTCCAGGAGCAGAAGTCCCGTAACATCTCCGCCGAGAACACCGCCCTGGAGTGCAGCACCGAGAGCAACACATTCATCGGGGTTGATGCCCTTGAAGGGTTCCTTGCCCAGCTGTGTTCTTACAGCCTCCTGAACGGCGGGGATTCTGGAGGAACCGCCGACCATGAGAACCTTGTCTATCTGAGATGCGGACAGTCCGCTGTCGGAAAGAGCCTGCTTAACGGGGCCCATTGTAGACTGAACAAGATCGGAGGTCAGCTCGTTGAACTTAGCCTGTGTGAGGGTCATTTCAAGGTGCTTAGGACCTGTTGCATCTGCGGTGATGTAGGGCAGATTGATGGAAGTTGTGGTGGAGGAGGACAGCTCGATCTTAGCCTTTTCAGCAGCCTCTTTCAGACGCTGCATAGCCATCTTGTCGTTTGAAAGGTCAATGTTTTCAGCCTTCTTGAATTCGTCCAGCATCCAGCGGATAATTCTCTCGTCGAAGTCGTCGCCGCCCAGATGGTTGTTACCTGCTGTTGCAAGAACCTCTGTTACACCGTCGCCCATTTCGATAATGGAAACGTCGAAGGTACCGCCGCCCAGGTCGTAAACCATGACCTTCTGGTCAGCTTCCTTGTCGATACCGTAGGAAAGAGCAGCAGCGGTAGGCTCGTTGATGATTCTCTTAACGGTCAGACCTGCGATCTGTCCTGCGTCCTTGGTAGCCTGACGCTGTGCGTCGGTGAAGTATGCGGGAACGGTGATAACAGCCTCTGTAACCTTTTCGCCCAGATAAGCTTCTGCATCTGCTTTCAGCTTCTGGAGTATCATTGCGGAGATCTCCTGAGGAGTGTACTTCTTGCCGTCAATGTCAACCTTGTAATCGGAGCCCATGTGACGCTTAATGGAAGAAACAGTCTTTTCAGCGTTTGTTACAGCCTGACGCTTTGCTGTGCTGCCGATAAGTCTTTCGCCTGTCTTGGTGAAGCCTACAACGGAGGGAGTTGTTCTTGCGCCTTCGGAGTTAGGGATAACGACAGCGTTTCCGCCCTCCATAACTGCTACACAAGAGTTTGTTGTACCTAAGTCAATACCGATAATTTTGCTCATAAAAGATCTTCCTTTCCTTGTTTTGGTTTATTCTAAAATTACGGATTTGCAACTGCGACCATTGCGTGACGGATAACCTTTCCGTTAAGGGTGTAGCCCTTTTGGAACACCTGACAGACCTCGTCCTCGCCGAAGTTTTCGTCAGATACCTGAGTTACCGCATTGTGCATATTGGGGTCAAAGGGCTTGCCTAAGGCTTCTATCTCTTCAACACCCTGCTTTTTGAGAATTTCGGCGTACTGATTGAAAATCATCTGTATGCCCTTTTTGTAATTCTCGTCGGCTGTTTCAGTGGCAAGCGCACGTTCAAAGTTGTCGATGACCGACAAAAACTCGACGATAACATCGCCCTGTGCCTTTGCCGCTGCGTCCTGCTTATCCTTGAGGGAACGCCTGCGGAAATTGTCATATTCCGCTGCCACCCGCAGATATTTGTCTTTTTCTGCGGCAAGCTGTTCGTTCAGCTCCTCTATCTGCTTGTTTTTCTTAAAAATTTCGTCCTCACCTTCCGTATCGGGGGTATTTTCTTCCGCAGCTTCGGCTTCGGGGGCTTCTGCGGCTGTTTCTTCTGCCGCTTCTGCCGTCATTTCCTCGACTGCTTCGGAATTTTCCAAAATTTCCTCGCTCATTTCTCTTTCAGCTCTCCTTTCAATCGTTTGTAATGTCTTCGTCATCTTCTTCCGTTATCATTCTCGAAATTTTCTCCGAGAAATATTCTATATAAGGTATTATCTTGGAATAATTAATGCGCATGGGACCGATAACTCCCAAAGAACCTGCATTTCGCTTGCCCTTTTTAATGGGATATACCACCATGCTGGAGTTGTTCATAACAAAGCCGTCCTCGCCGAACATTACCTGAATCCCGCTAAAGCTTTCGTCCAAAAGCTTGGTGACTTCGTTTTTGTTTTCAAGGAAACGGATAATTTCCGTTTGATCTATCTCCTTGCAGGTCAGCAGATTTTTTTCACCGCTGACACGAACATCGTCCGCACCTAAGCCCTTTGCAAGCTCGTAAAAGCCCTTCATCAGGGGGGTGAGGGTAACCATATACGCACCCAAAGCCTCGGTCAGCTTGTCGATCATCTCGTCGGAAAGCTCTTCAATGGAAAGCCCTTCAAGATTTTCAGCCATAAACCGAGAGAAGAAATCAAGCTGTTCGGAGGTAAGGTCAAATTCCAGGCGGCATATCTTGTTCTGGATATTTCCCGCCGATGTTACCATAAGCAGCACGTACATACGCTTGCCTGTGGGGATAACCTCCGTTTTAGTTATAACCGAAAATTTCGGGGATATGTTCTGAACAACGGCTGCGCATTGGGTCAGTTCCGCAAGAGCCTTTGATGCACTTTCGATAAGAGCGTCTTCTGTGGGTATCTCGATATCGTCCAGATAGCTGTCCAGCATACGCTTTTCTTCATCGGAAATGCTTCGTTCGGGCATCAGCTTTTCGATGTATAGGCGAAATCCGCTGAAAGTGGGTATACGTCCCGCCGAGGTATGGGGCTGTTCAAGGTGCCCGAGCTGCTCAAGGACAGCCATATCATTTCTGATAGTAGCGGCGGAAACGTTCAGAGCGGCTCTTTGCTGAACTGCTTTAGAGCCTACGGGTTCGCCTGTGAGGATATATTCATCGACGACAGCGGCGAGTATCTTTAGTTTCCTGTCATCAAGCACATTGTTCACCTCCGTGGGATTTGTTATCACTCTTGTTTGCTGTGTGTTAGCACTCATTCTCTCTGAGTGCTAATTATTATTATACACACTTATTTGGGAATGTCAAGGGGTTTTTGTTCGGCAAATTGCACAAATTTTGCAAGCGAAGCGAAGCAAAAAAAGAAAAAAAGAAAAAAAGAAAAAGCGCCGCAGGCATCTAAAGCGCCTTGGGGTCCAGCCCTTGGGCGCTAGCAAGGGCTGGTCGCCGTCCGCAGACGGCGAAATCCGTAAGCAGTAAACCCAAAAGTTGTAACATCAAGGGCATCAAACTGACAGAAAGCACAAAAGAAAAGCCCATAAATCAAAGTCAACAAACAACAATAAAAGTCAAGCCGAACAATCAAAATCACCAAAAGAACAGGAGTAAAGCAACAATCCCCCAATAGGAAAAGAAAAATGCACCGCATTTTTCGATTTCCGTCAAACAAAAGCAGAGAAAACCCACAAACCCAAAAGCCGCAATAGGAAAAGAAAAACGTCCACGTTTTTCGCATTCCGTCACACAAAGGCTGTGAAAAGCCACAAGCATATTTGCTCCCTATCTGTCAAACTTTTGATAGGCGACACTGCTTTAGTGACCTCTATAAGTTTGCGCAACCCCCGCAAAGGGGACAACCTTATAGGGGAGGGGGACAGAAAAAACCCTTAGCAAAGCGGGGACTTTCCCCCTCCCCTAACGGTTTTCCCCTCTGCACTCCTCTTTCCCTCTCACCCCTCCCTCTTTTCCCCGCTTTACATTTTGCGATGTGATTTGATTTTGATTTCTATTGTTAGCTTGTTTTTGTTTGTTGCTTTACTCCTTACTTTAGTGGTTTTTGTCAGTTTGGCATTCTGCTGATTTAGCCTAAATCTAAAAAAGTGCGTAACTGCGGGACGGGCAACCCGTCCCCTACAAGGGATAGTTGGATTTGTTTCGATAAATTCTGTATTCAACATTTTCAAAAAACAGTTGCTAAATCACAAAAAGTGTGGTATAATTTTATTATTACTATTATAAGATATAGTATCATGCACGAAAGGTGCGTTTGAAAATAGAAAGGAATGGTGGACATAATGTCTAAAATCCGTGTAGCCGTGCTGTTCGGCGGCGTGTCCAGCGAGCACGAAATATCTCTGAAATCCGCTGCAAATGTTATCCAGAATCTCCCGAAGGATAAGTACGAGGTTATCCCTATCGGTATCACCAAAAAGGGCAGATGGTTATTCTACCCCGGAGATGTGAAAAATATCCCCCTGGGTCAGTGGGACGCTAACCCCGACTGCACCCCCGCAGTTATCCTGCCCGACCCTATGTACAAGGGCATTATGAAGATAGAAAACGACAGCTATTCTTTCACTAAGATAGACGCTGTGTTTCCCGTCCTCCACGGCAAAAACGGCGAGGACGGCACCGTTCAGGGCCTGCTGGAGCTGTCGGGAATACCTTATGTAGGCTGCGGAGTCCTTGCTTCTGCCGTTTGCATGGACAAGGAGTTCACACATATCGTCCTGAACAGTGCAGGAATCAACACCGCACGCTACAAGACCGTTCTCCGCTCCGAGCTGGGCGAGCTGGACAGCATCTGCACCGAAATAGGCGGCGAGCTGGGCTTCCCCGTTTATGTCAAGCCCGCAAACGGCGGCTCTTCTATCGGCGTGAACAGGGCAGAGGACGAGGAGTCCCTAAAGGACGCTATCAAGCTGGCATTTGCCCACGACAAGAAGGCGGTCATTGAGGAAACCATTGTCGGACGTGAGATAGAGTGCGCTGTTATGGGCAATGACAATCCCTTTGCGTCCACAGTCGGCGAGATTATGCCCGCAAATGACAAGTTCTACGACTATGAGGCAAAGTATATCCTCGGCTCCACCGTCCTCGGAATTCCCGCAGAGATCCCCGACGACGTTTCCCGCAGAATGAGAGAGATCGCTGTAAAGGCGTTCAAGGCGGTAAACGGTTCGGGTCTGGCAAGAGTGGACTTCTTCCTCCGTGAAGACGGCGAAATTTACATAAACGAGATAAACACACTCCCCGGCTTCACGGCTATCAGTATGTACCCGAAGCTTATGGATAACATCGGAATTTCCTATTCCGAGCTGCTTGACAGACTTGTAAAGCTATCTCTTGAAAAGGCGGACGTATCCTATGAATAACGCTCCGATCGGGGTCTTTGATTCGGGAATAGGCGGTCTGACTGCCGTTGCCGAGTTCAACAGGCTTCTTCCTCATGAAAATATCGTTTATTTCGGGGACACCGCAAGGCTCCCCTACGGCACCCGAAGCAAGGAAACTATCCTCAAATACGCCGAGCAGGACATTCGCTTTATCAAAAAGCATAACGTGAAATTCATCGTTGCCGCCTGCGGTACGGTAAGCTCGGCTGTGGGCGCAAATATGAACACGGGGGACGGCGTTCCCTTCACGGGCGTGCTTATGCCTGCGGCTCAGGCGGCTTGTTCGGCTACACGTTCGGGAAAAATAGGTGTTATAGGCACTCCCGCAACCATTCGGAGCGGTGCTTACGGCAAGGCTATCCGTGCTATCCGTCCCGATTTGACTGTTGTTGGCAACGGCTGTCCGCTGTTTGTTCCGCTTGTTGAAAACGGGTTTACCGCCCGTGACAATGAGATAACAAAGCTTGCTGCGGCGCAGTATTTAAAGCCTATCCGAGATGAAAATGTTGATGTTCTCATAATGGGCTGCACTCATTATCCCATTATCCGTGATATTATTTCCGATTATATGGGGGATAAGGTTACTCTTATTTCCCCGGGCGAGGAGGCTGCAAAGCACGTTCTTGCGGTGCTGACGGAAACGGAGATGCTCTCCGACCGTGAAGAACCCGGCGAGAACCGCTATTTTGCGTCGGACAGCGTGGAGCTTTTTGCGGAAAATGCAAAGGCGTTTCTGGGACAGGAATTTCGGGGCAGGGTGGAGAAGGTCAGCATTGACGAGTTGACGGCGAATTAAATCCGTCCATACGATGCTGAGAAATATAAGCCCTGTAAATCGGAAGTTGAAGTTATTAACAAAGAAAAGGAGCTTTTATAAATGCTTATACCTAAAAATCTCGTCGATATATTTCTTCCAATAGATGATGATGGATATGAAGGTGAAATAATTTGTAAATGTGGCTGTAAATCCTTTGGAATACGATATTTTGGTGATTTTTTTGACAAAAACCAGTTGACGATAGGAGAATACGAAGAATTATCCGCACAAGCAGTTAAAGCTATTTGCAGGGATTGTCAAAAAGAATATTTATTATATGATTTTGCAACTAATGGTTATGACGGACTGATTTGTGAAGAAGGTATCACAGTCCCAAATGAAAAACTCACTGAATTTACGACAGAAACTGACAATTCATTTTATATCAAAATGTTTATTGAATATGATGATGAAGAACAATTTAGTGAAGAAATATTGGGTGATGAAGAATTGCAAAGTAAATTTCATTTTACATTAGATGATAGGGCATCTATATGGACTTGGGTGACGATTGAACTTAGGGGCGTTCAATCAGGTACTGTATATGAAGATTTTGTAAATGAAGAGTTATCATAATTTATGTATAAATTCCCATTTATACGGGAGCATTAAAAATGCAATTTTCCAGCCATATGCTGTGACATATCCAAAAAATTATCGGAGAATAAAATGATAAGGAAAAAATACAACTTAAAAATAACCACCAATCAAAGGATAATGAACGAAGAACCCGAGCAGTTTGAGCTTCTCACCGAAGCAGAATTTGCAAGGCTAAAGGACGGCAGCTTTGCCATTACCTATGACGACTCCGTTGCAACGGGGCTGAAAGGGAAGTCTACCATAACCTGTTTCGGCTGCGAAAGGGCGACCGTAACAAGGGAGGGAGATGCACCCTCCGAGCTTATCCTTGAAGCGGGGAAAACTCACCATTGCCAATATGCGACGCCCTACGGAAGCGTTATCATTTCCGTAACAACGTCGCTTATCGAAAATATGCTTGCCGAGGACGGGGGAAGTCTGCGTTTCAAATACGCCATTGACGCAAATGCAGGCGGACTTATGGAAACGGAAGTACACGCCCAACTTTACTGAAAGGAATGTAATTATGAAATACCGATTGCCTATGCTCCTTGACGGAGCTTCTCAGAATGAACAGAGCGAGGCTGCGGAGCCTCCGAGTAGAAGGCTTGCCTCACTTTTCAGACAGGATATAAGAAGCGGTGCAAGGGTGCTGTTTCTGCGTATTCCCACGGAGTATTATCCCCTTGACGAGGACAGTGAGGAGCGTTTTCGGAAAATAGCTGCGGAATATGCCGAAGCAGCCCGAAAAGCTATTGCCGAGGAAAATGCGGAATGTCCCATAGCGGGGGTGATATCTCCCGTAACTGCCGACGACGAGGACGAGCTTTCCTTTATGAAGCTGGTTGACATTTACACCGATGCTGCCGCCGCATATGCAGAAGCGGGCTGCGACATTATTTCCGCCGAGGAAATGGGCTATATGGAGGAGTGCCGTGCCGCTGTTATTGGCGGACGGAAAACCGCTTTGCCCGTTTGGGTAACTGTCACCTCCGACAGCGAGGGAATGACTCTGCCCGACTGTGCGGACACCTCCGTGTTTGCCTGTCTGCTGGTGGCGCAGGAGCTGGGTGCGGAGGCGTTCGGAATTCAGGACGTGCCCTGCTGTGCCGATGCTGCGGAGGTTTTGGGCGAATTAAAGGAATTTGCCAAGATTCCGCTTATTGCCCGACCGAACGCTTTTGCGGATTTTGAGTCGGAGCGGGTACTGTCCCCCGATGAATTTGCGGAAAATCTCAGGCTGTTTACGGACAGCGGTGCGGAGCTTTTAGGCGGACATAATTTGTCACGGGAATACATAGAGCGTTCGGGAAAAATTGCGGAGGAAAAGGGCATTATCCGTTTCGGAAGGGAGCGGGTCGAGGGGGACGAGCTTTTGCTTGCAAACCGCCGTCAGGTGTTCTTCCTGTCCCCCGACAGTATAGAGAGCAGCCCTTATCTGGAGTGCAGCCTTGATATGTCCGACGAGCTTCTGGAGCTGGAGGACACCAACTTCGACGTTATTGCGGTGGAGCTGTATTCCTCCGATGACGCTTACCATTTTGCGAGAAATGCGTCTATGGCAAATCTGCCCGTTATGTTCCGTTCCGACGATGAAATGGCACTTAAAGCTGCATTGCTCTGTTATCAGGGACGGGCTATGATAGACCGCAGCTGCTCTATTAACGAGGACAGGCTGCATAGGATAGCGGGGAAGTATGGTGCGGTTGTTTACTGATCGAATGGTGAGTGTTGAATTAATAGATGGCGATAAAAAATATTCCCCCAAAAACGGGGGAATGTATGGTCAGTGCTCATTCAGGTATTCTTTTAATGCTGCCGAAGGGGCGGTCAGATCGTTTTCTTCGGCATATTTTTTTACGGCGGATATGTTATCATTGTTTATAACGCCGTTTTCTATAAACAGGCGTGTGTAGCTGCCGCTTCTGTCGTATTTCAGTACTTCTCGGATAAATCGGGGACATTCCTCCGACTGCTCAAATATCAGCTTGTGGGAAACAAGGTCAGGCAGCAGAGTTCCCATTCTAAACAGAACATCGTCAAAATTATTATTGTAATGCCGCAAATCAAAAGTAATATTATGACCTTCGGTAATGCTGTTGTAAAGGGCAAAATAAGTGTAATTGTCGTCGATAACTATTGTAAGCTCATTGTCCAGAATGGATTTGACAGACTCCTTTATGCTGCCCGATTTATAATACTGCTGACCTTCCAGGAATCGTATATCCGAGGAAAGAATGGCGGTTGCTTTTTCGGGAAGGGAGTATTGCGAAAGCAGCTCTTTTATGTTATCTCTGCCGCTTAACAGTGCGGTGCAGAGGACAAAATTCAGCTGATATTCGGGAGTGAAAATTGTCCTTACAAACTCCGAAGGCTTTTCCGATTTTCCCGTATATGCAAAGTAGGTGTTTGCCAGAAAGTCAAAGGAATCGGGACGGTTTGTCAAAAAGGCTATTGCAAGAACAGACGGCTTATAGCCATTCTCAAACAGCCTTGTGAGAAATTCCGAATCTCTGTGTACGGCGGCAGAGGCAATAACATAGGCAAGCTCATCTTCAAAGGGGCGTTTGTGGAAGGCGTCGTAAAAAGGCGATTCGATGCTGCGTTTTATACATTCCAGGCAGTCGGGTATCAGGCTGTAATTCTTTGTGAGCATTATGTAATACATGGGCACTGCGTACATAAATGTATTGCTGCGGTCACCCAGAAGCTGCCTTGCGGTTTCAAGGTCATTTCTGACAATGGAAATTATAAGAGAGTCGATAATTGGGCGGGAATAGTCGGTCCGTGAGTCATAGCATGCGTCTAAGCTGAAATCGGTTTTTTGTGTGTAATCAAAAAATGCAGAGAGCTTTTCGGGTGAGTCTGTCAGGCTTATGACGGTCAGAAGCTGCTTTTTTATTTTATTGCTTAATATGCTTCTTTTGCTTGTTTTCAGGCTTTCTGTAAGTCCGCAGAATTCTTCCGTATTGTCCTGATTTAAAGCGGCTCGAATAAGCTCGTCGAGGTATATTATCTCAGAATAGCTCGGGAAGCTGAGCTTGTTATTTATATTAAAGGTCATGACGATCGCCTTCCTTCGGATAGTTTCATATAAAGTATAGCATACATTTTCGGTAAATTCGCTTCAATTTTGAAGTGTTTTTTTATAAAGCCTTGTTGTCAGAAACATTTGCCTTATACTAAACACCATTAGGGAAATACTGATTAATGGGTGTTTAGTATTAATCAGCGGTTCCTTAAATATATCGCTCAGGCAAAATGTCGTAAAAAAGGGGAAAATTACTATGAGCAACGAAAAGAAAACGTCCAAAAAAGCTGCTGACCGTAAGGGAAAAAAGGTCAGCACCAAAAAGAAGTTTGAACATACGCTGTTTCTGCTGGATTATATGGTCAAACATTCATCGAAAAATCACAAGATCTCCGCTGCTGAGCTTTTGACTGCCCTGAGAAATGAGGAGTTTCCCGAGGATAAGAGTGATGTGGTATATGACCCTAAAATGCCAAAATACAAAACCTATGAGTCCCGTGTAAAACGATTTTTGAAGGATTACAGCAATAAACCCGAGGATAATGAAAAGAAACCAAAGCAGCTTTTGGGTATAAAGCTGTATAATTCCAATCCCGATGCGAAAAAATTCAGCTGCAGGGAAAAAAGATATTATGCCGAAGGACCCCTGACCGAGGAACAGACGGCTATTCTCCGAGATGCTATCTGCGTTTACCCTTATGCGGAACCGAAAATGACAGAGGAAATAGTCAATGCGCTGAATGAGCTTACTACCGAATATAATCAGATGCCGTACAAACCCGATCTTATCGGTGCAGACAAATATCCCGGTACATATTATGAGAATTTGAAGGAGATATATAAGGCATTTTCTGTCACAGAATATGATGACGCAAAAGCCCTCCCCTGTTTGTCCCTGCCCGAAGCAAAAATGTCACGGGAGAAGTATCTCGCCGTTAAGTCAAAGAAGGTAAACAGGATAAGCTTTGAATATTACGAGTACGCTTTTAACGAAAGTACACATAAGATCGTGTTTTCTCCCAAAATCCTGAAAAACGGGGATATTGTCCGCACGGTAAATCCCCTGAAGCTGCTTTGGTCAAACGGATATTACTATCTTGTTACATATTATAAGGACAAGACGGGCAAATACAGATACCTTAACTACCGTGTTGACAGAATGAAGAACGTCAAATGCACCTCCCAGCCTGTGGAGGAGCTGACAGAAAACACATATATGAAAAGCGGGGAATTTAATGTGTCCAGGTACAAGGGACGCAATCCCGTTATGTATTCCTCCGACGAGGGGCGGACAGATGTTGTTCTGCGCTGCAAAAAGTATCTGCTTAACAATGTTCTGGACACCTTCGGGTTTGAGATAAAGATAAAACCATGTTCCCCCGACGAGCTGATGATAACCGTTTACAGTGCATCGCCTAAGGGCGTTATTATGTGGGCTTTGGAATACGGCGACGGTGCCGAGATTATCGAGCCTGCTTCGCTGAGGGCAGAAATGAAGTCCTCCGCCGAAAGACTTTTGGAAAGATATAAATAGTCCGTACTCAACAACTGCCCAAAGGGCAGTTGTTGGCTGAAAATCCT
>CAMCRP010000014.1 GCA_945877315.1 uncultured Ruminococcus sp. | reverse complement strand
TTCTCAGAAATACTTTGTTATCGTTCCCGCTTTGGACGGTCATATTGAGGAAGAAGCAAGCGAGTACAAGTCTGTTTCCGATGAAGCCGACACAATAGTTGACTATATTTTGGAAAATTACGGCAAGGACGTTGATGCTGTCTGCGGGCTGTCTATGGGCGGCGTTATTGCTTACAAAATTTTTGAGGGCGGACGGCTGAACATTAAAAATCTTGTAATTGACGGCGGTCCGCTGGCACCTGTTGGACGGCTGCCCGTGTGGTTTATGGAAAAATCTTATCTTTCCATTATCCACAAATGCAAGGTGCGTGACAAGAAAACTCTTGAAAGCTTCAACAAGGATTTTTTGCCGGAAAAATATCTTGAAAGCTTTCTGAAATTTGCAGATACTATGTCCGACAAAACCATAAAAAATATGATAAACAGTATTTTCAGCACAAGGCTGACAAAATGCCCCGACCGTGAGCATATCAACATTTTGTATCTGCACGGGACAAAGGCAAATGAGGTCATTTCCGAAAAGGCGGCAAAGAAAATGAAGGAGCTTTATCCGCAGACGGAGATAAAATGCTTTAAAGGCTATCTCCACGGCGAGCTGGCTATTTATCACGGCAGCGAATGGATAAAGCAGGTGGACGATTTTTTGTGCAGACAATCCAAATGAATGGGAAAGCGGTCAATGTGAACATCGCATTGACCGCCTTTTCTATTCCAAAATTTTCACATATCTCCGCAAAGCAAACTCCCCGTCATGGGGCTCTCCCGTGTGCATTTCGGACATTTGGGCAGGACAGCGAACCTTCACTGCCCCCGCCCGAATAAGCAGATCGGACAGCTGTTCACGCTCATTTTCGGCGCAAATTAGCCCCGCTGTCTGCATATGCCCTCTGTCCCCGAAAAAGTGGGAAACCATCTCCGAACGGGGCAACAGCTTCACCAGCGGATTCCCGAACATTTTCGACAGCTCGGGGTACGGCTTTCCGCCAAGAGTTACGCTGACGCCCTTTCCGCAGAACAGCTTATGTTCAACATTTTCGGGATAGGCAAGTGCTTCAAGACGTTCGCAGTAAAGCTCCAATGCCGCTCCCGCACCGAAGCCCTTTGCCGAATGATTATGCTTTTGTGCGGCGGCTTCGAGAATTTTCAGAAAGCCTTCGCAGAATTTCTCCGCTTTGGAAATGTCGGAGGTATCAAGGTAAATCGTCTGACATGAGCTGCACAAAAGCTGGTCTGTCAGGATAATATGCTCCGCAAGCTGAGTCAGCTCGGCGGTGTTTTCCATACCCATTTCCGAAATATAGCAAAAGCTAAGCTTGTGCCCCCACTCAATAAGCCGCTGATGAGGTGCCGCCAGCTGCCTGACTGCCCTTACCGCTTCGTCCCCGCCCCAGACAACGATACCGTCCGACAGTGCCGCCAGACGCTTCATTCCCTCAATATCCGAGGACGGCGTGTCAAACACATACACAAAGGGCGCAAGGGACGGTTCCTCCTTAATAAGCTCACTTAGTATGGACAGGGACAGTCCGCTGTCCGCCTGTGGAAGCTTCAAAATGTTCACATTTCCCGTCAGAAGCCCCTCTACAACGCTGTAAGCAGGCAGACCGTCCGCATTTCCCGCCGCAATATGGAAAAGAACCCCCAGCGGTCTTGCCCTGTGAATGTCATTTCCGAGTTCGGCGGAAAGTCGGGCGTTAAGGCTGTCTGCGCTGAGCATTTCCGCTGCGGACAATATCTGTTCGGCGGAAACCGTGCCGCCTGTCAGCTGCGCCGCCTTTTCGCTGAATTCGCCGTTTTTGATGCGTTTTCCCAGCCTGTCACAGGCGGAAATAAGCTTGGTTCGGTCTATTTCTTTTTCATTAAGTGCGGAGATAATGTTGTTTTTTATGGCGGCAAGAAGTTCTCCGCTTTTTTCATTTCCGAAAATTTTACCGTTTGCCAGAATCATTTAAAATGTCCTCCGCTCCCGACGCACAGGTCTTTATGCCCTTAACGCCTGTCCGTCCGATTATTTCAAGATAGGGAGATGAAATTCCGCAGCCGCATTCGTCCGCTTCGTGAATAACGCCTAAATCGTCGGTCATAACGCTTAAAAGGGGCATTCCCAGTGTCATTGGGGTAACGAGGTTCACAAGTCCCACGCTGCCCGTCGGCAAAACCGAAAGGTCGGCGGGGTCACGAATGAAAACACGGCTGTAAATGGGGATATGAAAGTGGTGCCTGTCGCAGTCGGTGTATAAAATAGGGTGCTCCGCTGCCCCGAAAAACTCCGTTATTGCCGTTTCGGGAATGCCGAGGTATTCCTTCGCCATTTTGTAAATGACCGTTTTTTCCACCGCCTCCGTGTAAAACTGTTTCCAGCCGCCGCCCATAAACAGCCGTGAACCCTTCGGCAGACGCAGCCTTATGCCACGCTCCGCCAGCAGCTTCAGCATAAAATATGTGTAGGACGGAAAGCCCATAAACCGAACGGGAAAGGGCAGCTTTTCAAACTTTACAAGTGCTTTTGCAACGCCCTCAATGTCCGCCTTGTAGCCAACCTCAGCGTATTTAAGGGCATAGACACGTTTCAGAGCAGGGGCGAAAAAGGTGGAACCGAAGGCGGTTTTTGTAACGGCGGTGTTGTTCCCCTTGTGGGGCTTGTAGCCGAGAATAACGTAGTTTGCGGGCATTTTCGAAAACAGTCCGTGAGTTCTGCCCATTGTCAGCACCATATCAAGTCCGCAGAACATTCCCCCGTTGTCAAAGCCGACGAAGCTTTGCTGCCCGCCCGTTCCCGAAGAGGTCGCCTTAATAAGCATACGACTTTCTGGGATAGCAGTCAGCCTGTGCCGCTTGAAAAACAGGGTCGGCAGGGGAGGTATGGCTTGAATATCCTCCATTTTTCGGATATTGTACGGCGAAAAACCGCAGCCGTCCAGTATCCTTTTATATTCGGGACAGTTTTCGTACTGAAAGATGCAGTTATCCCGCATGGCTTCTATGAAAAGGGGTTCTGTTCCCTGCAGATCGTAGGGATCTTTATAGCGGAAAAGCTTTTTTCTGGGGGTCATTCCAACAACCCTCTCAAATCGGACATTATCATCACATATGGAAATTTCTGAAAATCCTTTGCCGAGGTTTCCCCCGTAGTCACGGCGGCAAAATCTATCCCCCCACGGAAGGCAGCTTCGGCATCGGTCAGACTGTCCCCCACGTAAAGTATCTCGGACGGTTCAGCGGGACAGCCCGCCGCCGCTTTCAGAACGCCCTCGGGATCGGGCTTCTGACGGCTTACATCGTCCCCGCCGACGATAACGCCGATGAGGTCATTGTCGCCTGTCAGCTTCATAATATCCGTTATCCGACGGTGAAATTTTGTCGTGCAAATGCCGAGAAAAACGCCGTTTTCCCTGAGCTTGTAAAGCGTTTCTCGGGCATGGGGCAGCCACTTTGCGGAGGGCGTCATTATCCTGTCCGCTTCTTCAACAAACAGATCGTGAAAGATTTTTGCGTTTTCGGGGGACGTATCTCCCGTCAGCGTTTCATAGGTCTTTACAAGACTCAGTCCGATGGTTTTCCGTATCTCCGTTTCCGAACAGGGAGGTCTGCCCATCTGCGAAAGTGCATACGAAACGCTTCCGATTATGCCGCCCGTAGTATCTCCCAAAGTGAAGTCGTAGTCGAAAATTATTGCTTTGTAGTTCATAGGAAGTCCTTTCTACGGGAAATCAGTGTACGTTCAGTCTTTCTTTCAACGCTTCCTGCAATACAGCTGAAAAATTTATCCCGCAATGTTCGGCTTCTGCATTAAGCCATGACGGAATGGAAAGGGTCTTTTTTACATATTTGGTACGCTGTTTTTCACGGAAAGGCGGCATAAAAACATCTACAAGAATTATCGCCTGATTTTTCTCGGCTTTTATTTTATCAATGGGCGTGGGTTCGGGGATTTCATCGCCGTCCTGTTCCATTCCGTAAATGTGGAGCTTCATCGCTTCTTTGGCATTTTTCACGGCTTCTTCGGTCGTATCGGCGCATGGCAGACAGCCGGGCAGGTCGGGGAATTCGATTGAAATGCCATCTTCCGCATAGTCGAATACAGCGGGGTAAATATACGTATCTTTCATAAGCTATAACTCCTTTTTAAATGATTTGCGCAACGTTACTCAAATGTAACTCCCGCTTGCTTGGAAATGCTCATTAACGTTTTTATCGGGATATCCTTTCTTGGGTGCGTGACAGTTACTCTTCCTTTCTTGGTCGGGTGCTTGAATTGATGATGGTCGCCCTCGCAGTTCACCTCATACCAGCCGTCGGCTTTGAGTATGCGAATAACGTCACGTGAGGAATAGCTTTTCAATAGTATTCCCTCCTTACACTATATATTATAGTACGTATTTTACTACGTGTCAATACTTTTAAAAAAATTTTACGGCAAAGAAAGCGTACAAAAAAACGGGGCTGCCAAAACCCCGTTTTCACACTATTTTCTTCTCCGATTTTTCTTCTTGGACTTATCCATATACATAAGCTCGTCGGATTTTTTCAAAAGCTCCTCAAAATCACGGCTTTCACCGGGAGGCGATATGTAAATTCCCACGCTTGCCGAAACCTCGTATGGCTTGCCGGAACAGCCGTTGTAAACCGCAAGCTGTTCGATTATTCGCTGCTTAACGGAACCGTCCTCGCTGCCTTCATAAACCGCCAGCATTTCATCTCCGCCGATACGGACGCAGAGCGCATTTTCGGGGCAGGCATATTTCAGAACAGCCGCAGCGGTGCTGATGGCGTTATCTCCCTCGTCATGACCGTAGGTGTCGTTGATGGGCTTTAAGCCGTCAAGGTCGGAGAGAACCACCGATATAGACGCATTTTCGTCCAGCTTTTCGAGAAATTCCTTGTATCTGACGAGAAATCCCCCGCGGTTATAAAGCCCCGTAAGAGCGTCCAGCTGATACATTTTCTCAATTCTCGTAATAAGATACTGCTGATAACGAATGCTTTTAAATCCGCCGATAGAGTTGTTCAGACCCATTACCACCTGGGGTATTCTTATATAATTTTCCCTGTTGTAGTCGTGATGCTGAAAACAGACATATCCCATAGGCACATCAAGGAAATTCAGTGCAACAAAAATTATAGGGTGCAGATGTATCATTCTGCCCGCCAGATCGGGAACAAGTTCATCTGCGCTGAAATTTATGATAGGCTCGGGCTGATGGGTGTTTGTGTCAAACAGCAGGTGCATTTTCCCGCCAAAGGGCGCACCTGACGGCTTGGTGTGGGGTTCAACTGTTTCGTTCACACAGTCATCGGTAAGCATGCAGCAGGTATCGTAAATATATTCGTTGAAAAAGCAGGCGGCAAGCTTGTCAAGGGTGCCGCTGTTCTGGGCTTTTGCGGCAATTTCAACAAACGCCCGCTCCTCTTCCTGATAGCGGTAGAAGATATTTCCGACTTCGTTGAGATATTCCGTAACATCAAAGGTCTGCTCGTCGGGACAGCCGCAGGATTCGGAGATTATAAGCGAAGGCACCACAAAATGCTCTCCGCAGATGTCTTTCCCGTGAAATTTTTGGTCGATAAGCTTTGCTATCCTTGCGGCAAGCTCGCCGTAATCGCAGCCGCAGGAGGTTATTTTCGGGATCGAATACAATATCTCACGAATACCGTCAAAGCCCGATACCTTTACGTCCTCGGGAACATTTACGCCGTGATTTCTGAATACGCTGCAGACGGTCACAGCCATAGTGTCGTTGGCGCAGATGATGGCTTCGGGCAGCTTGGGACGTTTCAGCAGCTCCTCGGCAACGGCTATGGTGGGACGTGACCAAAATTCGCCGTAGCTTATCATATCCTCGGTGACGGTGATTCCGTGCTCAGCCATTACCTTGCGGAACACCTTTATTCTGTTGTCGGAAAATTCGTTGTTTTTCAGTCCCGCAACGAAATGACAATCGGTGTAACCGTGGTCATCTATCATATGCCGAACGGTCTTTTCAAAGCCCGTTTCATAGTCAAAGCTGATATTTGCGCAGCCCTTATGATTCCCGCCGATGGAGATAACTGGGATATTTTTTTGGGCAGCCCTTGAAATAATATCATCTATTACTTCGTCGTTTTTTATGCGCTCGCTGAAAATCACCAGCGCATCAAGTATATCATAGTTAATAAGTTCAAAAATAGAACGCTCGCCCTGTTCGCTGGGAGAACTCCAGTAAAGGTCGGAGCAGGTGGTAAATACCAGAAGACGACAGCCCATTTCCGTCAGCTTCTTGTTAAATGCAACAATAAAGTCGTGATTTACATCATCATGAATTCTTGCAGTGCAAAGAGCTACCATTTTGTATTTACCTAACATTTTGTTCACCTCTGTTTCGATACCACCTGTCGAATAAGAATGTACCGATAAATACTCTTTATCGGCACCGAGTGACAAACTTTGTTCATTCCGTTATTTATAGAACGGAATGACAAAGGGGTCGCCCCTTCGGGCAATATCGTATATACATATGTTAGTATAACACATTTTTAGCGGAATTGCAAGGACTTTTTGTATAATTTTGCTTGAATTATTGGGAAATTTATGGAAATATTTGGTACCATGGAAGAAAATATGCTTTGAATGTCCCAAATTTTACACATTCAGTATTAAATTTGAAAATAAGTGTTGACATTATCGTATTATTTTGCTAAAATCAATATAGAAATACTTAAGTAACTTCTAAGAGATCTCTGCTCAATGAGTTATTTTCTCGGGAAATAGATCAAAATAACAAATTGATTTGCGTTTCTCTAAAAATCAGCAAATTTTAGTCAAGGGTATGTCCAAAAGCAGAAAAGCCGGCAGCTGCTTATAATATGGAGGTAAAAAGTATGAAAAAATCAACAAAAGCAGCATTATCATTATTAATGGCAGCATCATTTACGTTCGGTGCAGCGGCTCTTCCTCAGGAATATAGTTGTCCGATTTCAACTGTATGTGCAGAGGCAGCAGCCAAATTGCCTGCACCGGAAAATATCTCATTTTCTGTTTCAGCAAACTCTGTTACCATAACCTGGGACGAGCTCAAAGGTGCAGACGCTTATCGTATATACATGTACAATGAATCTGAAAAGAAGTATGCGGTATACAAAAATGTTTCGGGTACTGCTTGTAAGGTTACTGACCTTACTAAAAACAAGACATATTATTTCAAGGTAGCAGCACTTGTTGAGAAAAACGGAAAATATACAGAACAAACCCGTTCTGCACAAATAACAGCTAAAACCAAAAGTGCTTCTTTGCCTGCTTCACCGTCAGCAAATTATACCGGATTTGCTTCTTCCGGAAATAAGAAGTATTATTTCGATAATGGAAAAGCTTGTGTAGGATTCAAGCAAATCAATAAGAAATACTACTATTTTACAGACGAAGGAGTCATGGTGACAGGCTGGCTCAACTATTACGGAAGATATTACTATTTCTATTCAGATGGTACAATGGCAGCAGGTGTATCACTAAAGTTTGGTGATAAAACATATACTTTTAACGGCAATGGTGTGGTTAAATGGTATAGTGATACGGAAGAACCTGTTGCAAGCTACACTATAATGGGTGAAGAACCTAATATATATTTGGATTTGAGCAGTAAAACAAAGTATTCAAGTGTAGTTGGTATTGGAGTTACTAATAAAGGAAACAAATCCGTGAAAATCTATAAGGTTGGTGAGCTGATAGACAGCACTACCTCATCATTCGACAGAACATTAGGATTAGCATTTTGTGATGACGAAGAAGTTACCGATTTCAGGGATATGACAATCAAACCGGGCGTTTCCTCTTACTTGGGTTGGGTATGTGTGCCCGATGATACGTGGTATGATAAGAAAACTATCATAAAATTCTATTTTAAATATGATAATGTATGCTATCTTGCAGTGTGCAGTGATTATTACGGCTCATATTATGAGGTACTACACTTCGACCCCGACAACACTTGATGCTGTAACCGATTGAACAAAGCAAACCCCGCCGCACCCCGAAGGGGCGACCCCTTTGTCAATTCGTTCTATAAATAACGGAATGAACAAAGATTGTCGCTCGGTACCGATAAAGAGCATTTATCGGTACATTCCTAACGGGACACGGCGGGATTTTGTTCAGTCCTCATAATGCCCTTTACAGGCGATTATAAGTAGATTACCATGTTCATCAATATTATAGATAAGTCTGTTGCCGTGGTCGATATGTCTGCTCCATGCTTTGCGGTATTTCAGCGGCTCGGGGTGTCCTATGCCGTTTTGCAGACCGTTTCTTTCAATGTCCTTGACAAGCTCGTTTATCTTTTTTACAATTTTCTTATCCTGCATTTGCCAATAAAGATAATCGTCCCATGCACGGTCAGACCATAGTTATACTAAACACCATTAAAATCACGGAGAAGAAATCGGCGTAAAAAGCTTGCGTTTATGGGTTTTTACGCCGAGAGATTCCCGTGATTAATGAGTGTTTAGTATTTTCATCGTCCACCTCTATCAGTTCATGCTGCTGACCCTTTCCCGATTCCAGCTGAGCCATTGAACGGTCTATCATAGCAAGATATTCTGCGTTTCGGGCAGCTTTCATAAGGCGGTTATATTCGGACAAACTTATAATTACAACGTTTTTTTCGTCTTTGCGTGTAACAATTACCGTTTCGTCATTGTCGGTAACTGTGTCGCAATAATCCTTCAGATTATTTCTTATGGTAGTATAATTTACCGCTAACATCAGCATCAGCCTTCCTTTCATAAATGTACAATATCCTGTGCAATTTACTGTACATATCTATTATATCACATTTTAGTAATGATGTCAATGGAATATTTTATAAATAAACCCCGCCGCACCCCGAAAACTCGGGACACGGCGGGAATTTTTTATGCTGTGATAAATTTTCATTGTGCAATAAGGCTAACAAGGTGTCTAAGCTTTGCTTTCTCGCTGTCTGTCAGAGTTCCGATAAATTCAAGAAGCTCCTGCTGTTTTTCGGTCAATTCTCCGTGGGACAATCCCCGTTTGCTGTTGGTAAGACCTGCTATATAGTCAAGGCTGACATTGTAATATTTTGCGAGCATTATGGCACGTTCAAAGGGGATCTCGGCATTTCCCAACTCATATTTGCCGTAATGCTGCGGAGATGTTCCCAGATAATCCGCTAACTCCTGCTGTGTTTTGTCGGAATCCTCACGCAGATCTTTAATTCTATGGTATATTGCCACATTAGACACCTTCTTTTTGTCTATTGTACCATATTTGATTAAAAAATATTGACTTATTAATCTAATTAGATTATAATAATATCATAAAAGTTCTTTTTAGGCTTAAAGTGGAGGTGCTATTATGAAAAATCATAAGAAAGTAATTATTAGTTCACTGCTGTTGACAGCCATGGTTGCAGTTTCAAGCTGTGAAAGCACAGTCAAAATTGAAAGTGCAGATGATGAGTATAAAGAAAAATACGAGTCTGTCGTAACTGAAATTCAATCGGCAGTTGAAGAAGAGAACAAGCAGTTACTGGTTATTTCAATGGCAAAAACAATTTATACGGGAATGTCAACATACATCACTAGGAAAGAGATTAATGGTGAAACTATCCCTTCAGATGTAAAATTTGAAAATATTAAAGATGAACTTATCGAGAAATGTGGTGTTGACGAAATTGAGCAGTATCTTGATGAAGCGGTTGTTGATATTCAGATAGAAACAACAGATATTGGGCAAAATGTAAAATCGGTTACTGTCACATATAAGGATACAACAGGAACATATCCAGAATAATTTTACAAGGAGAAAAAGAGAAATGACTATTAGGGAATTGAAAAAAGAGTTTAAGCTGAGAAACTCAGTGGGTAAAACAATTGAAAATATTATGGTTGTTCCTTTTCTTGTGTGCGTAATACTTGCAGTTATTAAGTTTAGTCTTCTTTGGCTTATTATAGCAGGACTCTTTGGAATCGTTCAAGCTATTCTTTATCATAACAATGAAAGTAAGTGGAAGGTTTTCCTGCTTGATAATAAGGACAGGCTGAACGAAGAAGAACGTGCAAAGGTAAAAATATAAGCAAAAACCCCGCCGCACCCCGAAAACTCGGGACACGGCGGGAATTTTTATGCCATATTAAAAACCAAGAAATCAAGCCTTGCCAACAGAACCGAAGATCTCCATCTTCTCCTTGACCTTGAGCTTGATAGCCTCGAAGCCGGGAGCCAGAAGCTTTCTGGGGTCGAAGCCCTTGCCCTGGAGATCCTTGCCTGCTTCGATATAAGCTCTTGTAGCTTCCTGGAATACCAGCTGGCACTCGGTGTTTACGTTGATCTTAGCAACGCCGAGGGAGATAGCCTTCTTGATCATATCGTCGGGGATACCTGTACCGCCGTGGAGAACCAGGGGCATATCGCCTGTCTTAGCCTTGATTGCTTCGAGAACGTCAAAGCGGAGTCCGGGCCAGTTCTCGGGATATTTACCGTGAATGTTTCCGATACCTGCAGCCAGCATTGTTACGCCGAGATCAGCGATCATCTTGCACTCGTCGGGATCTGCGCACTCGCCCATACCAACAACGCCGTCCTCTTCGCCGCCGATAGAACCAACCTCAGCCTCCAGAGAAAGACCGAGAACGTCACAGGTGTTTACCAGAGCGGTAGTCTTAGCGATGTTCTCCTCGATAGCATAGTGAGAACCGTCAAACATAACGGAAGAGAAGCCTGCGTTGATACAAGCCTTTGCGCCCTCGAAGGAGCCGTGGTCAAGGTGCAGAGCAACGGGAACAGTGATGTTCAGGCAGTCCAGCATACCGTTTACCATGCCAACGATGGTCTTGTAGCCGCACATATACTTGCCTGCGCCCTCGGAAACACCGAGGATAACGGGGGACTTCATCTCCTCAGCAGTGAGAAGGATAGCCTTTGTCCATTCCAGATTGTTGATGTTGAACTGACCAACAGCGTACTTGCCGTCACGAGCCTTGTTCAGCATATCCTTAGCAGAAACTAACATAATTTTATACCTCCAAGCATTTTATGATGCCCGACATTCGGTCGGACACTCATTCAAGTACATTATACTACATTTCCCTGTAAAATGCAATAGTTTTTTCGGATTTTTACGCTATTCATCGAAAAATCCCGTTCAGTTTAAGGGTAATTTCCGCAAGTGCCGACTGACGCTCCTTATAATCGGGGAGAACGTCCGCCACTATTTTCCAAAATCTCGGGCTGTGATTAAGCTCCGTAAGATGCGCCATTTCGTGAACGACCACGTAATCTATGGATTCGGGAGATGCCGCCATCAGCCGCCATGAAAAATTTATGGTACCCCGTCCCGAACAGCTGCCCCAACGCTTCTCAGCACCGTTTACCTTCACGGCGGACGGCGAAATGCCCATTATTCCCGAAAAATACTGCACACGTTTGGGGAGATACTCCGCCGCCGCCTTTCGGTAAACATATTCCAGCTGCGGCAGACATTCCTGTATGCTTCTGCCTTTGGGGACGGTAAACCCCGTTTCCGAGGAAAACATAAAGCAGTCCCCCTCGGTGACAGGCAGCTGCTTTCCCATAAAGGGGATAGTCCCCGAAAACTTGAACTGCTCCGATTTTGTCTTATTTTCGGTAACATATTTTTCTATCCAATCGGATTTTTCGGATATAAACCGCTCAATACGCTCCTTTGAACAGTTCAGCGGGGCTTTGACTTCAACGGTTCCGTCCGCTCTGACTGTTATGGAAAGTGTTTTTCGGCGGCTTCTTGTTAGAATGTAGTTCATTTTATTTTCTCCTGTATCTCACCGACGTTCCCCCGTCAATAGGTATTTGCGGCTTCAATGCGGGGAATTCGATGGTAATGCAGAAAAATCCGTTATCCAGGGACGCGGAAATTTTCCCGCCCATTTTCGTGACGAACTTCTTTGCAATGGACAGTCCCAGACCCGTAGTTTTCTTGTTTCGGGATTTGTCGGTGGTGTAAAATCTCTCGAAAACCTGAGAAATATCCTGCTCGGAAACGGTATCTGTGCGGTTTTTGAAGGTGATTCGGCAGACGCCGTTTACCTCCTCGCTCTTTAACGCAAAATCGTCCCCGCCGTGGATAAGTGCGTTGCTGACTATGTTTGACACGGTACGCTCCAGCATATCCGCATTTCCGTTAATATAGCAGGGCGTTTCGGGAATACTGATGTCGGGTTCAATGCCCTTTTGCTGAAATCTGTCAAAAAAGAGAATGATAACGTCACGCAGTAGGTTGTTCACGTTCATTCGCTCGCACTCAAAGGTCAGCTCGTCAGCCTCAATTCTGGAAAACTCAAAAAGCTGCTCCAGCATCTTCTGGACGGCACTTATTTTCTGGGATATTACCCCCACATATTCCCGCCGCTTTTCGTCGGAAATATCGCCGCAAAGCATCTGAATGTAACCGCTGGCGGCTGTGAGGGGAGTTCTCAGGTCGTGGGAAATGGAGGTGATGTTCTCACGGAAATTCTTGTTCTGGCGCATTATCTCGCTGCCCGCCGATTTGTAATGCTTCAAAAGCGTGTTTATCTGCAAGGACAGCCGCCTGACGCTTTTGCTTTTTGAGCCTGTGGTGACTTCCATATTTGTGTCATTTTCGGAGATGAATTCTATCTGCTCTGACAGGGAACGTATCTCGCTTTTGACAGCCAAAAGCGCAATTCCCAGAATCGCACCGACTATTACCGAAATGATAAGCAGGATAATAAGCACAAGCTCCATTTTATATATCCTTTCTCGAAAAAACGGTTATGCCAATAAGGCTTGACAGGACAATATACACTATTGACGCAATGACACCAGCCGCCGCAAGCCAAGTGTTTTCGTAATATTTCGCCGTAAGATTCATAGCGGTTCCGGGCCATGCAAAGGTCATATCAAGGCTTGCTGCGGAGGACGCCATCTGGAACAGCAGTCCGCCGAACATTACAAAAATAATGTTTACAGCCGTTGCACCCCCGCTTCTTACGCAGAAGGCTATTGCCGTGAAAATGCTTATGAATGCAAGGTAGGGGAACATTCCCAGCAGCAGCCCGATTATGGATTTTACTGCTTTATCCGCATCAAATACGCCCGGTTCCCAGATAATAAGCTCGGTCAGCAGCAGGACAAGCATTTCTGCCGCAAGAATGATAACGGAAAATGCCATACAGGTCAGCAGCTTTGAAATGTACAGCTGTGTTCGGGAAACACCCCTTGCGGCGGAATTTTTGATAGTTCCGTGGATAAATTCGCCCGATATGAAAATGGACGTAAATATGGCTGTGAGCATGGTAATAAGGCTGTTTCCGTAGAGCGGGTCAAGCATGCCCTCAAAAACGGTGGGGTAGGTAAATTCCATATCCAGGAAATCCTGTCCCGTCTGCTGCTCGCTGGCGTTTATGCTTGCCTCCATGCCGCTCTGAAAGCCCAGGCGCATGCCCTCCATAAAGCTGTCCTGGGCGGCAGCTGCGATGGGGTCTTTTGGGGCGGTTTCTCCGCTTTCGGCTTCGATACGCTTCTGCTCCTGATATTCAAGCGTAGTTTTTACGGAAAAATTTACGAAAAATGCCGAAAAAACGCATATTACCGCAGCCGTTATCAGCAGCACACGAAAGCTTACGGCACGGAACATTTTATACATATCCGAACGGAGCATATTTATCATTTCTTGAACCCTCCCATCTTCTCAATGAAGTATTCCTCCAGATCTGCGCCTGCCGAGGTCAGCGACTTGACGTTTACGCCGTTTTTCACAAGCTCGGAATTTATCCGTCCCGCATCGTCCAGAAAATCGAAAATGCGAACCACGTTTTCGGGGAGAATGTCGTAATTCTGCGTGTGAAGCTGATTTTCCAGAATGGACGCTGTTTTTGCGGTGTCGTCCACGGTAATTTTCAGACAGCGTTTGCAGCGGACGGAAAGCTCCTCGGCGGTTATTTCCTCCATCAGCTGACCGTCCTTGATAATGCCGTAGCAGGTGGCTATTTTGGACAGTTCCCCGAGAATGTGGCTTGATATGAGCATAGTGATGTTATTTTCGGTGTTCAGACGGATAAGCAGGTCACGTATTTCGGTGATTCCCTCGGGGTCAAGACCGTTGGTGGGTTCGTCCAGAAGGAGAAAATCGGGATTTCCCAGAAGAGCAGCGGCAATTCCCAGACGCTGCTTCATACCCAGGGAAAACGCCTTTGCGGGCTTTTTGCCCACGTCCCCAAGACCTACTGCGTCAAGAATGTTGTCAATGGCGTTGGTGTCGGGGATACCGTAAAGGCGGCGGTAGACCTCAAGATTCTGCCGTGCGCTGAGGTTTGGGTATACCGAGGGATATTCGATAATTGTGCCTATACGCTTTCTTTGCATATTCAGGTCGTTGCTGCCGAACAGCTCAATAGAACCGCCCGTGGGAGCCGCAATTCCCGAAACAAGCTTGATAAGCGTGGTCTTGCCTGCGCCGTTTCTGCCAATAAAGCCGTAAATATCGCCCTTGCGGACGTTGATATTTACGTTTTCCAGCACGTTTTTCTTTTTATATGCCTTTGACAGTCCAAAGGTTCGGAGGACATAATCCATAGCTTTCTATCCTTTCATAGAGATTTGTTATTCTATAATACCATTATAAAACAGAAACCTTAAGAAAGCCTGTGAAAAGTATAAAGTTTTTCTAAGGAAAAAAATCCCCGCCCCCGAAAACGGAAGCGGAGAAATACTAATAACCAATAAAAGTGTAGATAAAAATTCTGCACAAAAACCATATACGCAAGTTTTTGTGCAGAATTTTTATTCACTTTTTAATCGGTTCTTAGTATTACATCAATAATATCTTTTGCGGTTTTTCAGAACAATAACGACTACAACAGCCGCAATGACCACAACTGCAATAACAACGATAAGCACCACATTGACGCCGCCCGAACTGCTTTCTTCTTCCTCGGCTTCGGCGGTGGTTTCTTCGGCTTTGTCCTCGTCAGCCTTTTTGGTGGTTTCCTCGGATTTTTCCTCTTCGGTCACAGTTGTTTCTTCTGCGGTATCGGGCTCGCTTTTGATTTCGGGAATATCTACTGTATCACCGTTTACGCCGTCACCGTTAATGTCGAATACGATCTTTTTTACCGTAAGTACAGCACCTGTGTCGCCTATATATATCTGGTCAACGGTGGAGAAATCATCAGAGCCGTATGTATCGACCATGGAAGCGTAATCAAATGTTGCCACGCCGTCTGTGATTTCTGTGGGAGGTGTCTGTGCCCATTTTTGGTCGCCGCCTTCCTTTTCCCATTTCTGGAGGATAAATTCAATGCCCTGAGTGTTTATTGTAGGCGTGCCTTCAAGCTCAAAATCTACATATACCTTACTGCTTTCATTCAGCATAAGAATAAGCTGAGCATTTTTTTCATCTGCACGGATATTAATGTTATAAGCCTGTCCCCAGCTTCCGTTTGATTTTCCTTCGCCCTCAAATACAAGAATGTCATCCTCTGCCGCAAATGCCGTCACAGCGGACATTATGAGTGCAATCAGCGTTACGGCTGCCGCAGAAAGCAATTTTGACATTTTTTTCATATTAACAGCTCCTTTAAATTATGATGTAATTTGCGATATGATGTTTGTAAAATCAGCATTTTAATTTTACACCGATTTCGTCTATTTGTCAATAACATTATAATGCTTTAGTGCAATTTTCACAAGATTTTCACCGTGATGCAGACAGAGAAATATCAATAGTATTTCTCACGGGACTTATATACAATAACGATAATAACGGCAACGATCAATGTAATTCCGATAATGACGGCAACTACTATGGCTTGTATATTGACAGGGCTGCTTTCTTTGGTTTCCTCTGCGGCTTCGGTGGCACTTTCGTCGGCGGAGGAGGCTGTTGTATTTTCGCTGATTTCGGTATGGGCTGAGGACTCTTCCGAAGCGGAAGTGGTTTCCGCCTGCGTTTCCTCGGCGGAGGTTTCTGTGGGCGGATCGATGCTGATAGTTTCGCCCGCTTCAGGAACATCTGCGGTTTCGCCGCTGACGCCATCGCCCCTTATGTCAAATACGACCTTTGTTACCTTGATAACGGCTCCTGTATCGCAGACGTATATGTGGTCAACGATGGAGAGATCGTCCGTGCCCAGGGCGGTCACCAGTGCGTTATGGTCAAAGACAGCCGTATTTTCTGTGATCTCGGTGGGGGCTGAGCGTGCCCATATCTGTTGGCTGTTTTGCGTTTCCCATTTCTGGAGGATAAATTCCACGCCGTTTGTGCCTGCGGGGGGAGTGCCTTCAAACTCAAGATACACATATATTTTGCTGTTTTCGTTAAGCATAAGCATGAGATTTTCGTACTTATCATTTGAGCGGATATTGAGGGAAAACGCCTGACCCCAACCTCCGTTTGACCTTTTTTCGCCTTCAAACAGACAGATATCGTCATCTGCCGCAAATGAAGTAACGGCAGATATTATGACTGCAAGCAGCATTGCCGCTGCCGCAGAAAGCACTTTTGATATTTTTATCATATCAATAGCTCCTTTTATTAACTATCGGATGTGTTTTTTGCTGAGAGATACTTGAAATACTGATTAATGGGTGTTCCCCCGTCTTCGGCGGGGGAACACCCACCCTGATACGTCACTTAGGCAACAAGAAAAATGAAATCATTGATTTAATCGGTAATTCCTTAGTATTAATACTAAACACTCATTAATCACGGGAATCTCTCGGCGCAAAAAACCATATACGCAAAACTCTTTTCAACAGTTTACGCTTTTTGCGCCGATTTCTTCTCCGTGATTTAAATGGTGTTTAGTATAATTCTACACAAATTTTGTGTATTTGTCAATAATTTTGCTTTATTGAGTTCTCATATGACAATACACAATAATAGGTGCCCTCCCGAAAAAGCGGGGGACACCTATGGCAGCTTTTGCAAGGTCAGACAACTTCCGCATCTTCGGGGAGATATATGCACAGCTCGTCCAAATTCTCGTCGTTTTCGGCAACATAGCTGTAAGTGCCCTTAGAGGATTTTATCTCCTTGTTGAAGGGTCCGCTGCATTTTATCCTGTGCATTTTAAGGGGAAGGTCGTAGGGACCGACAGCCTGAATATCATCAATAGTATTGCTGACGATATTTCCGCCGAAAATAACGGTTTTTCCGTTTGCGACACCTGCCGCTTTTCCGTTGGCGGAAAGGATAAACAGGTTGACATATCCGCTTTCAATGGTAAGCGTGCCATCGCCCGAGCTGTCGCCCAGACCGTAAAGCATACCGCCCTCGCCGTGAACGCTGACAGAACCGGAGTGTATGATCGTTTCAAGGTTAGCACCAACTCCGCCGATACCCGTGGCTTCCTTTGATTTGACATCTATTGCCACATTGCCCGAATTTATCTGAACGATTCCCGTGCTGCCATTATGCGCACCTACGCAGGCGCAGCTGTCGCCCGAGCAGGTTACCTTCAGATCGACGCAGCTTTCCAGACTGATATTGCCCTTCATAACGCCCAAACCTACCGCAGTTGCGCCGCAGGATTCAATGTCCAGCGTTCCCTTGATAAGGGAGATAATGCCGTTTCCTTTATAGAAGCCCATGCCGACGGTCTTTTCGCCTGTGGTTCTTATCTTCACATTGCCCTGTACAAGCTTGAGAGTTGATCCGTCAGCCAAACCGCCGCCGATACCGACGCTGGCATCGCAGTTTGCGGAAACGCTGATGTCACCGGTCATATTCATGACTATCTCGCCGAAGTCCTCCGAAGCTCCGCCGCCGATACAAGCCTTGCCGTTTACGTCACATTCCATATCCAGCTCGCCGTCGCCGATAAACAGTACCCTTGCGCCCTTGGGAACTCTGATGCCCTCGCCCTTGATATGGTTTTTGCCGTTGATGCCGATATTTGCAACAGCACCCTCCTCAACCATAACGGCAGGTCTGTCCAGTCCCTCGATGGAAATATTATCAAAGGTAATATCGCAGTTAATTCCTCTGGGGATCGTAATGCTGATGGGGACGCAGCGGGAGCTTTTGCTTGTGACAGTTGCTCTTCTGCCTGTGATAAGAATATCGGTAAAGCCCGAAAGAGCGGCCTTTGTGCAGTCGACTGTTTCGTTGTCCGCAACCTCAAAGACCTTTTTGTCCCCTCTTTTTCTTCTGAGATTTATCTCGGCTATAAGCTCCTTGACATCTGCGGAGATCTCGCGGAGGATAACCGCCTGAGGACGGCAGGTGAAGAAGCCCTGTATAAGGTCAACGTCCAGATTGATGACGGTTTCCAGCTCTTCGGCAGTTTCAATGCCCTCGGCAATGACCTTGATGTCGTGCTTTGAAGCGAAGTTTATCATATTGGAAACAAGGTGCTGCTTCTGGGCATTGGAGTCGATGCCTGTCAGCAGCGAACGGTCTATCTTTATGTAGTTAGGCTGGGATTTCAGCAGATTTGACTCGTTTGAATAGCCTGTGCCGTAGTCGTCCAGCGCAATAAGGGACTTGTGGGAAACAAAGCGTTCTCTCAGCTTTTCGATGGTTTTCAGGGACATTTCGCTGCTTTCTGTTATCTCGATAACCAGGTAGTCAAACAGAGCAACGTAATTTTCCAGCAGATAGTTGTAGTCGTTTTCGGAAAGGCAGCAGCTTGGTATAGAGTTCAGGAAAACCTTTCTGTCCTTGAAAAGGTCCTGATTTTCGTAGACCTTGGTAATGGTATTGAAGAAGGTAAGACGCTCTATCTCGTCAAGCATATTCTGCTCCTGCGCAAGGGTCAGCACATCAAAGGGCGTAAATTTCACACCCTCGATAGTTCTGGGGCGCATAAGGGATTCATAGCCGTGTATCTCGCCTGTTCTGGCGTCAACAATAGGCTGGAACCAATAATCGATCTCGTTTCCCGAAATAAGGTCGTCGAACACCTGTATCCGTCGGTAATCCTCCTGCCTTTTCTCGAAGGAAACGGGGTTGAATTTCTGCGGAATGGAAGAGCCTGCGCTTTCCGCTTCAAATGCGGCAAAGTCGGCGGCGGACAGTATGGAATTCAGCTCGGACGCCTGCTCGGGGCAGAGGCAGTAGCCGCAGTAGGAGTAGACGGGCAGCTTCAGCTCGTCGGAGCACTGGGCGGCGTTTTTGTTGACTCTTGAGCATATCTCCGAAACCATATTCTTGACTGAATCGTGGTCGGGGCCGTTTATGAGCATAACGAACTCGTTGCTGTTGCGTCTGCCTGCGATAATCTCGTTTGAAACAAAGCTTTTCAGGCAGTCGGAGATGGAAATAAGCACCCTTTCTGCGGCTGCATAGTCGATTACCGAGGTAATTCTTTCCAGACCGTTTATGTGGAACTGAACCACGCAGCAGCCCAGACCCTTTGCGGTAACAGCGGCAAGGGCTTCGGTGAATGCCTCGTAGCTCAGAAGCTTCGTGGTGGAGTCATAGCTTCGCAGGTCACGTATCATATCCCGTGAATGTACCTTGTCGGTAGCGTCGGTAATTATTGTATAACTGCAATAGCCCGCATCAAAGGTGACAACGCTGTACCATCTTTCGCTGTTAAGGGGAGAGCGGTAAACATTCTGAAACTCGTCGGAGGGGTCGGCGGTGAGGGCGGAGAGCAGCTTCACATACCTGTCCCTGTCGGCAAATACCATTTTGCCGCATGTGCTTTCGGGTGTGCGGGTGATATTAGCAATATCGCAGAATTCCTCGGGAACAACAGCGGTGTCCGCCGAGGCGTTGAACACCAGATACCGAAGGTCGGGGATATTCTCTTCAAGTGCCTCAAGCAGCTTGTTTGCCTGCTTTATAGCACCTATCTGCTTGAAAATGGGAATAAGAAGCAGCAGAAAAACCGCCGCTGCGCCGATAAGTATGAGCTTTGCGCCGCCGTCGGCAAAAAATGCCCCCACAAGGCAAGCCACCGCAGCAGCGGGCAAAATACCTGTCATCAGGAGAAGCGGTTTATAATTCAGCCCCAATTTATTAGAATCGTTCATGTATATATATACGTCCTTTGCTGTAAAATACAAAGATTATCTCAAATTAACCCATAGTAATATTATACAATGTTTTCGCAGTAAAGTCAAGCTTTTTTTATATTAACATACTAAAAAGTTAATGCGTACGTTACCGGGAATTAACCAGATTGCAGAATTTTCCTTTTATCTGCTGAATTTAACTGATTTTTGTTAAGAACACATGACTATCGGTCTGATTTATGCAAATATTCACGAATATATGCAGTATCAGTACCCAAAATAATTCTTTATAGCTTTAGTCACTCCGAAATTTTCGTTGGTATCGGTGCGGTATTTGGCAATTTTAAACATATCGGGGTGGGAATTTGCCATAGCATAGCTGAATTCGGCGTTCTGCAAAAGCTCCGTATCATTAAAATAGTCGCCGAACGCCATAGTTTCCTCACGGGAAACGCCCAGATGCTTCTGAATGATTTTCAGTGCCTCTCCCTTGTTTACGCCTTTGTTCATAGCGTCCATCCAGAGCGGTCCCGAGGCGGCAAGGGAAAGGCTGTCCCCAAATCTCTCACGAAAAACGGGCAGGGAATGGTTCATAGGATTTCCCGCATCGCACAGCGCCACCTTGAAAATGTCGTCCTTCACCTTTGAAATGTCGTCCACACGGGTGAAATTCAGATAAAAACGGCTGACCTCCTCATAAAGCTCGGAGGTGCAGTCGTCGAAATAGGTGCCGTTCATGCCGCATAAAACGGGCGTTACGCCGACCAGGGAGCGGCAGATCTTTATCAGCTCGGAAACGGTTTCGGCGGGGATAATGCTGACGCTGACGGGCTTTCCGTCAATGACGATGAATGCGCCGTTGTCGCAGATGAAGTTCATTCTGTCCGTATATCCGTCGAAATTGATTTTCAGCGTTGTGAATGAACGTCCGCTGGCAATGCAGAAGCGGACGTTTTTGCTGTCCAGCATATCGAGAGTTTCCCGGAAATCGGGGGGAAGCTCCTTTTTTGAGTTGAGAAGAGTGCCGTCCATATCGGTGGCGATTAGCTTTACCATTGGGGTGATTTTCCTTTCGGGTTTATTCTTCGGGAACGGTGGTGACCGTCGTTTCTGCGGTGTCGGAGAGAGTTTCGGGTGTGGATTCCTCGGCGGGAGCGGTGGTAACAATGCTGTCTGCGGTGATGGGCTTGCCGTCCCCCGTACCGAAATATACGTCGATTATGGAGCGAACCATATATTTCGCATATTCGCCCTCCTCAACGTAGCAGGCGAAGGCTATCTGCGGGTCGTCTGCGGGTGCAAAGCCGATAACCGCCGAGCTGCTGATGTCCGCCGTTTTTTGGGGAGAACCTGTCTTGATAGCCACCTCAAAGGGCAGATTTGACAGGGAAACCTCAAAGGGTACCTTGCTGTTATGGGCACGGACGGTCTTGGACACTGCTATCATGCCTTTTTTCACCGTGTCAAAGGTGATACCCGTGTTGTCGGGGACAACTGCCGCCGTTACGGGCTGCGTCTTTTTGACAAGTTCTTCCATATTATAGGTATGTATACTGTCCACGATATAGGGACGGTACCGCACACCTTTGTTAGCAATTGTAAGTGCCTGACCGCACATCTGTATGGGCGTAATATTTGTTTCCGACTGTCCGATAGCCGCCTGGATAACATTACCTGTATTCCATTCCCAGCCGAAGCGTTCAAAGGTTGCGGGAGATGCCACATATCCCGTAGCACCGCCGATCTCCAGACCCGTAGGCTCGCCCAGACCGAACATGGAGGCGTATCTTGCAAGGGTGTCAATGCCCATCTGCCGTCCCACATCATAGAAGAAAATGTTGCAGGATTTTTCAAGGGCAGTGACAACATTTATGTTTCCGTGCCAGCCCAGACAGCCCGGGGGCGGCTGCCAGTCGGGGTAATAGGTGTACTTATGTCCGCAAAATATAGTTGAATTTTCGGTGATTATACCCTCATTCAGTGCAGCAGTCGCTGTCACCGTCTTAAAGGTGGAGCCTGGACGGTAAAGTCCGTTGACTGCACGGTTTGTCAGGGGTGAATTTTCTCTGCTGACAACCTCTTGGTAATTGTCCAGATAGTCGTTGATGTCGTAGGTGGGATAGGTCGCCATTCCCAGAACAGCGCCCGTTTTCACGTCCTGAACCACGATGGCACCTGCATTGGCGGTAAGACCCTTTGCGTCGGGCTCGGTCTGATTTTGCAGATAGACAATGTGCCTTTCGAGAATGGCTTGAAGCTGCCGCTGAAAATCGGAATCTACCGTAAGCTGAACCGTATTCCCGGGGATAGCCTCCTCGGTGACGGTATCGGAAACCACCTTTCCGTCAACCATTTCCAGCTGACGAACGCCGTCCTTTCCTCGGAGATATTCCTCCATAGCCTTTTCAATGCCGCTTTTTCCCACAACATCGTTCAGACCGTAGCCCCTGTCCTTCAGAACGGCGTATTCCTCGGCATCTATCGCCCCAACGGTGCCGATAGCGTGGGGGAGAATGTCGCCCACCTCGTAGGTTCGCACAGCGTCCTCGATAACGTCAACGCCGGGCAGCTCGTAGGTAAGCTCCTTTATCTTGATGACCGTGTCCATGAGCACGTCCTCGGCGAGGGTGTAGCGGTTGGAAACGGAGAAGTTCTTCTGCGCCATTTCGTAGCGTATTCCCGCAATAATACGGGCTTCTTCAACGGTGTATTCGGTGGAAATGCCGTAGCGTTCACGCATTTCCATAATGCAGTCCTCGGCGGTGGAATAGCTTTGGAGATTGAGATTTTTCTGCACCTTTGCCACTGCCGTTTCCTGGTCGGGCAGGAAAACAAAGGGCTGTGCCGAGCTGATGGGGAGATTGTCTATCCAGTCCTCACCGTCACGGGCAAGGAGGGAGGCTACACGGTGGATAATACGGTTCTGTTCGTCATTTTCGGTGGGGAAAAATGCCTTTTCCAGCACGATATTGAAGCCCACCTTGTTCTTGACGATAAGATTTCCCGAGGAATCCACAATTTCACCTCGGGCGGCACTGATAGGCTGATTGCCGTAGCTGCTTGTTTTGGACTGATTAAGGTAGTCCTCGCCCATAACTATCTGCAGCTTCATCAGTCTGACTGCGCAAAGTCCCAAGGCTGCCAATGTAACGATTATGAAAAACCATGCACGTATTGCCGATATGATTTTCTTAAACAAGCAGAGTGCCTCCTTTCATTTATGTTCCTCCTTGCGGCGGCAAACATATTTGTAGGGAACGGGTTCCCCGTCCCGCTTTGTGAAATGCGATTTTTCTTAACCCAAATGATAACCCGTTACTGAAACGGCTGCACACATTCTTCCCGTACCGTCCTTTACGTCAACACGGTAATAGCAGGTGCTTCTGCCGTCCTTTACGCAGGTGGCTTCTGCGGTCAGACGGTCGTCCTTGGGCTGTCCGAAAAAGCTTATTTCCGAGGTCAGGGAAACGGTGGACATTTTCTCGTGATTAGTGGCAACCGCAAAGGCAAAATCCGCCAGAGTGAAATAAACCGCACCCATAACATTTCCCATAGCGTTGCGGTGGCGGCTTGTAAGCGTCAGGGCGCATACGGCGGTTTTTTCGCCGAAGGATTCCACAACTGCGCCGTTTTCGGTGGCGTAGCGGTCGGATTCAAATTCTTTTCTTACTTCTTCGAGGGTTTTCATATTAAATGCTCCTTTTTGAAAATGTCATATGTAATAATTATAGCACGTTTTTCGGTGCAAATCAACGGGATTTTTCGTTAAAAAAATTGGAATTTCACGAACAAAAAAACAGCGAACAGCAATTGCCGTTCGCCGTAATATTCAAAATCATTCATCGCTGCCGTTAAGGTCACGAATTTTAGCCTCGCTGTTCTTGATAATGTTCAGAATTGACGAGGACAAAGCGGGGTATTTCTCCGAAAGTGTTGTGGAGGTAATGACCGTTTCATCGCTGACAGCGGCAACATCTCCGCCGCCTACCTTGACGCCCTTTGCCGCAGCCTCCGCATTTGCCGCACACAAGGACATAGCCGCCGAAGCCGCACTGTCCGCCATAATTTCATTTACCGTGAAGAAATTCGGGTCATTTTTGGGATTTGAGGAATATACCTTGCGGAACATTCTGTACACAGCCAGCATAAGGAAACCCGAAACCTCTTTCATAAGGGAGTTGCTTTCCGTTTTCTGGACGAGAGAAAAAAGCACATTTACCGAGTTTACAATAAGCTTTTTGTTAAATGAAGCCATCATTCCGCCTGCACCTTGATGCTCCTTTGCCATGGGGTCCTGTTCCTCAATATCGTCAAAGGATATAGTCTTTCCCGCAGGCTCGGGGGAACGTCCCAGAAGGTAATCGCAGGATACTCCGTAATAATCAGCGGCACGAACGATAAAATCAAGGCCGCATTCTCTTATTCCTTTTTCGTAATGGGACAGCAGAGCCTGTGAAACTCCCAAGTCCTGTGCAGCCTTTTTCTGGCTGATATTCCGTTCTTTTCTGAGGAGTGTAATCACCCTCGGAAAGTCTTTGTTCACTTCGTCACCTCCCGAAAAGCATAGGTCAACATATTGTAAATTATATAACAAATCTTACATCTTGTAAAGAGTTTTCCGAAAAAATCATTGATAAATATTTTTGCGATTTTTTGTGAAAACTAACAGAAACCGACATTTTTCGTAAGGTCACAGCCCTTTACAGGTCTTGTTATACAGGATAAACGACAGTATCACGCAGATTATCTGCGCCACATTTGCCGTAAATGTAAAGCCGAATGCCAGCTTGCAGACAACTAAGTCAAGTATGAGCGGCGAGGAGGTGGACAGTCCCACTGTCTTTTCAAACGCCAGCCACGAAAGATAGGGCGTTCCCGAGCAGATGTGGGCAATAAGCGAGCCTGTAATGACCCCCGCCAGCAGGAAAAATATAAATGCAATGGTTTTCTTGATACCGCTGTTCATCTGAGCAGCTCCTTTCGGTATTTATAGAATTCCCCTGAAATACAGCCCGTTTGTGGGCTTTCCCAGCTTTTCGGGGATATGATATTTTTCGCCTGTGAGATAGGCTTCGGTAATGCGGCTGATGTCAACACTGCTTTCCTCCGTAAATCTCAGGGTCAGGAAGGACACGTTTTTCACATCCCCCAAGCGGTTGGACAGGCAGAGGATATCGCTGTTCAAAATTTCCGTGGACGCTCCGTCGCAGACAGCGGGAAAGCTTCTTCCCGTGCGGTCGGTGAGCCGTCCCGTACACTTTTTGCAGCCGCCTACGGACGCCTTCACGGGACAGCTTCTGCAGAGCATCAGGGGCAGTCTGCCGTAGGCGTAAATGCCCGTAGGCACGGGAGATTTGATTCGTTCAATTTGCGTCAGTTTCAGTTCATAGGACATGGTAATGTCCGCTGCACCCAGCCTTGCCAGTTCGTTTGCCGCAGCAGAGTTGAAAATGTTCAGCTCCGCACCGCCGTGGATAGTCATTTCCAGGCTTTTTGCCGTTTGGATATGGGCAAGATTTGAGCAGTAAATGTGGTCTATCCCTGCAGCTTTCAGCCGTTTCAGAGCTTCTGTGACCTTGCTTTCATCGGAAATAAATCTCGGGGGAGCGGCGCACAAAATCGTGCTTTCCGACAGCCTTTTTAAATCGTCGGGGGACAGCCTTTCCATCTCCCGAAGGGGCAGGATAAGCATTTCGGCAGCGGACAGCGTTTCTGCCGATAATTTCAGAAATTCCTCCGCCTTATACGCCATAAAACGCAGCTTTTTCGGGCTTCTTCGCTGCGAAATTCCCGTAAATTCAAGAGGAACGGTGTTAAATTCGCACTTTTTCCCCTCGGAACGCAGGCTGTCAAGCTGTTCTACTGCGGTTCGGCGCATAGCGTTCAGTTCGGCTGCGGAAACGGCAAGTCCGTCGTCCGCGAAGAAGTCAAGTCCGCCGAGATCGTAGACAGTTCCCCCAAGCTTTGAAAGCTGTTTTTCGGCAAAATCATACGAAATAGGACGATTTTCGGCGGTTTGGGGAATATTTCCCGTTATATCTGCCGAATACCCGTCCGCAGACGCTGTCAGACGGCAGGGCTTGTCCTTTTGAACGTCCAAAGAAAAGGACACCGAGGAGCATTTGCGTTCCTTTCGGTACAATTCCCGAAGCTGCGGAAGAACGGCTTCGGCAGCGGTAACGTCCTCCTTTCGGCGTGTTCCGAACATATCCGCCGAAAGCTTTTCCTTGTAATATCCGTCGGTAAATCCGCTTCGGGAGAACACCGCACGGAGAGTTTCCAAATCGGGAGAACCGCCGTCCAAAGCTGTGCGACAGGCTGTTACGGCAGCACCCACATATTCCGCACGCTTCATTCGCCCCTCAATTTTCAGGGAGGAAACGCCCATTTGACGAAGCTCGTTCAAATAGGGGATAAGGCACATATCTTTAAGGGACAGGGCACATTCGGGGTCGCTGCCGAAAGGCTTTCCCTTTGCGGAAAAGGGCAGACGGCAAGCCTGTGCGCAGCCCCCTCGGTTGGCACTTCTTGACCCGATAAGTGCGGACATATAGCATTGCCCCGACACGGACATACAGTGTGCTCCGTGGACGAAAACCTCCACTTCAATGTCCTCTTTGCAAAGCCGTTCGATCTCCCGTTTGGACAGCTCACGGGCTGCCACAATTCGTGTAAAGCCCAGCTCCTTTGCAAGCCGTGCGCCCTCGGGGGTGTGTACGGTCATCTGCGTTGACCCGTGAATGGGTATTTCGGGGACAGTCCTGCGCATTATGGCCGCTGCGCCTAAGTCCTGCACGATAAATCCGTCAACGCCCGCTTCGGCGGCAATGCGCAGCTCGTCAAGCAGTTCGGGCAGCTGACTGTCGGAGATCACCGTATTTATCGCCTGATACAGCTTTGCGTTGTGGAGATGACACAGCTTCGCCGCCGCAAAAAGCTCGTTCTCGTCAAAGTTTTTGGCAGACGCCCTTGCGGAGAACCGTTTTGAGCCGATGTAAACGGCGTTTGCGCCGCATCGAAGTGCGGCTTCAAGGCTTTCGGGAGAGCCTGCGGGGGCTAATATTTCAATGTTCCGCATTAGCTTTTCTTGTTAAGATATTCATCGGCTTTTCGGGAAACATCGCCTGCTATTTTCTGAATTTTCAGGTCGTTTTCCAACCCCGAAAGCTTGGATTTAAGGGATTCCTTGTCCTTTATGGCTTCGTCACGCTCCAGCATTGCCTTTGCGGCTTCGTCAACATACTGCTTGATCTGGGTGCGGATATTGTCAACGCTTTGATTTGCCTTGTTTGCGTCGTCCATAGCGGACAGGGCGATAAGTATGGCGGCGGTCTGTACGGAAACGCCGTTGCCCGAGTTGACCATGTTGTTTATTTTGCTTTCAAGCTCCGCTGCCAGATTCAGCACATAGCTTGCATTTTCGGCGGTTTTCAGAGAATATTCCTTGCCGCAGATGGTTACCTTTATTCTGTTCATTTTAACGCTCCTATCATCGAAATTTATCGGAATTTGCAGTTACTTTTATTATAGCGTAAACCGAGGATTAAGTCAAGAAAATATATTTAAAAGTTTCGTCTGCGTTTACAAAGGCGGCGGGAAAACTGCGGGCATAAGGAAATTTTTGTTTAAATGGGTAAAATTACGGACATTGGACGGTTGGACGGTTGATTTTCGGGAATGGGTGTGGTATCATAATTACAGATGATTTTTGAAGGTGAATTTTATGGACGGAAAGGAAAAATGCCGCTATCTGCGTTCGGTAAGAAAGAGTATTGCGGAGGAAAATAACATTGATATGGATTTTGAGGAATGTACCTATGAGGGCGAATGCAGAGGTACCTGCCCTAAGTGCGATTCGGAGCTTGAATTTCTTAACGGGGAATTGGAAAAGAGAAAAGCAGCGGGCGAAAATGTTGTTATACCGACAGATAATGCGAAAACAAAATCGGGATTTCACCCTATTGCAAGGCTTGAAGAAATCATTGAAGATATTAAATCTGTATTTGACGGCACTTGGCGTTTGCAGGGACTGCCATATTCCGATGATGATATTGATGGCTATTATGATTCGTCTGATTGTAATATTATCCGTGTAGGTCAATCCGATGATAAAAATATTTACCACAGCAAGGAGGAAATAGAAGCAGTCAAAAACGGTCCGCTGGCGGGGCTGGAGCTGTCCGAAATGTCCTTGCGGCTTCTTATGAGGTCGGGGAGTTTTTCCGTGAAAGATGTCCTTAAAATGGACGAAGAAGCACTATCCCGTCTTAAAGAGCTGAACGAAAACTGTTACTGCGAACTCATTTATAAGGTGCATTTTTGGGAACTGAAATTTGACTATGAAAACAATAATTGAAAAACCCCTGCTGGCGGTTTCGGGTATCGACCGCCTTAGAATGGGAATTGACGGAAAGGGTGTCAGGACGCTTGTGGTAACGGCGGGGTGTCCCCTGAGATGCAAATACTGCTTGAATCCACATTCCTGGAACGGCAGGGCGTTTCTGGGCAGCTTTTCCGCCGAACAGCTTTATGACCGTGTGAAGATAGACAACCTGTATTTCCTGACAACAAACGGCGGCATAACCTTCGGCGGGGGCGAACCGCTTATGCAGCCCGATTTTATCCATAATTTCTGTCGGAAATATGCCATGTGGAGCGTTAATATTGAAACGTCGCTTAATTGTCCGTGGGAATATGTTGAGAAAATTGCCGAGGACATTGACGAATGGTACATTGACATAAAGGATATGAACAGCGAGATCTACCGTGCCTACACAGGTTCGGATAACAGGGCTGTTACGGAAAATCTGCAAAGGCTCATAAAGCTTGTGCCGCCCGAGCGGATCTGCATTCGTGTTCCGCTGATTAAGGGATTTAACGGGGAGAGCGATGTTGAGGACAGCGTTCGGCGGCTGAGGGAGCTGGGGTTTGTGCGGTTTGATAGGTTTGAGTATAAGGCTTGATATATTACCCATTTGTTAATAAAAAAATCCTTGCATAAACACGAAAAGTATGATATAATAGTCTAAATGTGTTTATTATACCAAATCAAGGAGGAAAATAAAATGCCGGTAAAGTATATTTTTGTAACGGGCGGCGTTGTTTCGGGACTCGGAAAGGGTATTACAGCCGCTTCCCTCGGCAGACTGCTGAAAGCAAGGGGTCACAGAGTTACCATTCAGAAATTTGACCCCTATATCAATGTTGACCCCGGTACTATGTCACCCTATCAGCACGGCGAAGTGTTCGTTACCGATGACGGTGCGGAAACCGACCTGGATCTCGGTCACTACGAGCGTTTTATCGACGAAAATTTGTCCGTAAATTCCAACGTCACCACAGGTAAGATCTACTGGACGGTACTTAATAAGGAAAGACGGGGCGATTATCTGGGCGGTACCGTTCAGGTTATCCCTCACATCACCAACGAGATAAAGGAAAGAGTCTATAAAGTCGGCAAGGAAACTCAGACGGACATTGTTATCACCGAGATCGGCGGAACTGTTGGCGACATCGAGTCTACGCCCTTCCTGGAGGCTATCAGGCAGGTAGTTACCGAAGTCGGCAGGGAGAACGCTATGTATATCCATGTTACTCTTGTGCCTTATATTGCGGGCTCCGAGGAGCTGAAATCCAAGCCTACACAGCATTCCGCAAAGGAGCTGCTTTCTCTCGGGATCCAGCCCAATGTTATAGTATGCCGCAGCGAGCGGGAGATCCCCGAGGATATGCGCAAAAAGATCGCACTTTTCTGCAATATCCGTCCCGAGGACGTTATCCAGAATCTGACTGCGCCGTCCCTGTATGAGGTTCCCCTGTGGCTGGAAAATGAGGGTCTTGCAGACAGCGTTTGCCATCATCTGGGACTGGAAAACAAGAAGCCCGATCTTACCGAATGGGTAGATATGGTAAACCGTCAGAAGAATGCCGAAAAGCGTGTAACTATCGGTCTTGTAGGCAAATATGTGGCTCTGCCCGATGCTTATCTGTCGGTTGCCGAGGCACTTCGTCACGGCGGTATCGTTAATGACGCTGTTGTGGACATAAAGTGGATAAATTCCGAGGAGATCACCCCCGAAACTGCCGATGAAATGCTGAATATGTGCGATGGCATCATCGTTCCGGGCGGATTCGGCGACAGAGGTATCGAGGGCATGATAGAAGCTATCAGATACGCAAGAGAGAACAAGGTGCCCCTGTTCGGCATTTGTCTGGGAATGCAGATGGCTGTTGCGGAATTTGCGAGAAATGTCTGCGGAATGACGGGCGCAAACTCTACCGAGTTCGGTGCGACCGAATATCCTGTTATCGACATTATGGAGGATCAGAAGGCAATTACCGAAAAGGGCGGAACCATGCGTCTGGGACTTTATCCCTGCAAGCTGACTGAGGGTTCATTGTCAAGGAAAATTTACGGCGAGGACCTTATTTACGAGCGTCACCGTCACCGCTGGGAATACAACAATGCGTTCAGAAAGCAGCTGACCGAAGCGGGACTGTCCATTGCGGGTATGTCCCCCGATGAACGTCTTGTGGAGATCGTTGAGGTAAAGAATCACCCCTGGTTCGTGGGCGTGCAGTTCCACCCCGAGTTTAAGTCCAGACCCAACAAGCCCCAGAAGCTGTTTGCGGATTTCATCAGGGCAGCGGTGGAAAAAAGCGGAAAATAATGTTGAGTGTTAAGTGATAAGCGTTGAATTTAATGTAACTCCGATAACTCAACACTCAACTCTCAACATTCAACACTAAAAATATTTAAAAAACCACTTGACAAGCTCATATAAAAGTGATATAATTCTAATGTTATCCTCGCTCATACCGTAAGAGTGTGGGCGTAATCCAAGAGGAGGTGCATTTTAAATGGCTAAGGTAAACGCAACTTATGAAACAATGGTTGTTTTCAGCATGACTAACGGTGAGGACGCTGTTAAGGCACTCGTCGAGAAGTTCAAGGGCATGATCGCAGCTGCAGGCACAGTTGAGTCTGTTGACGAGTGGGGCAAGAGAAAGCTTGCATACCCCATCAACGACGAAACAGAGGGCTACTACGTTCTCTACACTTACACCTGCGAACCCGGTTTCCCCGCAGAGCTTGACCGTGTGTTCAAGATCACTGACGGCGTTCTGCGTTCTCTGATCACAGTTAAGTAATCAACAATGTGATTTTTCGGAAAGGAGTAATCGATTATGCTGAATAAGGTGATTTTACAGGGCAGACTTACTGCAGATCCCGAGCTGAAACAGACTCAGAGCGGTGTAAGCGTGTGCTCATTCACTGTTGCTTGTGACAGGGATTATACACCCCAGGGACAAGAAAAACAGGCAGATTTCATCAGTGTTGTCGCATGGCGTCATACAGCTGAGTTTGTCAGCAAGTATTTTGCTAAGGGACGCATGATAATTGTCGAGGGCAGCCTCAGAACAAGAAATTATCCTGATTCCCGTCACCCCGAGGTAAAGCATTATGTTACCGAGGTTTATGCGGATAACATTAACTTTGCAGGCGACAAGCCCGCACAGAATAACAGCGGCTATAACGATTTTGCTCCGCCCCCGCCGCCCGAGGTTTTCAGACAGCCTCAGCAGTCCGCTGCTCCCGCAAGAGCACAGGCTGAGTCGGCTGCTCCCGCTTCTATGTCCTTCGGAGATCTCGGGGATTTTGAAGAGGTAGTAAGCGACGGCGAGCTTCCTTTCTGATATGACCTGAACAACTATTATTTTGTAAGGAGGAAAATACAATGGAGGAAAAAAGAACTCCCAGAAACGGCGCTAAGAGAACCCGTAGAAAAGTCTGCCTGTTTTGCGATGACAGAATCGACAGAATTGATTATAAGGATATCAACAGACTCAAGAAGTGCATGACTGACAGAGCTAAGATCCTTCCCAGACGTGTTACAGGCACCTGCGCTTTCCATCAGAGAGAGCTGACAGTTGCTATCAAGAGAGCCAGACACATCGCTCTGCTCCCCTATGTAAACGACTGATTTTAATTGATTCTTTTGCCGACCTGTGCGAATCCTGTTCGTGCGGGTCGGTTTTTTGTTGGGGTGAATATAGTGTATTCGGAAAATGAGATTTATTCGGAATTGGCGGCACTGCGTTTAAGCCACAGCTGTGACTGTCAGGCGGTTCTGTTTCTGCCAAAAATCGAAGAGTATTTGCTGTCGGACTTTTCGATGAAACATTCGCTTATAAGGCTGCTTGCCCGTCCACTGTATTATATGGGCTTTGATGCGGACTGCTTCTTTGAGTGGCTGAATGAAAATTTCGGCGGGAAAACGGAACTTATCCGTTTTTTTCATGAACAGCGTGACATGGTTGCAAAGGTGTTTGAGGAGCTGGAGCTTTGTGTAAAATATTATGACACAGGGTATGATAACAGAGAAGCATTTGTTGAAGATTTTAAAAAGCTTGGCATTTCCCATGATGAAATTCTGCGGATCTACGGGGAAGAGGCAGGAAGATAAAGGCGGTTCTCTCTTTTTAACAGCGCGGGACACAAAGCTGACGGCACACGCTATCGCCCGGGGCGCGAAATGCACTTTTTGAGGGGACGCTGCAAAGGTAAAATCCCACAAAAAGCGGGGGAAGGCGACTTAACTAAAATTTAACAAAATTTTCTAAAGCTGAAAATGCAGGATTTTATTGTCGAAAATCCTAGATTTGCAGGATATTTTTGAAAAATAAGTCCATATCATCCGAAATATGCAAGTTGTTATCAAATCGACTGCAAATCTTCGTTAAATTCTTCACAAAACCGCTCTTGACATTATTGCTTTTATAAGATATAATGTTAATTGATAGAGAATCGAGAGCCGTATCTGCGGTATTCTCGCATTTTCACGATCAAATAGTTATGAAAAGGAGTTTATGCTATGTCACTTACTAACAATCCCAATGTCAACAAGTGGGTTGACGAAATGGTAGCCCTCACCAAGCCTGATAAGGTAGTTTGGATCGACGGAAGCAAGGAGCAGCTCGACGCTCTGACCGATGAAGTTTGCGCTCTTCCCGAGGGAAACAGAGATAAGATGTACAGGCTCAATCAGGACAAGCTCCCCGGCTGTCTTTACCACAGAACTCTCCCCAACGACGTTGCTCGTGTTGAGGACAGAACTTTTATATGCACACCTACTAAGGAAGAGGCAGGCCCTACCAACAACTGGTGCGATCCCGCTGAGATGTATGCAAAGCTCACTCCCCTCTATGACGGCGTTATGAAGGGCAGAACTATGTATGTTATCCCCTATTCCATGGGTCCTATCGGTTCTCCTCTTGCTAAGGTGGGCGTTGAGATCACAGACTCTATCTACGTTGTTCTTAACATGAACATCATGACAAGAATGGGCAAGGCTGCTTTCGAGAACCTTGGCGATACCTCCAACGACTTCGTAAGAGGTCTGCACTCTAAGGCTGATGTTGATCCCGAGAACAGATATATCGTTCAGTTCCCTCAGGACAACACTATCTGGTCCATTAACTCCGCTTACGGCGGAAACGTTCTCCTGGGCAAGAAGTGCTTCGCTCTGAGAATCGCTTCCTATCAGGGTAAGAACGAAGGCTGGATGGCTGAGCACATGCTCATTCTGGGTGTTAAGAAGCCCGATGGCGAGGTTGTTTACATCACAGCTGCATTCCCCTCCGCTTGCGGTAAGACCAACCTGGCTATGCTCATTCCTCCCGAGGGATACAAGAAGGCAGGCTACGAAGTATTCACAGTCGGCGACGATATCGCTTGGATGAAGCCCGGCGAGGACGGACGTCTGTACGCTATCAACCCCGAGAACGGCTTCTTCGGCGTTGCTCCCGGTACAAATGAAAAGTCCAACTACAACGCTCTTGCTTGTACAAGAAAGAACGCTATCTTCACAAACGTTGCTCTTAACAATGCCGATAACACCGTTTGGTGGGAAGGTCTTGACAAGAATCCTCCCGAGGACGCTACCGAGTGGAAGGGTGCTAAGGTAAACGGCAAGGAGTTCACCTCCGTTATTGGTGCAGACGGCAAGCCTCAGAAGCTGGCTCACCCCAACTCCAGATTTACAGCTCCCGCTGCAAACTGCCCCTGCGTATCTCCCGAGTTCAACAATCCTAAGGGCGTTCCCGTTTCCGCTATCATCTTCGGCGGAAGAAGAGCTTCCACAACTCCTCTGGTATATCAGTCCTTCGACTGGACACACGGCACATATATCGGTTCTGCTGTTTCCTCCGAAACAACAGCAGCTGCTACAGGTGCAGTAGGCGTTCTTCGTCACGATCCTATGGCTATGAAGCCCTTCATCGGCTACAATGTTGGCGATTACTGGGCTCACTGGCTGGAAATGGGCGAGAAGCTTGGTGACAAGGCTCCTAAGATCTTCAATGTAAACTGGTTCAAGCAGGACGAAAACGGCAACTTCATGTGGCCCGGCTTCGGCGACAACATGAGAGTTCTCGACTGGATCATCAAGAGATGTGAAGGCAAGATCGACGCTGATGAAACTGCTATCGGTTATCTGCCTAAGAAGGGCGATATCAACGTTGAGGGCATCGAGGACGAGGTTACTCCCGAGGTTATGGACAAGCTTCTGGCTGTTGACAAGGATCTCTGGAAGAAGGAGATCACCGAGATGAGAAGATACTACAAGGAAGACATCGCTGACAAGGGCGGTCATATTCCTGAGGCTCTTTGGGCTCAGCTTGATAAGATCGAGGCTAGACTGGGCTGATAAGCTGAAATATCTTATAGCAAAATTACTGCCGACGGCTTTTATAAGCCGTCGGTTTTTTGCTGAAAATATGGCTTGACAAAATTTTAATATATGTATATAATTATAGTAAGGACATATGTTATGAAATGTTCTGTGCATATTATCATCGTTTTGGGCTTATAATATCCTGAGGTGGTAATGTGAAAAATAATAGGGAGGTAATTAATATGGCAGTTATGAGCAGACCTGTTCAGGCAGCGTTCGTTGTGGACGAGGCTAAAACAGAGCAATTTCTCAAAAAGAAATCCGATCCTGTCATAAAAGAAAGAATCCTCAAAAATGCAGAAAGAATAAAAAAGCATGCGACTTTTTCATACAAAAGACAAGGCTGACATATACGGTGAGGAAATTCCTCTTAAATATGTCAGTTTGGAAGAATGTGAGCAGCTTGATCTCTTTAATTGCGGTAATGAAACCATTGACGAGATAATTAAGCATGAACTTATCAGTGATACTATGACAAAATCATTTGCAGTTTTAAATGTAAATGACAATGATGCTGTGGCAGTATATTCGTTATCATGTTCGGGATTTGTTATTCGCAGTTATCAGAAAATATTTATATATCCCGCTGTTGAGATCAAATATTTTGCCGTAAATGAAAAGTATCAGGATATTCAGTATTGCGATGATAAAGAGCAAGGGTGTCTTAGCAATGCGATTTTTGACCGAATTATTGCGGATATTTACAGCTTTACCGAGAATTACTGCGGGGCTGATAAGATAATCCTTTATGCTGTTCCTTCGGCTTATGATTTTTATAAAAGGATCGGATTTGAAGACTTTATGGATTTCATGCAGCAATCTCAGGATAGATTCTTAGATGGCTGTATTCCCATGTTTTTTAATATGTGATTTGTACCTTGTATCTTTGTGATGTGAGGTACTTTTATTTTGTGTTGCTTGATGTGTGTTGATACCGTCAAAACGCCAAGTTAAACGTTTGAGTTTCTTGTAATTTTCGTCACTTTATTTTTTCAGAAGTACTTGAAATTTTGTGTTTTTCTGTTATAATAAGCTGTATTGTGCAAGATAAAGCGGCGGGCAGAAATTGTATATTTCTATCCTATTAAGTGTATAAAAATATCGCTGCGCTGTTTTGACGAAAATCACGAGCCGTGCAAAGGGGGATATTTATGTTTCAGATAAGATGGCTGTGGGAAAATCTCAAGGGTTACAGAAAGCTTTACATAATTGCGCTCTGTATGACCGTCATAACGCAGAGTATGTATCTGATAAATCCAAATATCGGGCGGAAAATAGTTGACGATTTTATTTACGGCGAAAATGCTGCGGAAAATCTCGCAAATCACCCCGATATGCTTATAAAGCTGCTTATCGGAATGATTCTGTTTACGCTGCTGAGAACGGTCTTTCAGTATACGGCGAATATCTTCTATGAAATATCGTCACAGGGGCTTATCTATCGTGTCAGAACATATCTCTTTGACAACGTTCAGAAGCAGGACGCCAGATTTTTCGACCACAACAGAACAGGCGACATTATGACAAGACTCAGCGGCGACCTTGATATGGTGCGTCACTCCGTTGCGTGGGTGCTGAAAACGCTGGTGGAAGCATTGGTGCTGTTTACATCGTCGGCGGTGTATTTCTTTATCATTGACCCGCTGATGGCTGTCTGCATACTTGCCCTGACGCCCATTATTTTCATTGTTTCATGGATATTCAAGAAAAAGGCGGGACCTCTTTATCAGGATCTTCGTGACAGGCTTTCGGGACTGAACACTGCCGCCGAGGAAAACATTTCGGGAAACAGAGTTGTCAAGGCGTTTGCCCGTGAGGAATACGAAAAGGAACGCTTTGACGAGTTCAACAACGACTATTCCGAAGCCAACAAAAAGGCAAATCTCACATGGCTGACATTCTACCCCGCTATTGAGGGAACTGCGCAGGCGCTGTCTGTGGTTCAGCTGGTGGCGGGCGGTCTGTTCGTTATTTCGGGACGTATTACATTGGGCGAATACACCGCAATTTCGGGGCTTATTTGGACTGTTTCCAACCCTATGCGAATGATAGGCAACCTTGTAAACGATTTGCAGAGGTTTATGGCGTCCGCAAACAAGATAGTTGAGTTTTACTATGCACGTTCCACCATCGTTGACAGGGCAGATGCTGTGGATTGTCCAGACAGGCTAAAGGGCAATATCGAGTTTAAAAATGTGTCCTTCAAATACGGCGACACGGAGGTTCTCCACGACATAAGCTTTACCGTTAAGGCGGGGGAAACTGTCGTTATTATGGGCGAAACGGGTTCGGGAAAGACTTCTCTTGTGAACCTTATCTCCCGCTGCTACGATGTTTCCTCGGGTGAAGTTCTGGTGGACGGAAACAATGTCCGCATGATGAAGCTGAAGCAGCTGCGAGGCAACATCGGCATTGCAACTCAGGACGTTTTGCTGTACTCCGATTCCATTGACGGAAATATTGCCTTTGGCGATACTTCCATGTCCGACGAGGACGTTCGGAAAAATGCAAGGCTTGCCGCCGCTGCTAACTTTATCGAGAAAATGCCCGAGGGATATGACACCATTATCGGTGAGAGAGGGGTTGGTTTGTCGGGCGGACAGAAGCAGAGAATTGCGCTGGCAAGGGCGTTGGCAGTCCGTCCGTCCATACTTATTCTGGACGATACCACCTCTGCCGTTGATATGGAAACGGAGAAATATATCCAAAACAGTCTGAAAAATCTTGATTTCCCCTGCACGAAGCTTATTATTGCACAGAGAATTTCCTCTGCCGAAAACGCCGACAAGATAATCGTTTTGCGTGACGGAAAAATCGAGGATATCGGCACTCATGAGGAGCTTATCTCCCGTGAAGGCTATTACAGGGAAATTTATGATTTACAGAGATGAGAGGAGGAGCGTTATGAGCGAAGAAGTTAAGACCGCAAAAAAGCCTCAGCGAAATAAATATGACATTGACGAAAGCCTTGAATCTCCTTTTGACATACGGCATTTTAAGCGTGCGCTGAAATATGTTGGCAAGTACAAGGGCAAGATGTTTCTCGCCCTCACCCTCAGCGCAATTGCGGCGGTGACTGCCCTGTTTGCCCCCGTAATTACGCAGTATGCGCTGGATAACACTATCCCGAACGGCGACACAAGAGAGCTTTTCATTTTGGCGGGACTGCTTGTGGTGACTATTGCCGTAAGCGTGGGATTTTCTACCGTCCGTTCACGGATAATGACTATTGTGGGACAGGATATTGTCTTTGATATGCGAAAGGATCTGTTTGCTCATTTGCAGGAGCTGGCGTTTGAATATTACGACAGCCGTCCTCACGGAAAAATTTTGGCGAGAGTTATCGGCTACATAAACAGTGTTTCCGACCTTTTGTCAAACGGCATTATCACCTTTATTTTGGAGATATTCAACATTATCTTCATCACGATTTTTATGTTCGCTATGAATTGGCAGCTTTCGCTGGTTATCCTTGCGGGTCTGCCCATATTTGCGGGATTTATGGCGATAATCAAGACACGTCAGCGTAAGGCGTGGCAGGCGGTTTCCAACAAGGGTTCAAACCTGAACGCTTATCTGCACGAAAGCATTGCAGGCGTGAAAATTACTCAGGCGTTCACCCGTGAAGAGGAAAATTCCGCTATTTACGCAAAGCTGTCGGAGGATTACAGAAAGCGTTGGATGACAGCCGTTAAGTGTTCAAACCTTGTTTGGCCTGTGGCGGACAACATTTCAACGCTGGTTTCTGCGGCGATTTATTTTGTGGGACTGATAATTGTTGGCCCGCAGACTGTTACTCTGGGCGTTATCGTTGCTATGGGCGGCTATGCGGGACGTTTCTGGCAGCCTATTATGAACCTGTCCAACCTGTTCAACAATTTCATAAACACCGTTGCATATCTGGAAAGAATTTTTGAAACAATGGACGAGCCTGTGACCGTTAAGAACGCCGACGATGCTTACGAAATGCCCGAGATAAAGGGAAATGTGAAGTTCGAGAATGTTGACTTTTCCTATGACGGCAGCGTGAATGTTCTGGAGAATTTTAATCTGGACGTTAAGCCGGGGCAAAGCATTGCGCTGGTTGGTCCAACAGGTGCGGGAAAGACTACCGTTGTCAGCCTTATTTCGAGATTTTACAACATAAACAGCGGAAGAATTCTTATTGACGGAAACGATATCAGCAAGGTAACGCTTCATTCTCTCCGTTCGCAGATGGGAATAATGCTGCAAGACAGCTTTATTTTCAGCGGGACTATCCGTGATAATATCCGTTACGGACGGCTTGATGCCACCGACGAGGAGATCCGTGCAGCCTGCAAAATTGTCGGTGCGGACGAGTTTATTATGAGCTTCCCCAAGGGTTATGACACGGAGGTCAAGGAGCGAGGTTCGGTGCTTTCTCAGGGACAGAAGCAGCTTATTGCCTTTGCGAGAACTATCCTTGCAGACCCGAAAATACTTGTGCTGGACGAGGCAACATCGTCCATTGACGCAAAGACGGAGCGTGGCTTGCAGCAGGGTATCGACCACCTGTTAAAGGGCAGAACGTCGTTCATTATCGCACATCGTCTGTCCACCATAAAAAGCTGCGACCGCATACTTTACATCTCCGACAAGGGCATTGCCGAGTCGGGCACTCATGAGGAGCTGCTTGCTAAGAAGGGGCTTTATTACAAGCTTTATACGGCACAGGCGATTTGATGTTTGAATGTGGAAAGTGGAAAGTGAAAAGTGGAGTTTTTAGTGTTGAGAGTTGAATTTTAATGTGAAAATTAGGGAGTGGAGTTTGCTGAATCAATAATTATTATTTTGGCGAATTTGCATTAATTGTCAATTATCCATTTTACTGAAAATCAAGCCCGAAAGCGTCCGTTAAAAACGCTTTCGGGCTTGAAATTTTGCAGTATTAAGCTTGGTGAGAAATTCTTTCCGAGATAAACTCCTCGATATCCTCCTGCGGAATGCCGAGGGAATATGCCGCTTCCTTATGGAGAAGGGAAATCGCCGTTTCATATGCTTTTTCGTCGGCGGCGGGAAGGTGCTTTCCGCGTTCGCTGCGTCTTTGGCGTTCGGTGTAAATTGCTGACAGCATTGGCAGTATCAGCCGATAATCGCCGCTTTTTACCGCTTCGGTGAAGCTTTGCTTGCGGTCATTTTTCTCGTCTATCCAGCTGCCGTTTATGCTCGGCATTTCATCTATAAGGGTAAGTATTTCGTCCCTTGAAAGAAGCGGGCGGGTGCAGTTTTTCAGCTTTTCGGCGGGGATATAGTAAAGCCCCTTGCTGTCGGTGGGCTGCAGGGTAACATATTCGACCTCGTTTTTGCCGTCAAAGCAGCGTTTCACCCGTTCGCCTATTTGGCATATTTCCGTGCTTCGGTAGACTACATATTGACTTTGTTCGTACGGCATAGCTATCAGCCTCGCAATTAGTTGAAATATTCACCGATGTCGGTGCGTCCGTTGTATTCCTTACGTATACGGATAATTACAGACCCATCGGGCTGCTCGGATTCTTCATCTATTTTATAGCGTGTCTGCGACCTTTCAAGCTTTGTTTTGTAGCGGTCAAATTCTGCTCTGTTTGCAGAAAGCATTTCGGGTGCGGTAAGTGAGCCGTCCTCCTTCTGCTGAAAGCGTATGGTCTGCATTATGCAGCCTGACTGTATTCTTTTCATTGCAGCTACCTCCGTTATATGTTTATAATACTAAACACCCATTAATCACGGGAATTTCTCGGCGTAAAAACCCATAAACGCAAAACTCTTTTCAACAGTTTCGCTTTTTACGCCGATTTCTTCTCCGTGATTTAAATGGTGTTTAGTATAAGTAAATTATACCATATTTACGGGGGATTTTTCAAAGCCAATATTGTACAAAATCACATACGGTATATGTTGGTGAAAATGCTCATAGCCGCAGGTTTTCAGCCGATATTCAGCCAAACACGCATTTGATTTTCTCCACGATTTCCCCATAGCGCATAGGGAACGGCGGTCATCTCACAGGGGAATCTTTTCGGCTTTTCGGACGAATAGAGCGTTGACTGCTTTTCACGTCTGTAACCCTTGACGGTAAGCGCCCTTGTTCCGCCGAGAAGATTTTTGTCATATTCGCCAACGGTAATATTTCCCGATGTGTCCAAAGAAAGTGAAAGCACATCTCCCTCATTGTCAACGCCCTCAAAGCAGTAGACCATAGGTCCGAAGCAAAGTGCGGCTTTTCCCGTCAGAGCGGGTATTTTCTCCGAAGGATAAACAAATCTCGGAGCGTCATTCAGCTCAACAGTTACAGTGTCCCCGTCGGAAATGTCTATATAAACATATCCCGACTTGTTTTCGGGGGAAATATCGGTTCCGTTCCTGCGGATAACGTATTTATCGCACCTTGCGGGTATGCGGACAGCCAGGGTGCCGTTTCCCGAAACGGTGTAATTTACCGTGAAATCATAGGGATATTCTGTTTCACAGCGAAGCCTTATGCCGTTTGAAAACTCCGCCTCTCCCGCCGCATACAGATGACAGAAAACCGTGTCGCCCTTTTCGCCGTAGGCATACTGCCCGATAGACGATATAAGCCGTGCGGCATTGGGAGGACAGCAGGCGCAGGCGTGCCAGCCGGGGCGGGTGGTCAAGGCGTGTCGGTGGGTGGGGGAAACGCCCGAAATTCCCGGGAGCGATTCCAGCGGATTTACATAGAAAAACCGTTTTCCGTCCAGCTGTATTCCCGCAAGGACGGTGTTGTAAAACGCTGTTTCCATAATGTCGCCGTATTCGCCGTTGACCTCATTTTCCAGCATTTTCGATGCGAAAAACATCAGCCCGATAGCTGCGCAGGTTTCCGAATATGCCGTGTCAGACGGCAGGTCATAATCAACGCTGAACGCCTCACCGTGAACCGTTGAGCCGATTCCGCCCGTTATGTACATACGCTTGTTTACGATGCTTTCCCAAAGTCGGCGGCAGGCGGCAAACAGCTCCCTGTCGTCCGTTTCTGCGGCAAGGTCAGCCATTCCCGTGTAGAGATAGACCGCACGAACGGCGTGTCCAGTGGCGTCAGTCTGTTCACGGACGGGCTTGCCATTTTGCTGATAATCGTGGTCAACGGGATTGTTCCCCCAGACCGTCCAGTCACGGCGTTCCTTTTCCTTCTCATAATAATGGGGGTCAACACCTCGGCAGTTGATAAAATGCTCCGCAAGCTCAAGGCAGTGACGGTTTCCCGTTGCACGGTACATCTTCATAAGTGCCAGTTCTATCTCGGGGTGCCCGGGGTAGCCCTCCGCCTTTTCCACAATAAATCTGCGGTAGATATGCTCCGCATTTTTCTCCATAACGTCCAGAAATTCCCGCTTTCCCGTTGCTTCAAAATACGCACAGGCACCCTCCATAAGATGTCCCGCACAGTAAAGCTCATGTGCTTCAAGGAGATTTGTCCAGCGCTTTTCACGGTCGGAAATGGTGAAGCGGGTGTCAAGATAGCCGTCCTCGTCCTGTGCGGCGGCGATCAGGGAAATAAGCTCGTCACATTGCTGTTCAAGCTGCTTGTCAGGGTGTGCGGCAAGGGAATAGGCAGCCGCTTCAAGCCACTTTCCCGCATCGCTGTCCTGAAATACCATTCCGTAAAATGGTTCGACAGGTTCGCCTCTAAGTGATTTTCCTGCATTGATAAAATTGTCGAAAACTCCGCTTTTCTCGGTGTTTCCCGCTTCATCACGGAGCACTTTGTACTGATATGGTATCATCTCTTTGCGGACAAGCTCTTGATAATTTCCCATAAATCCGCTTGAATGATAGGCTTTGGCGGGTATTTGCTGCATTGTTTTCATGGTTTATCCTCCTTGATGTTTTGTTTCGTTAATGTAAGTAAGAATTTCCGCAAGAAGCCGTTCTCCGCACCGTCTGAAATGCTCGGGGGAAACGCCCTTTATTTTCAGAAGATCGTCGGCTGTTGTGGGCTTGGCTGCGCTTATTTCTTTCAGCACATTGTCGGGCATTACCGCATAGGCAGGCAGTCCGCATACGGTGGACACCTTGTCCCGGATCGCTTTCAGTCGGGCAAAAAGCTTTTCGTCATAGGGTACGGGCGGGGAGAGAAATTCCGTCAGAGCGGCAGAGGGCGTGAACGGTTCTGCAACGCTGTTTTGTATTGGCAGTCTGACAAGAAAACGTGTCCGTGCATAGAGAACAGTTGCCGTGTTTTCCGTAAAATGCAGGCTTCTGTCCTCGGACTGTTTCAGATAGCCTTGCTTTATAAGTTCAAGGGTAATTTCACGGATTTCCTTATCGCTGCTGTCTTTCATTATGCCGTAGGTTGACAGCCTGTCAAAGCCGTTTTCGGTGATAAATCGGCTGTTTATCCCACGCAGGACGGCTGTTGTGTCGGAGATTCCGAAGCGTTCTCCCATTCGCTTTACGCAGGAGAGTATTTTCTGCGCTTCGACGGTACAGTCCCGATACTCTGTCCGTCTGTCACAAACAGAACATCTTCCGCAACGCTTTGGAGAGCTTTCCCCGAAATAGCGGAGTATCTCATTTTGCAGGCAATTTCCCGAACGGAGAATATTTTCCGTTGCCGAAAGCTGCTTTAAACGAACCTTTTTGACAAATGCGGCGGTTTCCTCGTCAAGCTCGGAATTCTGCTCCGCTTCGTCAATAAGGGCACGGACAATAAAGCTGTCGCTGTCCGAATAAAGCAGACGGCAGACCGACGCTTTTCCGTCACGCCCCGCACGTCCCGCCTCCTGATAATAGGCTTCGGGGGAGCCGGGCATATTGTAATGGAGAACGAACCGTACATCGGGCTTGTTTATGCCCATACCAAAGGCGTTTGTGGCGGCAATAACGGGGCATTGTCCCGAAAGAAAGGCGTTTTGGTTACGCTGTCTTTCCTCGGCGGACATTCCCGCATGATAGGGCAGACAGGAAAAGCCCATTCCGTTAAGGCTTCGGGAAATAATTTCCGTTTTCTCCCTTGATGAACAGTAGATAATGCCGCATGAGCCATTATCTGCGCCCATTCTTCGGAGAAATTCCACCGTATCAAGCAGCTTTTCGGCGTCATTGGGCTGACGGTTCACCTCAAAGAACAGGTTGTCACGGGCAAAGCTGTTTACCACCGTCACGGGGTCATTAAGCCTTAACCGCTCAAAAATATCCCGCCTGACCGCAGGTGTTGCGGTGGCGGTGAATGCTGCAATTATAGGTCGTTTCGGGAGATCATCGGCAAACTCGGCAATTCTCAGATATGCGGGACGGAAATCGTGTCCCCATTGCGAGATACAATGCGCTTCGTCCACGGCAATGAGTGACAGCGGAATTTTCGAGAAAAGAGAAAGCGTCCTCGGATTTTCCAGCCGCTCGGGGGAGAGATAGACTATCTTGGCATGTCCCGAAATAAGCGCACGTTCGGCGGCTGCGTTTTCGTCGGGAGAAGCTGCACTGTTAAGGCAGACGGCGTTTATCCCACGCTGCAAAAGTGCGTCCCGCTGGTCGGTCATCAGGGAAATAAGCGGGGAGATCACCGCCGTTACGCCGTCAAGCATTAGGGCGGGCAGCTGATAGCAAAGGGATTTTCCGCCGCCTGTGGGGAGTATGCCCAGAACGTCCTTCCCCGACAAAATGCCGTCAATAAGCGTTTCCTGACCGCTCCTAAAGCTGCCGCAGCCGAAATATTTTCCGAGAATTTCAAGCTTATTCATTGGCTGCTTCGGTAGTTGTCGTTGGGGTTGTGGAATATGCGGGGGGAACAGTCATCAGCGTGTCGGGCAGAAGCCGTACAAAATCCGAGTTCATAACATATCTTCCGTCCTCGTTATAGCCGCCGATGGGGAGAACTATGCTAACGGTGTCCTCCTCGGCGTCAAGGACGTAGGCAAGGGCTTTTTTCTGATCCTCATAGTCATAGCTGGTAATGTTTGTTTCCATACCGCTGTTGATAACGGTGGAGAAGCAGCTGTCCAGACGGTCGGACATTCCTGTGCCCAGATTCTGATTGAGCAAATCGGCGGTCAGCATGGCAAGCACGGTGGCACGGTAGCTTTCGCCGTTTTTGTAAAGGGGATAGGTAAGCACTCTGCGGATAAGGGTAGCGTCCAGGAACTGCTCGCCTTCCTGAATTACCGTCATTTCGCCTGTTTCCTTGTTATCGTAGATAAGCTGGTAGGGTATCTTGTAGTTTACGCCGCCAAAAATGTCCAGAGCGTTTGTGAAGCTGTTCTTGTCAAATTTCATATAATGGTCTATCTCCAGACCCGTTATCTCCTTGATAGCTGCAATGGCTTTGGTTGTGCCGCCTGTTCGGAAAAGCTCGTAGAGAGTGGTTTTGCCGTTTGCGCCGTTTACCTCGCAGTCGCTTTGGATAGGCATTACCAGCGCACCCTGTTCGGTGGGGAGAAATCTCAGCAGAAGAAAGCAGCTGCCCGACTCCCTCTTTTCCGCATCAAGGATAATAAGGATAGTTTTGTTATTCTCAAATGTGGGCTGATAACCCTCGGTGACGGTCTGCGTGTCGGGCTTTAGCAGTGCGTCAAGGTCGCTGCCATCGTCCTTTTCGGCGAATACGTAATGTGTGATGATGAAATAAGCCGTTCCGCCCAGAAGCACCATTGTCAGAATGATGGTTATAAAGTAGGTTGCGGCTATCTTTACTTTTTTGCTTGCCATTAATGTGACCTGCCTTTCGGATTTGCTGAGAATAACTTTCAACAGATTGTTGAAAACTTTGTTGAAAGTTAAGTTGAAAAAGTTGAAATGTCCGTCCGCTGAAATACTGTGGGCTTTGTCAATAGCTTATCGTAAAAATTTTTTTCAGAAAAAAGCTGCAAAACCGCTTGAAAAATTTCCGCTTTCGCTATATAATAGATATGCTGCTCTATTTTGCAGAGAAGCTGTCGGAAAGCTCAAAATAGGGTGCAAGGTCGATGACCTTCACTGCTATCCCCGCCCTTTCTGCCATGCGGATAGTCTGCCCCGTACCGCTTCGGCTGTCACGGCAGACCGCCAGCAGCTTGTGGGAGCAGTTTACCATATACTGATTTCTCAGGCGCATACAGTCCTTGGAATATGCGGGGCTTATGGTGAAAACATCGTTGGCGTTGGCAAGGATATGTCCTGCTGTCCAGTGGTCGTCCCCCGTAAATTTATCGGTAAAGCCGGGGTAGGGAAGGGCTGCGTAAAGCTCGATTTTTTCTCCTCTGCATTTAAGCTCTGCGACCATTTCGCCTGCCCAGAGGTCAACGCCCCTTGACATTCCCGTAAAAAATCGGGTATAGCCTTCGGAGATGCTGTTCATTATCTCCATATTTATTACGCTCATAAGTGCTCTTACGGCAGTTGAGTGCTTGTCGCCGTAATCGGGGAGCTTCTCTGGGCGGTGTCCCGAAAAGCACATAGTTTTGCCGAATTCCATGATAATGCTCACCTCATTCAAACTCACTTTTTGAATTATAGCATAATTTTTCCCTTTTTTCAATAGATAATTCTATTTTGTTATTTTTTGTAACCGATTTGTATTTTCCCATAATATAGAAAGGAAATTTTCACTATGGATAAAAATGAATTTATCAGACTTCACCGAGCATGGACGGAGATAGACCTTGACGCCCTCCGTGCAAATTACAAGGCTCTCTGCGACTCTATCCCCGAGGAAAGCGGGGTAAAGCCCATGTTCGTGGTCAAGGCGAACGCTTACGGTCATGACGATATTACCGTTATGAACTGCCTTGAGGACTGCGGTGCGGAATGGTTTGCCGTGTCCAGCATTGAGGAGGCTGTAAAGCTTCGTAACGGCGGCTGTTCGGGGGAGATCCTCATTCTGGGATATACGCCCCCCGCTTCTGTGGAGGAGCTTGTTAAATATGACGTTATTGCGGCGGCTATTTCCAAGGAACACGCCTACCGTCTGAACCGTGAAGCTAAGAGGAGAAAGCTTCGTATCCGTGTGCATATTGTCATTGATACGGGTATGGGACGCATAGGCGTTCTTGCGGACGATATTCAGAACTGCATTAACGAAACCGCCGAGATTTGCGAAATGTCCAACCTGAGAGCGGAGGGGCTTTTCTCCCACCTGTCCTCCGCAGACAGCGATGATGCGGACAGCAAGGCTTACACAGCTATGCAGATAGAACGCTTCAAGGCTGTCAGGGACGGTCTTTCCGAGAAGGGCAAAAACCTCAGATACTGCCACTTCCTCAACAGCGCAGGCGGCGAGTACCACTTCACCGAGGACAGCGGGCTGGTTCGCTTCGGTATCGTGCTTTACGGACTTATGCCAAACCCCAAGCTGCCCGTTCCCGTGAAAACCACACCCGTTCTCAGCTTTAAGACCATTATTTCCTATATAAAGGACGCAAAGAAGGGCGACTGCATCAGCTACGGCAGGACATTTGTTGTCGACAAGCCCATGCGTATCGCAACTCTGTCTGCGGGCTATGCGGACGGATATTCACGGCTTCTTTCCGACAAGGCAGAGGTGCTTATCTGCGGAAAGCGTGCCAAGATTATCGGCAGGATATGTATGGACCAGATGATGGTGGATATTACCGACATCCCCGAGGCAAAGTGCGGAGATGAGGCTGTGCTTATCGGTTCTCAGGGAGATGAAACCATTACCGCAGATGAGCTGGCGGAGCTTTACGGTACTATCGGTTATGAGATAGTATGCAATGTGGGTATGAGAGTGCCGAGGGTTATCATCGAAAACGGCGATATTAAGGAAGTTGTGACTTATAAGGCAAAGTAAAAAAGTATTGTAGGTGTGTATTCCCCCGCCTTCGGCGGGGGAATACACACAATAAAAAGTTAGAAAGGAACACAAAATGAACAAAAAAGAAATAAACGAGCTTAAAAAGAATTTCAGCGAAGCAAGCGGACTTTTCACCCTCAACAGGGTATATTCCGCATTCGTTGACCACGAGAGAAATATCCTCTGCAAATCCAACAGAATGTACACTCTTATCCCCGAGGAGGAAGCGTCCGTTATTATGGAAACGCTGAAAAAGGTCCTCAGCGGCAGCCTTGGCAAGGCACTCACCGAGTATGAGTTCCCCCGTGATTCCTATGAGGAGGGCGGTTCGCAGAAGCTTTTGTACAGCCTTGTTTCGGGCAAGCTGGAGGAAACGGACGAGTCCGCCGACAAGCTTCTTGAAACTATTGCGGAGAAGATAGTTTACGAGCAGGCATTTACTCTGCTTATCGGTCACTGCTCTTATTCGGTGTTCACAAAAAACAAGAATGCCGAGATAGAAGCGGACATTAACGAGAACATCTACAACTTTGTTATTGCCGCAATTTGCCCCGTAAACACGGGCACTGACGGGCTTGTTTTCGATGATGAAACCAACACTATCATCAAAAAGGCAAACACGGAAAAGATAATCAGCCGTGTTCCCTCCGACGGTTTTCTTTATCCCGTTTTCAGCGACAGAGCGTCCGATGTCAACCACGTTATGTACTACACTCAGTCGCCGAAAAAGCCCAATATCTCCGTTATTACCGAGATACTGGGCTGTGAGTTCCTTATGTCCTGCGAAAGCGAAAAGGAGCGTTTTCATCAGGTGGTGGCAAGCGTTGCGGGGGACGAGCTTGATTACAACGTCATTACCCGTGTGAACGAAAAGCTTATGGAAACCGTTGAGCTGAACAAGGACGAAACCTCTCTGCCTGTCATTGACGATAATCGCCTGAAAACCATTCTTTCCGAAGCGGGCGTCAGCGATGAACGTTTGGAGGGACTGTCTGCGGTCTACAAGGAAACGGTGGGAGATGCGCCCCTGACCGTTTCAAATCTGGTGGAAACAAAGACGGTGCTGTCCATGCCCGGAATTACTGTGAACATCGGCAGAGATTCCGTTGACCTGGTGAGAACTGCGCTGGTAGGCGGCAAGAGATGTCTGCTTATCGACCTTGACGACCCCGAGATAACGGTGAACGGTCTGCCCGCTGCAATTACGCAGACTATCACATCAGACGATAAGCCGTCCGACGAAAGCGACGGCAATACATAAAATTATCCCCAAAGCAGTCGGGAGCAGAAAGGCGGCAAATGCCCATTTTCTGCTGCCCGACTCTTTTTTTATGGTCATAAGGGTGGTGGCGCAGGGAAAATGGCAGAGGGAGAAAAGCATGGTGCAAATGGCGGTTGTCAGCGTCCAGCCGTTGTCTTGGAGGACAGAGAGAAGTGCTGCGGGTTCGGTGACTTCCGTAAGCGTTCCCGTGCACATATAGCCCATAAGCATAATGGGGATAACTATCTCATTGGCGGGAAGTCCCAGAATGAACGCTGTTAAAATCATTCCGTCCAGACCCATAAGCCGTGCGAAGGGGTCAAGAAAGCCCGAAATCGTCCCGAGAATGGTGGAATCTCCCATAGGCAGATTTGCGCAAAGCCAGATTATCAGACCTGCGGGGGCGGCAGATGTTACCGCACGACCGAGGACAAAAAGTGTTCTGTCGAATATGGAGCGGACGATTATCTTGCCTATCTGCGGGCGGCGGTAGGGGGGCAGCTCCAGCGTAAAGGACGAGGCTTCGCCTTTCAGAATGGTTTTTGACAATATTCGTGACATTAACAGGGTCAGTATTATCCCAAGAAGAATGACCGCCGTAAGTGCCCCCGCCTGTATCAGTCCGCCGCCAGATGCAAACATTGTTATAATGAGTATAAGCATAGGAAATCTGCCGTTGCAGGGGACTAGGCAGTTTGTGAGCATTGCAATGAGCCGTTCACGGGGAGAGTCGATTATGCGGCAGCCCGTGACCCCCGCAGCGTTGCAGCCAAAGCCCATTGCCATGGTGAGTGCCTGTTTTCCGCATGCGCCCGAATGTTTGAAGTATCTGTCCAGCGTAAAGGCGATTCTCGGGAGATAGCCTACGTCCTCTAAAATGGTGAACAGCGGGAAAAATATTGCCATAGGCGGCAGCATTACCGAAACTACCCACGCAAGTGTGCGGTAAACGCCGTCTATTAGTGCCCCTCGCAGCCATTCGGGTGCACCTGCCCCCACAATGGCTGCGTTGAGCCTTTCGCTTAGACTAAACAGCAGATTTGACAGCATTTCAGAGGGCACGTTTGCCCCCTTAATGGTTATCCAGAACACCGCCGCCAGCAGCAAAAGCATCAGCGGAACGCCGAAAACAGGGTGTGTCAGCAGCTTATCAATGCGTCTGTCCCGTTCGTAATAGTCGGGCTTTCCGAAGCTGACACAGGCGGCGGCTATGTCCTCGGCTTTGGTGATGAACGCCGTTACGGTGCTGTCATTAATCCTTGAGCGGGTGAAGCCGCAGTCGGTCAGGCGGGCACGTTCGTTGTCCAGAGCGGCGGCGATCTCCTCGTCAAGGCAGACATCGTAACCAACGGCTTCGCTGAGCTTTTCGGTGAATGCGCTGTCGTATTCCAGAAGATGGACTGCGGCAAAACGGCTGCTGCAGATGCTCCCGATACGGCGTTCAAGCAATGGTGTCAGCCGTGAGATACAGCCCTCTATTTCGTCCTCGTAAATAACGGTGGGTTCGTTTACGGCGGCAGGATTGCCGCAGACTGCCGCCAAAGCGTCAAGCAGCTCCTCAACGCCCTCGCCGCTGCGGGCGGTAATGGGACAGACGGGCACTCCCAGCAGACACGACAGGCGGCGGCAGTCAACGGTTATCTGCTTTTTCGCCGCTTCGTCCATAAGGTTCACGGCAACCACGCATTTTCGGGTTATCTCGGACGTTTGCAGAACAAGGTTGAGATTTCGTTCCAGACAGGACGCATCGCAGACCACAAGGGCGGCATCTGCGCCCGAAAAGCAGATAAAATCCCGTGCGACCTCCTCTTCGGCGGAATGGGCGTTCAAAGAATATGTACCGGGCAGATCGCAGAGAAGATAGCCTTTGTCCTTATGGGTGAACCGTCCCGAAGCGGCGGAAACGGTTTTGCCCGTCCAGTTTCCCGTATGCTGATTCATTCCCGTGAGCAGGTTGAAAAGGGTGGATTTCCCAACGTTTGGATTGCCCGCCAGAGCAATGAGCCGTTCGCCCCCTTTGCGTTCTATGTCCTTTTCGGATACGGCATTTTTCTTCTTTTTCATACTATCCCTCCGAAAGCTTTTTATACTATGTATATGCGAAAATTTCGGGGGAAATTGCTTTTTGAAAGTGAAAAGTGGAAAGTGAAAAGTGAAATTTTCCTCAACGAAAACTCCACTCTCCACTTTCCACTTTTCACATTTAATGTTATTCTCTGACTTTTAAAATGGGATATCCCGCTTCATATGGTTTAACTGCTTCGGGGAAGCTGTCTGCATATCTGAAGATCTCCTCCGCTAATCCCGATTCATCAAGAAATCCCGTCAGCTCCGAAAGGGGCTTATTAAACATGGACGGACATATGGACGCTATGGAGATCACCTGTTTTCCGCCCAGCTCCATTATCCGATAAGGCCATATCCGACAGTCAAAGGGCTTTTCATCTCCCAGACGGCAGCCGCTTTTCTTATCAAGCATGGGGCAGTAATACAGCCCGTCAGCGTCCTCGGACATTTTCATAAGCCTTGCATTTCCCTTTGAAACAAATTCCGTTTCGGGATATTCGGCGGTTATTTTTTCATACAGCTTTTCGTCTATGAGCGGCGTTTCCCATAGGTCGTATCTGTCGAAAACGCAGCAGATACGGCAGCTTGCGCAGTCTGAGCCTTTGAGTATTTTTTTCAGCATTTTTCTTCTCCTTTATATTTGCCTGTTTAGGAAAATGTCCCCCCGCTTTATGCAGAGGGACAATTTTTAACTTAGTTTGCCTGAGAATTTACAATATCATTCATTCTTCTTATCTCGTCCGCAACGGAACGTGCCACCTCGGAGCTTTCAACGGCATTTTCGGAATTCCTTGCAACTGCAATGGAGATCTGCGACATTTTCTCCTTAACGGACGCTGCGGAGCTTGCCTGACTTTCCGTCAGAGCTGTGATATACTTGGCGTGCTCGGAGCTTTCCCGTGAAATTTCGATAACGTCGGTCATTCTGTCGGCAACGTTCATTGCAAGAGAAGTTCCCCTGTCAACCGCTTCGATAGAAGTATGTATAAGGTCGGAGGTGTTCTTTGCGGCTTCTGCGGACTTTGTTGCAAGGTTGCGGACTTCATCGGCAACTACTGCAAAGCCCTTGCCCGCTGCACCTGCTCTTGCGGCTTCAACGGCTGCGTTCAGGGCAAGGATATTTGTCTGGAATGCGATATCCTCAATAGCCTTGATAATGGTTTCGATCCGGTGGGACGCATCGGTGATATCCGACATTGCTGTGACCATTTTCTTGACTTCATCGTTGTTCTCAATAAGCATATCGGAGCTTCTTTGAGCGGCTGCGGCGGTCTTTTCGGCTTCCGCAAGGCTCTTTTCCGTTTCCTCGGTAATGCTTGCGATGTCGTTTGCTATTTCGGAAATGGTCTGCTCCTCTTCCTCACAGGAGGAGCTGAGTGATGCGGCAACACTTTCCATAGTGCCTATGCTTGCTTCAAGATTTGCGGCTATCTGACCGATAGTGTCGATAACTCTCACATTCTCGTCCATAAGCTGTTTGGTACTTTCCATCTGGCTGTTGACCTGACCGAGAAGGCCTTCGGCTTCTGTTTGGGCTTCCATAGACTGTCCGATAAAACGGTTGCAGCTGTTGAGAAGGTACAGAAGGAGAACTGCGCCAACATTCAGTCCGAGTATGCCCTTGATAACAAAATCTATTGCCGAATCTCCGTAGAAGAAGGTGGGCATGAGCAGTCCGCCTATTGCGGCAATGTCCATTACTATCCAATGTATTGTCAGATTGCTCTTATTGAAATAGATACAGCCTACTGCCATTGACGCAAGCATCAGGGAGAACATTCCGTGCAATTCGTGCTTTGTGCTTGAGATAAGGATTATTGCAAGCAGCTGTGCCTGAGTGAGTATCATTCCTCTGAAAATAAGAGAGAGCTTGTTTTTCAGCAAAATTACCGTCAGGGGAACTACCACGCCCATAGCAATGGTAATAACGCCTATGGCAATGAATTTTGAAATAAGATTTGTTATTCCGAAGAGAAGGCAGACGGTTGCTATAAATATCATGTGGATAAAAATTATTTTTTCGGTGACAAAGGAACTGCTTTTTGACTCTGTTCCGCTACTCATTTTACATTCCCCCATAGAAATAATTTGTCGAAATCATTGTACCATAAAATAGTATACTTTGTCAACAGATTTATGAGGCATTTTCCGAAAAAATATTTACAGGAAACATGAAATGTGGTATACTTACAATAAAGGAGGCGATATTATGACCGACAGATTTATTGACAGTATTATTCCGTTTGCGGATATGGCATTTATGCTCAAAACCGTTCTCAGGCTAATGGCGGCTGCTTTGGCGGGTGGCATTATCGGAAATAACAGGGAACACATAAACCGTCCTGCGGGAATAAGGACGAATATCCTTGTATGTGCGGGGGCTGCCCTGACGGTCATTACCTCGGAATTTGTCTGCATGAAATATGCGGGGACGGTAAACATTGACCCCACACGTCTTGGGGCGCAGGTGGTCAGCGGCATAGGCTTTCTTGGTGCGGGAACTATCCTTAAAGAGGGGTTCAGCGTTAAGGGACTGACTACGGCGGCAAGCCTTTGGGCGGTGTCATGCGTTGGGTTGGCGTTTGGCAGCGGATTTTACGGGGGCGGCATTGCGGCAGCTGTTATGATACTTATCACCCTGAGAATGGCGCGGCATATTTTTATGGGCAAGGGCGAAACAAGGTGCGTTGCGGTAAAGGCGGCTTCTCTGGACGATGCTGTGACGAGCATTGCAGCAGTTTTTCGAAAGGTTGGCATAACGGTCATTTCCTCGGAGATACTTATTGGCAAGGAGTCCGACGAACCCGAGCTTCGATACATTGTGGCTGTACCGAAAAACAGCGAGCTTTTTTACTATTCGGTGGATAGGATAAAAATGAGCGAGGGTGTGACTATGGTTCACGTTGAGTAAGTGCTTGGTTAAATGTGGAAAGTGGAATTGTTAGTGTTGAGAGTTGAGTTTAATGTGGAGAGTGAAAAGTGGAGAGTGGAATTGATAATTAGCATAATACTGATTAATGGGTGTTCCCCCGCCGAAGGCGGGGGAACACCCACATAGATACGTCACTCAGGCAACAGAAAAAGCAGAAATGCCGATTTATTCAGTAGTTTCTTAGGTAAAATTTCGGTTAAATTTTTGTCGGGGGATATGATTTTTGCCGTTAAATGCCGAATAATTGGCGTTGTTGGACATACAATACATATATGTCAAAAATTGATAGTTGAAATTGCCAAATTGACTTTTACGAACGGATATATTATACTTATATTGAATAATAAAGAATTGGAGCTGGAAAGAATGAGAAAAACAAAAATCGTCTGCACCGTAGGCCCTGCTACGGATAATGATGAAATTCTGGAAAATATGATGCTTGCGGGCATGAATGTTGCTCGTTTCAACTTTTCCCACGGGGACTATGAAACCCACGAAAAGCGTTTTAATCAGGTGGTAAGGCTGCGTGAAAAGCTGTCCCTGCCCATTGCCACTATGCTGGACACAAAGGGTCCCGAGGTGCGTCTGGGCAAATTTGCCGATGATAAGCCCGTTGAAATTAAGGACGGGGACACCTATATCCTCACCACCGAGGATATCGTCTGCACCGCCGAAAAAGCGTCCGTTTCCTTCAAGGGACTGCCGGGAGATGTGAGCATTGGCATGTCTATCCTCATAAATGACGGAGTTGTGGAGCTTAAAGTCACGAAAATTTCGGGCAAGGAGATAACCTGTACCGTTGTAAACGGCGGAACTCTGTCAAACAACAAGGGTGTTAATATCCCCGGGGCAAAGCTGTCTATGCCTTACCTGTCCGAGAGGGATATGTCCGACTTGGAATTCGGCGCAAAGACAGGCTTTGACTTTATTGCGGCTTCTTTTGTGCGTTCGGCTGCCGATGTGAACTATCTCAGAAAATTCTGCCACAGTCTTGGTTGGTACAATCCCCGTATTATCGCAAAAATCGAAAATATGGAGGGTGTTGAGAATATCGACGAGATACTTGAGGCTGCTGACGGAATCATGGTCGCAAGAGGCGATATGGGCGTTGAGATACCCTTTGAGCAGATCCCCGCTATTCAGAAGGACATTATCAAGAGGGGCTATAATGCGGGCAAGCAGGTCATTACCGCAACTCAGATGCTGGAGTCTATGATTACAAATCCCCGTCCCACAAGAGCGGAGATCACCGACGTTGCAAACGCTATCTATGACGGAACTTCGGCGATTATGCTGTCCGGCGAAACTGCTGCGGGCAAGCACCCTGTTGAAGCCGTTCAGACTATGGCGCTCATTGCCCGTACCACCGAAAAGGACATCAACTACGAGAGCAGGCTGTACGCAAGAGCCGCAGACCACAGCACAAGCATTGCAAACGCTATTTCCCATGCCACCGTTACAACCGCTCACGATCTCGGCGCAAAGGCTGTTATTACCGTTACAAAGTCGGGAGCTACGGCGAGAATGATCTCGAAATTCCGTCCCGGCTGTATGATAATCGGCTGCACCACCAGCGAAACGGTTCTGCGTCAGATGAATCTTTCCTGGGGCGTTTATCCGCTGCTTATCGACGAAAAGAGCAGCACGGACGAGCTGTTCGACCACGCACTTTCCACGGCGGTGAAAAGCGGCATGATAAAGGACGGCGATATTGTTGTCCTGACTGCGGGAATTCCTCTGGGCGTTGCGGGAACTACCAATATGCTGAGAGTCGAAAAGGCGTCTGCGGAGGAAAAGTAAAGATTTTCCCTGATTTTCATTTCGATTTCATATTATCAACACATTAGCAGGCTATACTGTAAATGTACTCGGGAAGGGGCAGCAAAAAGGTTAGCCCGTTCAGAGAAAATTCTCCTTAAATCATTTCCGTCCGAAAAGGCGGAGCTTGCTTGCTATGCAGATATGCGGAATACCGCTGATGCTTGATATAACCTAAAAAAATAACGGTTTGTTTGATATTTTCGTCCGTTCCGCAGGGCAGGCTTCGGGGCGGCAACCAACAATTATCCACTTTGGGTTTTTCATAATACTTCTCCTTAAATCCCCGCCGCTCCAATCAAGCGGCGGGTTTTATTTTTGCCGTCTTAAACGTTTAATGTGATAAACTGTACAAAACAGAGTTATCAAATTAGTAGAAAACGGCGTTGACTTTAGATTTTTTGTATGGTATAATACTTAGTGATTTATTACAGCAAATCAATTCTGTTGAAAAATCGCAATTATTCAGGAGGAAATAATATGAAGAAATCTAAGAAGATCATTTCCGGTATGCTTGCTCTCACCATGATGGCAGGTCTTACCGCATGCGGCGGCGGAAGCGATGCCGACAGCGGCAATGCAGGCGGCGGTGCTGATACAACAGCTCCCGCAGATACCACAGAAGCTACAACTACCACCACCATGGGAGTTGACATCAACACAGAAACTCTGAAGGCAGATGAGCAGGCTGTTATTGAAGCTGCTGCTGAGAAGCTTCCCGATGCCGAGCTTGAAAACAAGGAGATCAAGTGGCTCTCCACATGGGATATCAACCCCGATACTTCGGGAAAATCCAAGCCTCTGGAGCTGGAGCTTTTCGAAACAAAGTACGGCGGATCCATCAAGTGGTATCCTACACAGTGGGGAACAAGATATACCGACCTTTCCAACTACGTTCTGGGCGGCGAAGGCATCGACTTCTTCCCCTCCAACGACGGCGACGCATTCCCCACAGGTGCAATGTCCGGTATGTTCCAGCCTGTTGACGATTATATGGACTACGACAGCGAGCTTTGGGCACCTATCAAGGCTGCAAACGATCAGCTGGCTCTGGGCGGCAAGCACTATATGATGGTAACAGACGTTACCGCAGACGCTGTTGTTATCTACAACAGAAAGACTATTGAGGACTACGGTCTGGAGGATCCCGCAGAGCTGTTTGCAAATGACAACTGGACCTGGGATACCTTCAAGCAGCTGCTCCTTGACTACTGCAACCCCGACGAGGACAGACACGGTATTGACGGCTATTGGGCAGAGAAGTGCCTGATGCTCACAACAGGCGTTCCCTGCATCGGCATCAAGGACGGTAAGCTTGTTTCCAATATCAACGACCCCAACATGGAAAGAGTAATGAACTTTATGTACGACCTGTATCAGAACAACCTTGTTCTGAACAAGGAGCCTTTCGGCTGGTCCGAGCAGCCTGCATTTTTGGGCGAGGGCAAGGAGCTGTTCTATCCCTGTGGACTCTGGGCACTTTACGGCGCACCCGAGATCTGGACAGCTAAGTTCGGTACAGAGGACGAGGTAATGTTCGTTCCCATGCCTAAGGATCCCGAGGCTGACAACTACTATCTCAGCGCAGGTATGGATGTATTTGTAATGTGTAAGGGTGCATCTAATCCCGAGGGCGTTGCAAGATTTATGGACTGCAAGAGAGTTGCCGCTACTGATGAAGGCGTAATGCAGTTGGGCGAGGATAAGCTCAGAAATGACTACGGCTGGACCGATGAAATGGTTGAAATGTCCAAGACCGCCAAGGAGCTGACTGCCGCTAATCCTGTATTCGAGCTTTACACAGGTGTAAACGCAGACCTTTCCGGTATCGTTGACAGCGGCGAGAACGGTATCCGTTCCGCTATGAGAGGTATCGACTGGGCTACTACAAGAGAAACTATTGCTGACTACGTTCAGGGTCAGATAGATGACGCTAATGCTAAGATCAGTGCTCTGGGCTGATCTTCGTTGACCGAATGATTTTTCCCCGCATCGGAAAGGCGAGTGCTTACTGCCTTTGATGCGGGGATTTTTGTTGATTTTCTATGATTTTTAGGCGGCAAATTTTGTGTTGACATAGTGTGTAAAGTGTGGTATAATTATTATGTTTTAGAGTAATCGTTTTCGGTAAACACAGGGTTTGCCGACAATTACAATGATTCAGGAGGAAAAAATTATGAAGAATTCAAAGAAGGTCCTTTCGGGTCTGCTTGCTTTCACTATGATGGCAGGTCTTACCGCTTGCGGAGGCGGCGGAAGCGATACCAACAGCGGCAATGCAGGCGGTGCTGACACAACAGCTCCCGCTGAAACCACAGAAGCTACCACTACCACCACTATGGGCGTTGACATCAACACCGAAACTCTGAAGGACGACGAGCAGGCTGTTATCGATGCAGCTGCTGCGAAGCTCCCCGATGCTGAGCTGGCAAACACAGAGATCAAGTGGCTCTCCAACTGGGACATCAACCCCGATACTTCCGGAAAGTCCAAGCCTCTGGAGCTGGAGCTTTTTGAAACAAAGTACAACGGAACCATCAAGTGGTATCCTACTCAGTGGGCAACAAGATTTACCGACCTTTCCAACTATGTTCTGGGCGGTGAGGGAATCGACTTCTTCCCCTATGATACCGAAGTATTCCCCAACGGCGCAGTTACAGGTATGATCCAGCCCGTTGATGATTACATCGACTATGACAGCGAGCTTTGGGCACCCGTTAAGGCTGCAAACGACCAGATGCTTCTGGGCGGCAAGCACTATATGCTGATCACAGGCGTTACAGCTGACAATGTATGTATCTACAACAGAAAGACTATTGAGGATTACGGTCTGGACGATCCCGCTGAGCTTTATGCAGAGGGCAACTGGACTTGGGATACCTTCAAGCAGATCCTCACAGATTACTGTAATCCCGACGAGGACAGACACGGTATCGACGGCTGGTGGGCTGAAAAGGCTATCATGCTCACAACAGGCGTTCCCTGCATCGGTCTGAAGGACGGCAAGGTCGTTTCTAATATCAACGATCCCAACATGGAAAGAGTAATGAATTTCATGTACGACCTGTATCAGAATAACCTTATTCTGAACAAGGAGCCCTTCGGCTGGGCTGAAAAGCCCGAGTTCATGGGTGAGGGCAAGGAAATGTTCTATCCCTGCGGACTGTGGGCACTTTACGGCGCACCCGAGATCTGGACAACTAAGTTCGGCGCAGTTGACGAGGTTATGTTCGTTCCCATGCCTAAGGATCCCGAGGCTGATAAGTATTATCTCGGCGCAAGCATGGACGCATTTGTAATGTGTAAGGGTTCTGCAAATCCCGAGGGTCTTGCAAGATTTATGGATTGTAAGAGAGTTGCTAACACCGATGAGGGCGTTCTTGCTCTGGGTAATGAAAAGCTCAAGAATGACTACGGCTGGACCGATGAAATGGTTGAAATGCAGGCAGAGTGTCACAGAGTTACACAGGAGAACCCTGTATTCGATGTTTACACAGGTATAAATGCTGACCTTACAGGCATTATTGACAGCGGTGAGAACGGCGTTCGTTCCGCTATGAGAGGTATCGACTGGGCTACCACAAGAGAAACTATTGCTGACTTCGTTCAGGGTCAGGTTGATGACTTTAACTCTAAGGTTGAAGCAATGAGCTAATAATCGTTATTTTTAACGGATAAATTTTGGGGCTGTAAAAAAACTCCCCAAGAAAAAAGACTGCCATCTTGCAAGAAAAGC
>CAMCRP010000013.1 GCA_945877315.1 uncultured Ruminococcus sp. | reverse complement strand
GATGGTTATCATATTTCCGTCAATTACCATTATCTTGTCGTACATTTCGGTAACATCGTCGATAACCTTTCTTTCGATCGCCTTCTTTGTGGGCTCGTCTATCTCAGAAACATCGGAACACATCTGCGAGATGACCTGAGAAGTGTATGCCGCCAGATTATCAAAGATAACAAACTTGTGGTCTGTGATCTGCTCTGCGGGATTTTCCGTAATGCCCGTCCTGATGTCCCACTCAACGTAATTCTGCTTGTTGCTGTACTCGATACGATTCATGGTATCCTTATCCACCGCATCGGCGGTGCGAAGGTACAGAACATAGTCGCAGGCTGCAAGATAGGAAACAGCCCATCTTGATTTACCACTTGCGGCTCCTCCCGTAATAAGAATAGTCTTTGACATTTGAATATCATTCCTTTCGGTGGATTATTATAGGATTACTCTGTTTCTGCCGCTTTCCTTGGCTCTGTAAAGCTTTTCGTCGGCGACCTTTATATTGTCCTCGGCGGACATTGCAGGATCGAGAGAAGTAACGCCGAAGCTCATTGTTACCTTAATATCCAGATCCTCAAAATGGCATACCGAATCCATAATACAGCATCTCAGACGTTCGGCAGCCTCGGCAGCCTGTTCAGCGTTGGAATCGGGAAGAACAACTATAAATTCCTCGCCGCCCCATCTGTAAACGCCGTCACACGCTCTGGAATTTCTGCGGAAATTATCAGCGACATGCCTTAATACCGCATCTCCCGCATTATGTCCGTATGTATCGTTTACCTTCTTGAAAAAGTCAATATCGCAGATAAAGAGAGAAACGCTGCGGCAATTCTCGGTATCGGAAAGCATCTTCTCGTAGATCTTTTCATAGTCGCTGTAGAAGCCCATTCTGTTTTTCAGCTCGGTCAGCTTGTCATGGCGGGAATCATCAAGGAAGCTGTCAGATTCAAGAGTAATACCGCAGATAAATGCGGCAAGGGACAGACGCCTTACGTCCTCTTCAAGGTCGAAGCCGTTTCCGTCCAGCTTGTTGATCGCCTGATATGCTCCGATAAATTCGCCCTTGCAGTCACAGATAGGCATAACAAGGATAGACTTGGTAACATACCCCGTCTTTTTGTCAACATCGGAATTAAAATTGGGATCGTTGTAGGGGTCATTGGTGACGATAGCGTGCTTTTCGGCAAGAGCCTTGCCCACAAGACCCGTACCCTCGGGAATGGTTATCCTGCCTGCCCCGACAGCGGCGGTAGTCCACAGGGAGCGGCTTCGCTTGTCCCATTTCCAGAAGCTTGCTCTGTCGGCATTAACAAGTATCCTGCCCAGATCGGTAAGCAGTCTGTAGATTTGATTATGGTCATTTTCCGCATCATTATCGCCCTTGGACATTTCCTTATAAAGGTCCTGAGTAATGGTAAAAATATGCTCGAGAAGAGCGTCGGACGAAACCGAACAATTGCTTCCGTTCATCTATGCAACATTCCTTTCTCCAAAAGACAGAAAAGTATTTTCTTAAATTATATCATAAACATTGGCATTTGTAAATAGAAAAATAAAAAAATATTTTTTTATTACAAAATTATAGTGACAAATGCGTTAGTTTATGTTATAATACTATAAAAGCCATTAAAAATGGGCTTATTGTTGTAATATCTATCAAATAGGGGGCAGCAAAATGGAAAAAAAGTTCAAAGCCGCTTCAATTATTGGCATAGCTATTGTTTTTATCGTTACTTTTTTATTAAGCTTTTTTGACGTATTTTATTCCTTTGACAATCTTCTGCGGGACAAGCTTTACCGTCAGCCCAGAGGGATAAACAACAAAATAAAAATTATCGCCATCGACGATGAAACGCTCAGAGAAATAGGTCCCTTCGGCACATGGTCAAGAAGTGTTTACGCCGACGTTATCAACAAGCTCGGGGACTATCCAGCTGTTATCACCATGGATATTATGGTATTCGGCGATATGGACAGCGAGGGGGACGAAACGCTCCGTCAGGCATGCCTTGACAGCGGACGGGTAGTTTCCGGCTCCTACATCAACTATTCAGCCGCTTACAAAACCGACGAAAACGGCGACCCATACATCGACTACTATAATATAGGCTCCATTGAGCAGCCTATTATCGAGGACTGCGTATATACGGGCTTTGTAAACGCTGTCCCCGACGATGACGGTATAGTCCGCACAGCATATATGTCCGTGGAATATGAAGGGCAGACACATCAGAGCCTTGCCGCACGCACCTACTCCCTTTACTGCGAAAGAATGGGCATTGAGCAAAATGTCCCCGTCCTTGACAGCCGAGGACGCATGCAGATAGACTATGCAGGCAGACCCTACGATTATGAGCATATCTCCCTGTGCAAGGTCCTTGACGGTTCCGTTGACCCCCGAATTTTCACCGACTGCGCAGTTATTATCGGCGCATATGCGTCGGGACTTCAGGATCAGTTCTCCGTTCCATGCAGTGCCGATCAGATGTTTGGAGCGGAAATACACGCCAATATCCTTCAGGGACTGCTTGACGGAAAATATCCCGTTTACGCAAACAGAGCATTGACCTCCCTGATAGCGGCAGCTATTGCAAGTTTTATGTATGTGTTCTCCCGAAAGGTCAGGTTCAGATTTTCCACACCCGTTGTCTTTGCGGCAGTTATCGGCTGGTTTGCCGCAGGTATCGGAATATATTCTGCGGGACTGATAATCCCCGCACTGTATGTCCCCCTGGGTTCTCTTGTCACATACCTTATAAATCTCGGACGGAAGTACATGGAAGAAGCCGCCGAAAAGAAAAAGATCACCACCGCCTTCAAGAAATATGTTGCTCCCCAAGTCGTTGAAGAGATCGCAAAAAAAGGAGGATATCAGATAAAGCTTGGCGGCGAAAACCGAAATATCGCCGTGCTTTTCGTGGATATCCGAGGCTTCACGCCCATGTCCGAAAGCCTTGAGCCTGAGCAGGTCGTGGACATTCTCAACAGCTACCTTAACCTCACCACAAACTCCATCTTCAAAAACGGCGGCACCCTTGACAAGTTTATCGGAGATGCTACAATGGCGGTTTTCAACGCTCCCTTCGACCTTGACGACTATATTTACAGAGCCGTTCGGACTGCATGGGATATTGTCAGCGGCGGAAATGCCATAGAAAGCAAATTCCTCGAAAAATACGGCAAATCCGTAAGCTTCGGCGTTGGCGTAAACTGCGGCCCCGCCGTCGTGGGAAATATCGGCTGCGACTTCCGTATGGACTACACAGCTATCGGTGACACGGTAAACACCGCCGCCCGTCTTGAAGCAAACGCAAAACGGGGTCAGGTGCTTATCAGCGAATATGTCTACGAGCAGGTCAAGGACAGAGTTACCGTTGAACCCATCGGCGAGATACCTCTTAAAGGTAAGTCAAAGGGAGTTTTCGTTTATTCCCTGACAGCCCTTAAAGAATATGAGGAAGCGGACAGCAATGAAGAAAGCAATGAAAAGGAGCCTGAACATGAGTAAATTTCTTATAATTCCGCAGATAAACAATATTGATGAAAGTTTAAAGCTTGCGGAGAAATATGGCTTTGGCTTTGAATTCAACGACTTTTTCTTCCCCGATGTTCTGGACGATAAACGACGCACAGACGAGCTTATCGGGAAATACAAAGCATGCGGTCTGCCCAACTACTGCACCATGCACGGAGCATTTTTCGATGTACTCATATTCAGCGATGACAGGGAAATACGTAAGATTTCCGAAATGCGTATCAGACAAAGTCTTGACATTGCAAGACAGCTGGAGGTCAAGGGCGTCGTTTTCCACACCAATCACACCCCCGATATTACCACCAAGCTTTATCTGAACAACTGGCTTGACAGAAACGAGGATTTCTGGCGGAGGATACTTTCCGAATATCCCGATGTTCAGGTCTATATGGAGAATATGTTTGACGACTCCCCACGCCTGCTTTCGCTTCTGGCAAGCAGAATGGCAGATGTGAGCAATTTTGGCGTTTGCTTCGATTATGCCCACGCTGTTATTTTCGGCTCGGATATTGATGACTGGGTGACTTCCCTTTCGCCTTACGTAAAGCATATGCACATCAACGACAACGACCTGAAAAACGACCTTCACCTTGCAGTGGGCGAAGGTCAGCTGGACTGGCAGCATTTCAAGGACAGCTTTGAAAAGAAGCTTTCCGGGGCAAATTCGGTGCTCATTGAAACCTCATCTATTGACAGGCAGAAGCGTTCCGCAGAATTTCTAAAAGAGCTCGGCATGATATGAAAAATCCCCCGAAAGTGCTTCGGGGGATTTTATATGTCCAATAAAAAGAACAGTTTAAATCTTAACAACGGGTATCCAAATCTCACTGTAGGTTTTCTCGGGGTCATCACAAGGAGGTGTGTACATTTCAATATTGTAATTGCCCGCAAGTTTGTATTCCCTGCAATTAGGCAGCCATTCGCTCCATATCCTTGTGTTCACGTCCTGCAAAGACTTTAGACTGCACGGGAATACCGCCCATTCACTCTCGGGGATAGCTGCCGTAATACAGTTCTTGGGTATTTCCTTATGCGGGTCATAGTTATCTGCAATAAGATAGTCGAAATTCTTTCCGTCACCGTCCAGACAAACGCCGTACATTCCGCAAATGACCTTCCCGTCCCCGCTGCGGAAATGTTCCTCCCAGAACTTTGGAATCTCCGAATAAGATGTGTCCGAATTGAAGCTGCGTGACTTTCCAACTACCGTAAATGCTGCTTTCTTCACAATTTTGTACTCTAACATACTGCCGCCCTCCAAAGTAAGCTTTATTCTCAGCGGAGCAAAAAATCTCAGATTTGCTCCCATATCCTTTGCGGCAGAGGGTGAAGCTCCGTGGAATTTTGAGAAGGCTCTTGCAAAGCTGTCAGGCGAATCATAGCCGTATTTCAATGCCACATCTATGACCTTGATGTCAGCGGACACAAGCTCCTGCGCAGCTAGGGTCAGCCGACGGTTTCGGATATACTCCCCAACCGTCATTCCATACAGCACGCTGAATATCCGCCTGAAATAGAACTCGGAAACATACGCTTTTGCAGCCGCCTCGGAAACATCAATCTCGCCGGCAAGATTGTCCTCAATGTACTGCACTGCATTCTGTATTCCTTCAGCCCAGCCGTTCATAAAACCGCTTCCTTTCCCTCTGACCGTGATCTTATTATAGCATAGCTTACGGAATTACGCCCGACTTTTATTGCTGATTTGGGACGGATTCAATACCAAATGCCCATTAATCATGGGAATATATTGGCGTAAAAACCTATAAACACAAGCTTTTTAAGCCGATTTCTTCTCCGTATTTTTAATGATGTTTAGTACAAGACCTTTCCAGTAAACAGACGCACTCAACGTGTTCATCATTGTCCAAACAGATATCCATATCCTCCTCAATAATAGGAAGCCTGAATTTGATGGACTTTATCCATTGTCCGTTTGGCTGACGTTCTTCGTATATCTGTATCTCGGAAACAAGTGCTTCGATAAGCTGCCGCCTTTCCGATTCGTTCATCACAGCGTACAGCTTTTCAAAATATATCAGCACCTTGTAGATATTGTCACTTGTCAGCTTTTCGGCTTCAATGGACTGTTTCTTTGCTCGTGCGGCAATAAGCTGATTTTCAATACCCTCTATCTTATCATACATATTATAAAGGCGGTTGTCAAGGTCTGCCTTTCGATTTATATAGTGCCTGTCATCGGGGTCAAGGGAGTCTATTTCCTCGATAAGCTTTGATTTTACCCCGTAAGCCTGACGAAGCTGTTTTTCGTAATTTGCAAGCTCCTGTTCAATTGCTGTCGTATCGACCTGCATATTGATCTTATCCTGCATCATAGAGGCAAATTTCGGATAACTCACTAATTTAATTATAATCTCAGAAACAGAATTGTCAAGCAGTTCTTCATTTATCTGCTTTTTGTAATCGCACTTATATCCACGATTCATATTTCGGTGCTTACAGCCGTAGTAGAAGAAATCCTTGTATTTCGTGCCGTCTTTCTTATGTTTAACGCTCTTGTTTCCGTACATTCCCGCACCGCAGACAGGGCATTTTACAATACCCGAAAGAAGGTGTACTTTTGTATCCTTGCCGATATTCACATGCTCGTACTTTTTTGCCTGTAAAAGAAGCTTTACCTGTGCGGACTGCCAAAGCTCTTCGGAAACAATTGGTTCATGCACTCCGTCCGAAAGCAGAAAGTTGTCCTGTTCAACAAGATGATAGTCATTTCTTGTTCCGTGTATCTTTTCCATCTTTCTGCGACCGTAAGCAATCTTGCCGCAGTAAACGGGATTTTTCAGTATCTTGCGGATAAGTGAAGCATCAAAAAACGGTGTTTTTCCGTTTTGACGTATTATCTTGTGAATACCGTGATCTTCAAGATATTTGGCAATTCCGTTCGCTCCCGTGTTTGTGTTTACATACTGATCAAAAATCACACGAATAGCTTCGGCTTCTTCTTCGTTGATTATCAATTCACCATTTACAAGCTTATAGCCATACGGAGCAAAACCGCCGTTCCATTTACCCTCACGGGCTTTCTGAATACGTCCTTCCATTGTCTGGACACGGATATTTTCTCTTTCAATTTCAGCAACCGCTGACAATACAGAGATCATCAGCTTTCCTGCGTCCTTTGAAGAATCAATACCGTCCTCAACGCAAATAAGGTTCACACCGAAGTCCTGCATGACCTGCAGGGTGGACAGCACATCAGCCGCATTTCTTCCGAAACGTGAGAGCTTAAATACAAGCACATAGGACACGCTGTCCTTGCCCGACTTAATATCTTCCATCATCTGATTGAACTGCAATCTGCCTTCAATGGATTTTCCCGACTTGCCTGCATCTTCGTATTCTCCGACAATTTCATAGCCATTATAATCGGCAAAGGCTTTCATTCGTGATTTCTGAGCATCTAAAGAGTAACCGTCGATCTGCATTGCGGTTGATACTCTTGTATATGTATAGACCTTCGTTGCCATATTGCTAAGCTCATCTCTTATGTTCATAACAGGTTTGGACATAATACTCACGATTATTATATCATGCACTATTACTTTTGTCAACAGGCAATTTCGTATCTATATGTTCATTGCTGCTATTTTCATAGGATTCGGTATTTTGAGATGTCGGCATATCATCAAAGGACAGCTCCGCTGCGTGTTTTTCAATCAATTCAGCCAATAAGCTTGCAAAACCGTCCCATACATCTGTCATTGACATTCTCCTTTCCGTCGAGGTTTCTTTTGTTCTTCTATTTTTCAAAATTTAGCAACCTCATTTTTCAGAAAAAAATTGTCCGATAAACAAAAAAGAGAGCTAAAAACAAATCCGCAGATTTGCTCTTAGCTCTCTTTCGCTGTTCCGCCCCGCTCCTTTGGGGCACCGTTATTCATCTTTTGAAAAATGCTGGCTGCATTTATTATGACTAATCTTAATTGTTTAACTATATTGTACTATACAAATTTTCTTTTGTCAAGAGCTTTCAGAAACTTTCTTTAACTTTTTTGATTAGGATATTGAGAGAAATCGAAAAATATGATATAATTTAAGAGATAGAAAAAGTTGTGAAATAAATATGCTCATGAGATAACATGATCCTGCGAATCCATTTTTATAACATCTATCACAAATGTGCTATCCTTATATCGGAGATGATAAAATGAATAATATTCTTTCCGAGTTGACTAACGATGAATATACGGAATTTCTTTTTGATAAATACTGTTTTGAAAAGCCAAGTGAAATAGATACTGACGAAGAAATTCAGGATGCGATCGGGTTGGCTCTTACCCTCGAAAGTCGGAATGTATTTCTTGAAGGTTTGTCCGAAAGGCTTACGGAGCTTGGTGTCAGATGCAATTATGATGAAATGGAAATTATGCTTGCCGAGATGAAAAGCCGATATAAACGTATCCTGAATAAACCCTGTCCCAGAGCGGTGATCGATTGGATAAAGGGTATCACACCGCCGGGCATAACTAATCGTGCCAACAATTATGATGTGTGCTATGCTCTTGAAATGGATCATCTGCAGACGGCGGTATTTTTTCAGAAGCATTACCTGACTATCCCGTATAATAGCAAAAACAGGACAGACGCTGTATATCTTTACTGCATTTATCACAATAAGCCGTACAGCACAGTGACTCGAATGCTGGAAAGTACAAAGGACATAAAACCGCAGCCCCAGGCACACACGTCAACATCGCAGATCTCACAGACTATAGTCAGCATAAATAATGATGAAGAATTTACGGAGTATATTTCAAAGCATTATTACAGCGAAGAACAGCATTATCTTGCCGCAAAGAAGATAATTTTTAAAGAGATAGCTGCCGTTAAGGAAAAGCTCCTGAATGACTCCGCTGTAAAAAAAGTGACCGATAACAGGCTTAACAGTCTTACCGTTGCAGCACTTCTCGGATATCGGTCGCAGGCAGAAAAGAAGGATAAACCAAGCAGAAATCTCCCGAAAAGATTCAAGGAATCACTTCCCAATGATGTTACGATCGGACAGATACTCAGAGGAGAAAAGGTGTCATATGAAGTGCTTCGCAAAATGCTGATGCTGTCAAGATTTTATAATTTCTATTCTGAGGCAAAGAACGAAAATGAAAATGATGTATGCGGAAATCTTCTCGATTTTAAGGACGAACTGAACTCGATACTTTTGTTCTGCGGATTTGCACAGATATATATGCGTCACCCCTTTGATTGTCTGCTGATGTATTGTGCAAATTCTTACGACCCGATTCAGACGCTGCATTGCATAAATGACCCTGAGCAGAATCCGGATTTATAACCTCAGCGATATATAAGGTATAATGGTTACAGAAAGAAGGTCGAAGCCATGAAGAATATCGGTGATGTGATCAATACTGATGATCGCAGGTACAGGATAATTGATATTATCGGCAGAGGTGCGTCCTGTATTGCTTATCTGGCGGAACGTTCCGAAAATAGTTTTGTATCAAAATGTATTCTGAAAGAATATGCGCCGCAGAACACCTATGATTTTGAGGACGGAAAAAAGAGGTTTATTGATTCGGGAAAAAGACAGAATCAGATACGTCAGTATTCCTGTCTTAATAATCAGACGCCTCCCGTCAGCAATATTTTTGAAGCGGACGGGACTGCATATATTGACGTTTCCTGCTATAACGGGACTACCCTTGACAAACTTTCGGAAATATCTCCTGCCGAATTTATGCGTATTTGCAGAACTGTTGCAAACACGGTAAAATATTATCATAAAATGGGATTTCTCTGCCTTGACCTGAAACCCGAAAATATCTTTATTATGCAGAATGCTCCCGATGATACCATTACGCAGATAGTTGAGTTTATCGACTTTGACAGCATAAGAGAGATAGGTTCATTATCGTCACAGGGAATATCCTATACAAGAGAATGGGCAGCTCCCGAGCAGATGAACATTTACAGCGGTGAGATATCTTATTCGACCGATATTTATACATTAGGCGAGATCGTATTTTACCAAATTTTCGGCAGACATTCCGAGGATAATGAGCATCGGGGATTTTCAAAATATCCCTTTGACAAATGTCAGAAATATGAGAAATACATCACTCGTCCCGAGGTGCAAAGCCTTTTTGCAAAGCTTTTCAGAAATACACTGCGGTCATCTCCGAAAAACCGTTTTCCCGATATGGAAAGTGTTGTAAAGCTTATTGATAAGATCGTAGAAGAGCTTGAAAATAAAGAATTTATCGTTCCGCTGTTGCCCCCTGTCACTCCCAATTTTGTAGGCAGAGAAAATGAACTGATGGAAATATCCAAACGTCTTAAAGCAAACAATGTTCTTTTCATAAACGGTGTGGGCGGAATCGGAAAAAGCACATTGATACGCAAATTTATCCATGATAATCGGGACGAATATGAGGTAATGCTCTATCTCGAATATGAAGGCGATATAAAGCATACCATATCCGACGATGATCAGATACATATCAGTACGATTAGCAGATATTCGGGAGAAAGTATTGATGACTATTATGAAAGAAAAATCACTGCTGTAAAGAATATTTGCAGCGGAAAGAAGGTTCTGCTTGTTATCGACAATTTTACGGACAGAGTGACAAAAGAGCTTAACAGCATATTATCTATAGGATATGATACCATAGTCGTTACCCGAAATAACATACCAAAAAACAGTTACCCTGTTATGACAATAGAAGCAATAGAAAACAAAGACGAGCTGCATAAGCTGATCTCCATTGATCTTGGCAGACAAATGTCCAAAGAAGAAAAAAAAGCCTTTGACAATATCATTGAGCTTACAGAGGGACATACCCTTGTTATTGAACTTATTGCAAGACAGATATCGTCGGGCTGTATTTCGGCAATGAAGGCTGTTGATCTGATAAAGAAAGAGGGATTCACGCATTATTCCTATGATAAGATCGGCAACATAAAAGACGGGGAAGAAGTATATGCTACTATCGGCAGGATAATTTCTGAACTATTTAAGTCAGGAAATATGCCCGAGTGTCATGTAACGGCACTAAAAACGCTGGCGCTGTTGGGTGTCAGAGGATTTGAAACAAAGCTTTTTTGCGATATTCTGAAGGTGATAAATATCCCCGATCTTTTGAATCTCAGCAGTCAGGGCTGGATTTATTTTGATGACAGAGTTCGTGTTCATCCCGTAATTGCCGAAGCGGTGAGAATGTGGGATTGGAATGATTTACCCAATGAGCAGATAATGGAACTTTACGGTTCGATCGTCGATATATACAGCGGTCTTAACAATGCCGAACAGATAAAAACGGTCATAAAAAATGCAAAGGAGTATGTTTCAAAAAATCCTCTGCACTATAATATTGCCGTGTATTATGATATGTGGGGAACATATTATGATGTCATGCTTGGCGGCGGATATGTTACCGAGAACCGCAAGGAAGAATATTATCTTGATAAAATGCTCACAGCGATAGAAAAATCTATTCGCCATACGGAAAAAGTAAGATGTGCAGATAATAAGCTTCTGAAGTTATATTTTTCCCAAGCATCCGTACTGATACGAAGCTATCCGCAGGAAAAAAAGCTAATCCGTGATATACTCAGAAAGTCAAAAGAATCATTGAAAAAGGAGGATAACGAGAATATCTGCTATTTTTACATGACGAATGCCTGGTACTATACACTATGCGAAAAAAAAGCCAAAAAAACGGCAGATTGTCTGAACAAAGCATTTGTCATCGCAAAGAAAGCATTTCCGACCGAACTTGAACTGATAGATATTTTCTATATTCCTGCTGCGAATTGTCTGTACTATCATTTTGATTATGACAGCAGTATTGCAAAGCTGAATGAGGCTGTAAAGATATGTGAAAAATATCCGGATGCTCTTTCGTATATTGATAAGAAAGCGGAAATTCTTAACTGTATGCTTGATGTGTACTTTGAGATGCAGGATCATGAAAAGTGCAGTAAGATTATTGCTGCCATAGATGAGATCAACGACCAATATGAAGCTCGGGGAATATACAGAGAGGTATCCGAAAATATTCGTGAACAAGTAAAATGAACACAAGCAGACTTGCTATTGCAGGTCTGCTTTTCTTTTGGAATCCGTTTTTATAACCTCATTTTCAAATCTGATATACTTATAGTTACGAAAGCGAAAGGCTCTTATACTAAACAGCATTAGAATTATGTAAAAGAAATCGCCGCCAAATCTTGTATATATGGATTTTGCGGTGAGAGATTTCAATAATTCAATAGGTGTTTAGTATTAGTATAAAGAAAATCAGCAAAGGAGGAACTTTTTAAGAAAATATCCCGCAAATTTTCAAAACTTCAAACTATTTAATACTAAACACCCATTAATCACGGGAATCTCGGCGCCAAAAAAACATATATGCAAGCTTTTTGCGCCGATTTCTTCTCCGTGATATAAATGGTGTTTAGTATAAGGAGGAAAAGATAATGGCAAAGTTCAAGGTTATTTTTGATGGTGAGGAACAGGACGAGGTATTCAGGACGGAACAAGCTGCCGAAGATTACGGACTATATCTGTGCTCCTGCGCACAATCGGGTGCAGAGATCCTGCATATGTCAAATCCCGGTGATTACGATTATGACGAAGATGAATACGAGTCGCCCGAATTTGAAGTAGTCGAAATTGATTAAGGAGGACAATTTTATGAAGAGATCATCAGCCACAGCTTTGGCACTTGCATTGGTGCTGAGTCTTTCCGCCTGTGGAACAGCTTCCGATGTGCCGCCACAAAGCAGCAGTGAAGGTCAGAACGCCCTTCAGTCAACACCGTCAGCGGAAATCGAAGCATCAGAAACAACATCTTCAGCCGCAGAAGAAGAGCCCAAGGGGAAATTAGGCAAATTTTCCGAAACAGCTACGATCGAAGAAACTGTTTTGATAGATGAGGACGATATAAAAATTACCGCTAAGGAATTAGTGTATACGGGCGGCCTTGCGGAAGTAAAGCTGACCATTGAGAACAACAGCGATCAAGACCTGTCATTTTTTAGTGCCACGATCACATACTGCTGCAATTCCGTTAATGGATATATGGCAGGTGAGGGATATCTGAACTGTGAGGTTGCCGCAGGAAAAAAAGCGAATGATTCTATCAGCTTCAACACCGATGAATTATTGCTGCACGGCATTACGGAAATTTCCGATATTGAGCTAGGTTTCTTTACTCGCGATGAAGATTATAACTACATATATTACCCGCCCTGTCAGATAAAAACCTCTGCATTTGAGCATTACGATTACAGCAAAAACAGTTATCAGGAAACCATAACAAGCACTGCGGCTATGAACACCTTTGATTATGATATGACCTATTTTTCAACGGACGAACTATATAATGAAAACGGCGTTAAGCTTCTTTCAAGCGGAATAATGGTCAACAGCGACGGCGAACCCGCATTGCTTGTCGAGCTTGAAAACACAAACGACAGCAGTATAGAAATGTCCATAGCGGACATTGCAATAAACGGTTTGGCCGTAAGCAGTGGTACGTGGTCCTGCGACATAATAAATGCAGGAAAGCGGATCGTTATGGACGTTGACCTTTCATCTGCCTTAGATTCGCAATATTGGGATATCTACGGCATTAAAGAGGTCGGTTCTGTTTCTTTTTCCCTGCATCAGAGTAACGCTGACGGAGATAAAATTACAGAGGATACACCTATCGAAATTGCAGTCCCTAAAACGAAAGCGGAATTTGACAAAAGCGGAAAAGAAATTTATAGCAGCGATGAACTCAGAATCGTTTACAAAACCATAATGGAAGACCCTTCGGATTACAGCTATTATATGCCTGTTCTTCTGCTTGCAGAAAATATTGGCGACAAAACGCTTTATGTTGATGATATTTATGATTCGCTGTCCGTAAACGGATATATGACAGATTATGCCTTCTACGGGACGGAAATCAAAAGCGGTGAAAGTGCCGTGATCGTGATCGAACTTGAAGAGTCATCTATGGAGGAAAACGACATCGTAAGCGTTTCTGAAATTGAAGAAGTGGAAATTGGCTTGGAAATAAAAAGCGGATCAAATACAATAGATGAGCCTTATGTTACTATTTCATATGAGTAATACTAAACACTCATTGATCAGGTAGTACGGCACAAATTTTTGATTTGAGCCGCTGAAAATACTGTTTTACAGGATTTTCAGCCAACAACTGCCATTCGGGCAGTTGTTGAGTACGGACTAATTACAGGAATCTCTCGGCGTAAAAACCCATATACGCAAGCTTTTTACGCCGATTTCTTCTCCGTGATTTAAATGGTGTTTAGTATAAAATGAACACAAGCAGACTTGCGATTGCAGGTCTGCTTTTCTTTTTTGAATCTGTTTTTAATGTAATCCGTCCCGAATTCAAGGAATTCATGGACAGCTAATGATGCTTTTCAAGTTTTAAATATCCAAGCAGAAACAGGTGTGTTACAAATGCGGCAATAATCATTCAGAAAATTGAAAGATATTATTCTGTTGAATGAACTCCCAAAAAGCAGATATACAAGATCTACACCCGGTTGCAAGAAAAAGCTCTCGCAGCCGGGTGAACCATTACTTAACCATCTTAAAAAACTTCAAAGCCCCAACAATAGCCTCTTCCTTCTCCTTAGTACATTTTGGCTGTCGGGAGTCCTTAGACTTAGCCTTGTTATAATTCTCACGCTCGATAATTCCATGCTTCTGCTTAACCTGTGCAATATTCAAGGACGATACCGTCAAGCCCGTATGCTCCTTAACATAAGCCTTGATCTCATCGTATGTTGCCTTGCTCTCCGCAGAGGTCAGATCAAGCTCGTCCGTTTTCAGCTCAACCTCGATATGCTGGTCACTTTTGAGTTTGGACAATAAGCATACCGTTTCAACGTGCCCAGTCCTCGGGAACATATCCACTCCCCTGACGGACAAAAGCGAGTACCCGTTATCACGAAGATAAGCACAGTCACGGGCAGCTGTGGCAGGGTTGCAGGAGATCATAACTATCCTTTCGGGGGACATCTTAACGCAGGAGGAAAGCGTTGTTTCATCGCAGCCCTTTCTGGGAGGGTCAACTACGATAACGTCGGGGCTTGTTCCGTCCTCGGACAGCTTTTTTGCAATATCTCCCGCATCTCCGCAGATAAATTCTGCATTGTGAATACCGCTGTTTTCCGCATTTTCACGGGCATTTTCCACCGCCTGCGGGATAACCTCAACGCCTATAAGCCTGCGGAAACTGTCCGCCATAGACAGACCTATGGTACCCGCACCGCAGTAAAGGTCAAGGAGCAGACTGTTCCCAACACCCTCCGCAAGCTCCTTTGCAAAGCCGTAAAGCCGCTCCGCCTGCGCCGTGTTCACCTGATAAAAGGAGTGAGGCGACAGGGAAATTTCATTCCCGCACATCTTGTCTGAAATGTTTCCCGTGCCGTACAAAACGATATTTTTTTCCCCGAGAATCACGTTGGTATTCTTCCCGTTTATGTTCAGAAGAATTGTTTTTATTCTCGGGAAACGCCCTGTCATTTCCTCGCAAAAGCCGTCTAATTTCACCTTTTTTGCGGTCACAAGACAGAGTATAATTTCTCCCGAATGATATCCCGTTCTAAGGTAAATATGGCGTAATATCCCCGAATGTGTTTCCTCGTTATACGCCGAAATTCTGTGCTTTTCGGCATATTCAAGAACAGCCTCCGCAATCTCCGAAAATATCCTCGGCTGCAAGGAACAATTCTTACAGGGAACGATACGATGACTGCGTTTTGAGTAAAATCCGCAGATAAGTCTGCCGTCCTTTTCCCCAACGGGATACATTGCCTTATTGCGGTAGCCCTCAATTTCGGGACAGCCGAAAAAGTCAAGGAAGCTGACATTTTCCTCGGAAAAACCGCCCAGACGCACAAAAGCGTCCCGCACGATTTTGTCCTTTATCCTGCATTCCGCTTCATAAGAAATATGGCGGAAGCAGCAGCCCCCGCACCTTTCCGAAACGGGACAATCCGCCGAAATTCTGTCCTCGGAAGGCGTCAAAAGCTTCTCAATAATGCCGAAGCAGTGGCTTTTGAGCACCTTCACAATACGGCAGAGGATAACGTCCCCGACAGCTGCGGAGGGAACGAACACTGCCATTCCCTCCGCTCTGCCGACACCGTTTCCCTCGGCGGTCATACCCGTTATTTCCATTTCAAAAAGCTCGTTTTTCTTCATAAGACCGCCGTTTTCCTCAGAGCTTTTCGCCGCACTTTGCGCAGTAGGCAGCGGTCTGAGGATTTTTCGCATTGCAATAGCGGCACTCCTTGAACTTTGCAGCCTTTTCGGATTCCTCCTCAAGATTGCGAAGCTCTTCCTTTAGCGAACGGATATCCGCAACGATTTTCTTCATCGTTCCCGTTTCGTCCTCGCCCGATTCGGACATATCATAGCAAAGCTTGCCCAACACCTGATACTTCTCACGAAGCTTCACGTTAATGGACGACTTATCCAGCTTAGCCTTGGAATAATCAAGTACCTCGCCTGTTTTCTCCACAACTGTGTCAATACATTTTCCGCACATATTCAGCACATCATCAAATAAATTCATAACGAACCCTCCTGAAAAAATCGTTTGATATCTGCCTTTTTCCCGCACATAGTATCAAAGCGGGAAATATATTCGTATGGGTATTTATAGTTGAAAATCCTCTCAATTTTGCCCGTCTTAGGATTGAAAAGCTTTGTCGATGCGGAAGCACCGCAGGCAATAATTGTCTGCGCTTCTTCCATTATGTAAATGTTGTAAAGCCCCTCTTTTCCCGCCTTTGCATATCCCACATTTTCGAGATTTTTCAGCGTGTTTTTCTGGCGGTAAAGATAGTACGGAAGATATCCCGCCGCCGTCAGACGTTTTGCCGAAAAATCCACCATTTCCGCAATATTTTCATCGCTGACAAGCTGGTCATCTCGAAAGAGATTTGCCGCCCGTTTGAGTGTAAGCGTATGGACGGTTATCTCCTCGGGATCAAGGGAAATTAGCTGCTCCATAGTGCTTTTAAAGCTGTCGGGCGTGTCGGTGGGAAGCCCCGCAATAGTGTCCATATTTATGTTGTCAAATCCCGCCGAGCGTGCCTGTTCAAAGGCTTTCACCACCGCTTCGGGACTATGCCGCCTGCCGATAGCCTTCAGCACATCTGCGTTCATTGTCTGCGGATTTATGGAAATTCTGTCCCCGCCGTTTTCCTTAATGACCGCCAGCTTTTCGGGGGTAATGGTATCACATCTGCCCGCTTCTACAGTATATTCCCGAATTTTAGAAATGTCAAAGAATTTTTTGACGGTTTTCATAATTTTTTCTATTTGTTCCGCAGAAAGCGATGTTGGCGTTCCCCCGCCAATGTATATCGTATCGAGAAAAAGTCCCGTTTCATGGGCGATTTTTGCAGTCAGCTCCAGCTCCTCACAAAGCTTGTCCACATACTGCGGAATAAGCTTTTTTGCGTTTGGCGTTTCGATGGAATGTGAAACAAATGAACAATAGCTGCACCGTGACGGACAGAAAGGAATTGCTATATACAGGCTGTATGAGTTGTTTTTCAGCGTTTTCAAAGCGTCCCGCTGAGTTACCGCAGTCAGATATGCAAGCTCCAGCTTGTTGTCGGAGGTGTAGTATTTTTCCTTGATATCCGCAAAAATTTCCGACTTGGAAAGCCCCTTGTCCAGCAGCGCATTTACCTTTTTCACGGGACGGATCCCCGTAATGCAGCCCCACTCGGGAACTATCCCCGTTATCTCGTTCATGCACTTGTACAAAAGCTGACAAAGAGGCAGCTCCGTGTCCTCACCCGACGGAATTTCACGGGATTTTACACAGCGTTTTCCCCCGAAAAAAACCTCGCAGGACAAGCAAATTTTATCCCCCGAATTTTCGGCGGAAATAACCGCATGATCCCCCTCGGAAACGGTTTCTTCGTAAAGAAAATCAAAGGTTTCCACGGGGATAAAAAGCTTCATTACCGCTTCAATTTCATACTTGCAGGCAGTGCCCTTAAAGCATATGGTCATAGCCGCCGTTCTCCTGCATAAAAGCGTTGTTTTCCTTTTCGTAGGACAGCCTTGTGGGGTCGCCGTGTCCCGGGAACACCACATAATCGGGCTTTTCGTCCAAAGCGGCAAGGGCTTCAAGGGACGCCTTCAACGTCTGAAAGCTGCCGTCCCGCATATCCGTCCTGCCAACGGAAAGCCTGAAAAGCGTGTCCCCGCTGAAAATCATATCATCAATAATATAGCATACAGAACCGCTTGTGTGTCCCGCCGTAAGCATAACCTTGAAGGTCAGCTCGTCCAGAGTCACCGTGTCGCCGTGGCTTAAAATAACGGGGTCTGTCACCTCGTCCACGGGCGGCAGATGGAAATATGTTGTAAGATTGGAGTTCTGATTTGTCAGCTTCTCCGCATCGTTTCTGTGAATGTAAATTTCGCAGCCCGTCTTTTCCCGAAGCTCCGCAGCTGCGCCGATATGGTCGCAGTGACCGTGAGTGAGCAGCACCTTTTTCAGCGTAAAACCGTTCTCATTCATCATGGAAATGATACCGTCAGCGTTGCAGGGGGCGTCTATGAGAACAGCATTTTTCTTCTCGGAAACCACCGCATAGCAGTTCACACCGAAGGGTCCCATATTATCAAAAGTGAATAGCTCCATTTTCTAAATCCTTTCGTTATTTTCCCGTTCTGTCAACGGAGGTTATGCCGTGGATCTTTCTTATCTTTGAAATGATATTGTTAAGCTGCTCCACGCCCGCAATGCTTATGGTGACTATCATATTTGCATTGCCGTTTTTCAGTTCCTTGGCGTTCATTTCCGTGATAGGAATGTGCATCTCCGACATGACCGCAGCCACATTTGCAATAAGATTGTTTCCGTCCTCCGCAACAATGTCAAGCGTCGCACGATAGGTCGCATTGCTCTGCTTCTTTGCGCTGTCCTCCCATTTAAGCGGGTGCCATCTGCCAAGCTCGATGTTATTTTTCAGCGCAGACTGATAGTTTATGCAGTCCTTTTTATGGACGGAAATTCCATGTCCCTTGGTAGTAAAGCCAACAATTTCATCACCGGGAAGCGGGTTGCAGCACTGAGCATATTTTACAAGAATACTGTTGTGACCGTCCAGAATAATGTCCCCGCCGTGCTTTGAGGGATTGTATGCGGGAATTTCAAGAGGCTGCTCGGTGCCCTCCCTGTCCATATAATGCTTCGTATAATTGTCCTTTAAACGCTGCATCATTCTGGAAAGGATAATGCCGCCGTAGCCCACAGCCGCATAAAAATCGTCCAGCGTTGCGCAGTTGTGACGCTTCATATCGTCTGACAGGAATTCCGCCAGCTGTTCCTCGGGAACACGGATAAAGTTCCGCTTGAACTCCTTTTCCACCTCTGCCCTGCCCTGAACGATATTTTCCTCACGGCGTTCCTTTTTGAACCATGAACGTATCTTTGATTTAGCCTCGTTTGTCTTGGCGATTTCCAGCCACGCACGGTTCGGCGCATGGTCGGGATTTTTCGATGTGATTATTTCAACGATCTCGCCTGTTTTTATCTGGTAATCGAGAGAAACCAGCTTTCCGTCAACCTTTGCGCCTGTCATTTTATGTCCGACCGCCGTGTGGATAGCATACGCAAAATCCACGATAGTTGCACCCAGCGGCAAGGATATCATATCACCCTTTGGGGTAAATGCGAACACGTCCTCGGGGGCAAGGTCGCTCTTAATGGTACGGACAATTTCCTCAACATCGTCCGTTTCCTGCTGTGCTTCGATGATCTGACGGATCCACGCAAGACGGTTTTCCAGCTTGTCCTTGCCGTTAATGCCCTCCTTGTATTTCCAGTGAGCGGCGATACCGTACTCGGCGGTGTAGTGCATATCCCAGGTTCTTATCTGCACCTCAAAGGGCGTTCCCTCACGTCCCAGAACTGTGGTGTGAAGGGACTGATACATATTCTGCTTAGGCGTTGAGATATAGTCCTTGAAACGATTTGGGATAGGCTTGTACATATCGTGGATAACACCCAGCGCATTATAACACTCGGGAACGGTATTCACAATTATTCTTACCGCATATTTATCGTAAATTTCCTCGAAATTTTTCCCGTGAACATATGCCTTTTTATAGATGCCGTAAACACTTTTTACTCTGCCGTCTATCTGCATATTTTCGGGGAATCCCTCTTCTTTAAGACGTGCTTCTATCTTCTCCTTTATGGAACGGATAAACGCCTCACGCTGATCCTTCCGCCTGTTGAGCATCTGCTCAATTTCGCCGTACGCATAGGGGTCAAGGTAGCGGAAGGACAGATCCTCCAGTTCGTCCTTGATGGAACGTATTCCCAAACGGTGAGCAATGGGCGCATAAATATTCATAGTTTCCAGAGCGGTATTTCTCTGCTTGTGTGCGGGACGAAAATGAAGCGTCCTCATATTATGCAGACGGTCTGCAAGCTTTATGATGATAACACGAATGTCCTGTGACATAGCCAGCAGTATCTTGCGGACATTCTCCGCCTGCTGCTCTTCCTTTGTGAAAAGCGGAATTTTTCCCAGCTTCGTAACGCCGTCAACCAGCATAGCAACATCGGTACCGAAAAGCTTTTTCAGATCCTCCAAGGTAGCGTCCGTGTCCTCAACAACATCGTGAAGCATAGCTGCACAGATGGTGTCCGTGTCCATACCCAGCTCCAGCAGGATAAAGGAAACTGCCAGCGGGTGTGTAATGTATGGCTCACCCGAGGAGCGCACCTGATTTGCATGAGCCTTTGCCGCAAATTCGTAAGCGGAAATTATCTTGCTTAGGTCATACTGACGGTCGCCGTCGAGGATCTTCTGTATTAGAGCATCTATTGTACAGACAGGTTCACTATTTTTCATCATAAATATCACACACCCTTTACCCTGAAAAACTTATTTCCTTTTGATGTTTCTTTATTATATCACATATCCCGCCGAAAATCAAGATTTTTCTTTTGAATATGACAAAGGACTGCCCGCCGAAAGCAGTCCCTTGCAATTTTCAATTTTCTCTTACAGCCGCATAAATATCCGACTTCCCCGCCCGAAGAGCCTTTAGTATCTCCGATGTTTCAATATCCACACGGGGAGCACCTTCCACAAGCCTTGCGGTCATATAAAATCTGTCCGTTTCAATAAGTCCCTTTTCCTCAAAAATGTCAATGCAGACCATAAATTTGCAGAAATTCATACTGTCATCGGAAACGGCAGAATAGATGTTGTCAAAGGGCAAAAACTCCTTTTTCACCGCCTTATAGACCTTCACAAGCTCAGGTCTTTCGGGTGCTATCCTTGCCATCAGCGCAGGTGAAACGGCTTCTCCCCTTCGGAGTGCTTCGTAGGTGTCCTTTGCCGCAAAATACTTCTGCTGGGAAACTCCGCATTTTCTGAATTCGTTTATTCTGACATTCACAGTCGTCCTGCCGTTATATGTATTCAGCTCGGGATATACCAGCATATCCATCATATCCCCCGCCGAATAACCGAATTTGTCCGTCGGCTGACCGAACATCAGCCCGCTGACGGTCACACCGCCGTAATCCAGATTAAGCTTTGTATGCTTGCCCTCGGAAAGCGGCTGAACTGCATTTATCTTCGCCCCGTGCATCAGGAACATGGGACGGGGATTTCCCGCTCCGAAGGGCTCCAGAACCGACAGCGAACCGACCTCCTCAACCGAAAGATCCTCGGGCATAAGCGCCTTATCCGCCTGAGAAACTGCGTTTATCTCACCGCAGCCCTCCGCCGCAAATTTCTGTAAAAGCTCGGTGAATTCTCCGACTTTTTCGGGCAGAAGCGAAAAGCCTCCCGCACCGCTGTGTCCGCCGAATTTTGTCAGCACAGACGAACAGTAGGACAACGCTTCAAATACATGAAATCCCTCGGGAGCCCTTGCGGAACCCCTCGCTTCGCCATTTTCCTCGGAGATGATGAAGGTAGGCTTTCCCGTTCGCTCCATCACTCTTGCTGCCGCAATGCCGATAACACCGTGGTGCCAGCCCTTCCCATAAAACACCGAAACACGTCTGTCCGCAATAAACGGGTCAGCCTTGACAGCAGCGGAAATTTCCGACATTATCCCCTTTTCCGTTTCCTGACGGGTTTTGTTATATCCGCAAAGTATCTCCGCCAGCAGCTTTGCTTCCTCCTCGTCCTCGGTAAGAAGCAGCCTTACCGCATCTGTGGCAGAACCAAATCTGCCCGCCGCATTTATCCTGGGTGCAAGAGTGAAGGCAAGCCCCGTTGAGATGTAAGGCGGCTTCATTCCCGACGCTTCTATCAGTGCCTTCAGACCGATATTTGCCGTATTTTCCAGATAATGAAGTCCCGTTGAAACAATGTATCTGTTTTCGCCCCGAAGCGGCACAACGTCCGCAACCGTGGCAATAGCGGCAAGGTCGGAGAACTGCTCCATAGCCGCCGTGTGATCTCCGTCCTCCATAGCGGCGATAAGCTTCAAAACCAATCCACAGCCGCATAAGTCCTTAAAACGGGACAGGTCGTCCGCACGGTGAAGGTCAACAACAGCCTCCGCACGGGGCAGCGTTTCCGACGGCTGATGATGGTCCGTAACTATCAGCCGCATGCCCAGTTCGTAAATAAGGTCAGCCTCGGCAATGGCGGAAATACCGTTGTCCACCGTAATAATAAGCTCCGTGCCCCGCTCATTCAGCTTTCTGATATTGTCGGCATTCAGACCATAGCCCTCCGCCCTTTCGTTGATAAAAAAGGACACATTGGCACCCAGACATTCAAGGTAAGAGTAAAGCGCAGCAGTCGCCGTGATACCGTCGCAGTCATAATCTCCGTAAATGCAAATATTTGTCATAGAATCAACCGCTTCGGAAATAAGCTGCGCCGCCTTGTCCATATCCTGCGCAGTAAACGGGTCTGAGGGCTCACTGTTTGAAAAGAAAGCCGCCGCTTCGTCATACCCGCCTATGCCCCTTGCAGACAGCACGTCCGCACACAGCTTTGACAGCCCGCCCTTTAACATCAGCTCGTCGGAAACCGCTTTAACAGGCTTCCCTATTTTCCATTTGTGCATAGCAATTCTCCCGTTTTCAAATTTAGCATAATATGATTATACCATTTTCCGACAAATTTTTCAAGTGAAATTTCTGTACATAATAAGTATCAATGAGAAAGCAAAAAATCCGTAAGCTCGGCGATGCTCTCCACAACCATATCCGCAGGAATATCCTCGGAAATATCAGAACCCCGAAAATTGTTGAGAACGGCGAAGATCCCCATTTTCTGCGGAATTTCCGTGTCCCATACGGGATTGTCACCGACCATAACAGCTTCTTCGGGAGATACGCTAAGACGGTCAAGCGCCAGCCGAAATATCCGCTCATCGGGCTTTGAAAATCCCACTTCCGTGTCAATCAGTATCTCATCAAACAAGGGCGCAAGGGCAAAACGGTCAAGCTTTTCCCGCTGACCTTCCGAACTGCCGTTTGTGATAAGAGCGGTCTTTATCCCCGCATTTTTCAGCCTTTTCACAGCGTCATACGCACCGTCAAACAGACATATCATTTCCTTTTGAAGGGACGTGTAGGAGTCCGCCGTTTCGATTATTTTTCCCCTGTCCGAAAATCCCAGACGCTCCATTGCAAGGGTCAGGACTTCCCGCCTTGCCTCGGTGAGATGCTCCCGTCCCCACTTGTGACGTGCGGGGTCTGACCAGTAGCTGTCCTTCACATTGTCAACCGCTTCAAGCATTTTCTCCGCCGAAAATGACGTTTTGTTTTCCTCGGTAAATTTGGCACAGATGACCTTCCACGCTTTCTCCGATGCACCGTCGTAGGAGATTATGGTGTCGTCTAAGTCGAACATTACCGCCTTCGGACGTTTGGTTATAGAGTTTATCTTCATTTGGGTTCCTCCGTTTGGACAGTTCAAAAAATCAGTGAATATTTTTACTGATTCCCCTCAACAACAATGACAGATGTATGCTTCAATGCTTCCTGTACCCATTCTATAAATTTCTCAAAAAACTTTTTATCATCATCGTTAATATTATCAAAGTCCTGTTCAATCTCATAAATAAGTTTATCCCAATCTTCCTTCTCGATAAAGTTTGTAAAGCAAACATCAAAAATCGGGTTAGGTTTTCCGTCAGATGTGTGCCTAGTCGGTAACACTTTATAAAAATAATCAAGCAGCAGTTCGTAATCCTGTTTATATATCCGGAGCGGTCTGTAATAACAATGCCACTCTTCCCATTTTGGATCCCAATCATAGTCATCGGAGATCTTTAAAGGATTAAAATCCAATAGAATCTTTTCGCTTTTGGGTGCGTACAATCTCAGTTCCTTGTACTCTTGTTTTTCATATTCGCTAGGGTTCAGCCAAATGATCTTATTCATTTTTGTTATCTCCAATATATTAATTTCAATAGGTCAGGGTGATACCCTACTGCATTTCATTTGCCTATTATACCACATTCATATGAACAAATCAACATTCCCCGCCAATTATCCCGAATATGCGAACAAGGCTGTTTTCTGCCGCCCGACGGACATATCCGCTGCCGATTTTCCGAAGCAGATACGGCGGTTTTCGGAAATGCAGCTTTCTTCCGTCAACGCTATCTCACGGGCTGCCTTTTCCGTCAGGCGAATTCCATTTTCAGCGGCTTTTTCGGACACTGCCATTATCTGTCCCACCGTATCGCCCGAATTGTCATTCAGCAGTTTCAACATATTGCTCATAAACAACATCTCCTTTTTGTTAAATATCACTATTGACTTTTTACTTAGAATGTGGTATGATATACTTGTAGAATTATATGTGTATCAATATGGATTTATTTACACATAAACATAGTATCACGTTTTTTCTCTCTTGTCAATAGGCAGGAGATTTTTTATTTTTGAAGTACACTTCCGTGAGAAAAATATTCATTCGTACCCAAAAATAAGCTTACCGTTCTATAAAAAGCAAAAAGAGGGCTGTTGCAGCGCACGCTGTAACAGCCCCCTTTACTCTATATTTTCACTTCCCACTTTCCACTTTTCACCCTTAATTCAACATTCAACACTAACAGGAGCATCTTCCTTCGGGAACTTCCTCCGCATAAAGGCAAAGCAAACAAGATGCACCAAAAAAGTAATTGTCCACGATATGGGATAGGACAAAAACAGCATAAATTCCGTGTGATATTCGGGAATTTGGAAGATGGTAAATATCCAAATTATTCGCAGTCCGCAGGCCCCCAGAAGGGAAACTATGGTGGGAGTGACCGCATAGCCCATTCCCCTGATAGTACCAACAATGCTGTCCATCAGACCGCAGCAGAGATACAGTCCGCAGACAAGGTACATTCGGGTAAGTCCCGGCTCAATTATTTCGGGGCGGGGGTCATATATCCTCAGAAGCTGTTTCCCGAAAAGGCAGACAAGATTTCCGAAAACAAGTCCCGTTACCGCCGCACAAGCACAGGAAATTAGCGCAATACGGTTTATCCTGCTGTACTTTCCCCCGCCGATATTCTGACTTGAAAATGTAAGCGCACCCTGAGAGAAGGAGTTCATGGAAACCCAAACAAAGCCCTCAATGCTGGCAGCAGCCGCACTTCCCGCCATAACTATTGAACCGAAGCTGTTGACCGAGGATTGAATCACAACATTTGAAAGTGAAAAAACCACGCCCTGAAAGCCTGCGGGAATACCTATCCTAAGTATCTTTCCCGCAATGGCACGGTCAAGTCCCAGCTTTTTGAAATCAAAGTGAAATGCGTCCCCCTCCAGCATAAGACAGCGCAGTATCAGCCCCGCCGAAATACACTGTGAAATAACCGTTGCCAGTGCAACACCCGCCACGTCCATTTCCAGAAGAATAACGAAAATCATATTCAAAATAACATTTATGACGCCCGACAACGTGAGAAAATAAAGCGGACGCTTAGTGTCGCCCTTTGAACGCAGAAGCGAACTGCCGAAGTTGTAGATCATCATTGCGACCATTCCCACGAAATATATCCGAAGATAAGTCGCAGACAGCCCCAGAACCTCCTCGGGCGTCTGCATAAGTATCAGCAGCTTTTCCGCAAATATGACGCCCGCAGCTGTCAGAAAAAGTCCGCAGGCTATGCTGAGAAATATGGACGTATGTACGGTACGACTCACATTTTCGCTGTCCTTTGCGCCCATATAGTGGGACGAAATGACATTTGCACCCGTGGAAAGTCCCAGAAAAAGGTTGGTCATCAGGTTAATAAGCGCAGTCGTGGAACCCACCGCAGCCAGCGAATTCTCGCTTGCAAAGTTGCCCACAACGATAATATCCGCCGCATTGAAAAGCAGCTGCAAAACGCTTGAAAGCATCAGCGGCAGCACCAGCCGAAGGAGCTTGGGAAGTATAGGTCCCGAGCACATATCTATTTCATATTTTTTGTCATTCATATAAAAATCCTCCAAAAGCAAAGAAATACCGCCGGGGCGTTGGCGGTATTTCCCTTATTTACATAATACTACACTTTTGGAGAAATGTCAATCATTCCGAACGAATAAATTTCAAAGGTTCATCTTCTCTGCCCGAGGGTATATCTGTTATGATACCGTCCGATGAATATTCCAAACCCATGTCACCTATATATCGGAAACACTCCTCAAAATAGTCCTTTGCGGCAAAGCGTTCGGAGGGCGGCGGGGCAAATATCAGCAGCCTTTTGCTTTCGTAGATAAACAGTTTTCCGTCCTCACCGACCTGTTCAAGATCTCTTTCAACCGCCGAGAAGCTGACCTCCTCGCGCTGCTTTTGCGCAAACATCAACTCGAAAATCCCGCTGTACGGCAGAGTTCCTTCTGTGCCGTATTTCTCCTCATAAAATCTGTAAAACTCCTCAAAGGTCATACCGCCGCAGGTTGCTTTTCCGTCCTCGGAAAGCTCCATATAAAGCCCGTTTTTGTTGCCGTCAAGATAATATCTGCCCGCCTTGGGAGCTTCGGCTATCTGAACGGTCATCAGCGGTGAAGGAGTTTGAAGCTCACGCAGCACCGTTTCATCGGGATATTTTCCGCTTGTGATATAAAACTCGTTTGATGTGTCAGACTCAGCATACGCCGCTCTGTCGGGATAATAATTCTCCCACCAAACCACAATATCAGACACCAGATAAACGCCCGCTCTCATTCGTCGGGTGGTAAGCTGCACCGTCAGATCATAGCTTTCGGTTTTCGCCTTGCCCTTGAAAACCACCTCGCCCGTAATGTCACTTTTCGTGCGGTCATATGTGACGGAAAAGCTTTGGGGCAGCACTTCAGTCTGATACAGCTCCCGACTAAGCCTGTTGTATTCAACAAGATCACATTCAATATCATTGGTTTCAAGGGCGGCAAGGTTCACGCCGTACTTAACAATATCAATGCTGTTTTCCATAAGCTTTTCCTCGGATATGCCGAAAATACGCTTGTCCGCAAGGAAATATCCCATGTTTTTACCCGTTAAATGATATATGCCGAAAAGCACGGCAAACAGCACCGCTACTGACGAAACCACAGCCGTTACAAGAAATTTTCTCCTTACTCTGCCGATGATCTTCTGAGATTTTATGTCCGTTTTTTGGGACACATTTTTTAATTCCGCCGAACAGCTTTCCAGAAGCCGCCTGCATTTTTCACATTCCGCCGTATGCTCCTCCACCGCCGACCTGCTCTCCTCGCTGCACATATCATCGCAATAAAGCGGGATAAGGTCGCCGACAATATTGCAAATTTTGTTCTCAAAGCTCATAGCCGTCCTCCTTTAGTCCATCGATTATCTTTGCTTTCGCACGGAAAAAGGTCACCCTCGCCCAGCTGTCCGTCCGCCCGAACAGACTGCCTATCTCACCGAAGGAAAGCTCCCCGAAAACTCTCAGGGTAAACACCTCCTTGTAAGGCTCGTCCAGCTGATGAAGCTGTCGGTGGACACTTTTGCAAAGCTGTTTATCGGACAATTCCGACTGAATATCGCACCCGTCCGAAAGCTCGGGAATATTCTCTATATCTACCCTTTTTCCCTGCTTTTTCAGATGATCGAAGTATAGATTTTTCCCAATGGCGCAGAGCCATGTAAACACGGAGCCGTTTCCCCGAAAGCCGCCTAGTCCCGTCATAGCCCGAACAAAAACCTCCGAAGCAAGCTCTTCCGCCAAGGACGGGTCGCCTGTCATTCCCACAAGATAGGAAACAAGCCGCCCGCCGTAAAGCTCATAAATTTTCCCAATGTCGTCCATACTCTGCCCCCTTTCTTAATAACTTTGGAAGCCTTCCGATATTTAGACGTTAAAACAAGGAAAACGTTACAGAAAAAATCAAAAAATATCTGCCAACACAGCTTTCTGCATTGGCAGATAAAATTCTTTTAAACAGTTCAGCAGTTATTCCACAAGATAATCCTTAGGAACATTCACGGTATAGAAGCCGTCCTCATCTGCATGAGCGGAGAAGCGAATGCCTATAAGCCCATCATCACGATAGTATGTAATGCCGTTAATCATAGTAATTGCCCTGTCGGAAATATCGGGTGCATCGCAGTCGCCTGTAAGCTCGCCCGTGCCCGTTTCAAATTCCCAGACAGACGCTTCTCTCCAGCCTTCTTTTAAGAAATCATCGGGAGTGAGCAGCTTGCCGCTGTCAATGTCATAGTAAATTCCCGCATGCTCAAACATATTCGCTTCAATGTCAATAGTATAGCCAATATCTCCGTAAACATCTGCACTTACGATCAGTGTGCTTTCCGTTATTAATTTCTCAAAATCATCTATCTCATAATGCAAATAGAGATTTTTCTTAAAGCTGTCAATAAGCAGCTTGTTTTCCGCAGCCTTGTCAATTTCGCCGTTTATTCTTTCGGCAGTTTTGCTGTCAATAAGCCAAGTGTCATCTTCGAAATGAGAATAAACAAAGCCCGGCTCCTGAGTATAAAGAGGCTCGGTATATTCGGTGTTCATAACAACAATAAGCTTCTGCTGAACCTCGTCCTCAAACATACCGCTGATATCACGGCGGACATAGGTAACAAGGTCGCCCATCATTTTACTGTTGTAATAAATATAGGTCTGATATTCCGTGTAGGGATTGTTCGTGTCAAGCACAACATTGTTAAGATCAAAGTCATAGATATCCTCTCTCAGACCCGCATATTCCCTGACAGGCTCGTAATAGGGCATATTTATTTCTTCTTCGACAAGAGCGTTAAGTGTCGTCAGGAAATCCGTTCCCTCAAAGAACATATCCGAAAGCTCCAGCTTTTCACCCGTTTTCAGGTCAAATACAGCCGAACGCTGAGATCCGTCCTCTCCTGCCATTCCGTCCGAAACTCTCAGACCAAGTGACAGGTAACCGTTTCTGAATATTGCATCAACAAAAACGGGAGTGTTATAGGACACCGTTTCATTTTCGGAAAGATAATATTTGAAATAGCCCAATGAGTAATTCTCTTTTTCCGGGTCAAAACGGCTTTCCATATCCGCATAGTTTGTGTTAAGCCAGTCATTAACCGCCGCACTTACCTTTTCGTCCTTGATAGCATTGTTAAAGGTAACGCCCGTAAACACTTTCTCATAAGAGGTGCTGTGAGAAATTTTTCCGTCATATTCCCAACCCTCATCATAAGGCTCGGCAAGTATTTCCTCAGTGGGAATAGCCTTTATAATGCCTATTTCAAAAGCGTCCCCCGCTTCGTCACTTCTCGGGGATACGGAATATCCCTCGGGACGCTTCATTCCCGTTCCCAAAGTGTCAAGAAGGGGCGTGAAAATATCCTCGGACTTTCCGCCCTTTGCGGGGATATAGCCTGCTTCTCTTGCCGCCTGCTGTCCCTCGGGAGATGTCATCCACTTCACCATTCGCTTAACGGCGCTGTCCTCGGGGAGAGTTCCGTCATAAAGTGCATATGTAACCGAAAGCATAGGATAGCTGCCGTTTTCCATAGTTTCGTTTGACGGTGCAACGCCGTCCACGGCAATGAATTTAACGTCCTTTGTGTTTGCGTACATCTGAGCAGCATAGGAGTAAACGGAATATCCGATAGCACCCGCAGCGTTATCGTACACAGCAACTGCGTCCATCAGCTCGCCCATAGCCATGGGAACAAGCTCGGTGGGGGCTTCCATCAGCGGAGTATCTCCCATAAACTTGTTCATCAGCGTCTGACTGCCCGAATCCTGATTTCGCTGATATGCAAGGATAGCCATATCCTCGCCGCCAACGTCCTTCCAGTTGGTTATCTTGCCCGAATAAATATCCTTTATCTGCTGAGTTGTCAGGCTTTCAACGGGGTTGTTTTTATTCACGCAGAACACAAAGCCCTCCATTGCAACGGGTGTCATTTCCGCACCCTTGTCCTTCGCCTGCTGTTCCTGTTCATCTGTCATGGGAACGGTCAGGACAATGTCAACCTCGCCTTTCATAAACCGATTGAACGCTTCATGTGTCTTGGTGTGATAAACCTGAGTTTTTGCCTCTTCCTCGGATATGCCGAATATCTTTGAACGGAAGGACGCTTCAAGGGGTATTGCCGATGTGGAACCGTCCATTACGGGGAAATTGTTTCTCAGATATTCAAGCTCTTCGGGGTCGCTGTCAATAGGCTGTGTTTCAGTTACCGTTTCTGAAATTTCCGAAGCGGTGGTTTCGGACACTTCACTTTTCACGGAAGTGTCGGTTATCTCGGAAACCTCACCGTCCTCCGAACTGATCGTGGAGGAACAGCCTGCTGCGGAAATTGCCATGATCGCCGCAAGAAAAAGTGCTGCGGATTTATTTTTATTCATAATACCAGCTCCTGTTCGTTAATAAGCTTCTGTGAATATAATACCATAATTACTGTAACATTTCAACATTAATTAGTTTACATTTCAATTACAATTGCAGTTGCAACTGTAATCATTTTGTGATATAATGGATATATAATCTCAAAGGAGCAATATATATGTCCAAAGAAGTCAAAACCAACGCCATGCGTTTTCTTGATACAAAAAAGATTCCATACAGCTTCAAAAATTACGATGTTGGGAAATTTACAGACGGCGTCACCGCTTCGGAAATAAGCGGAACACCTCTGGAATTATCCTACAAGACCCTTGTCACATCGGGCAAAAGCGGCGGATATTTCGTTTTCGTCATACCCGTTGAAGCGGAGCTGGATATGAAAAAAGCCGCAAAAGCCGCCGGGGAAAAGTCCGTGGAAATGATACCTGTGAAGGACATTACAAAGGTCACGGGGTATGTTCGGGGCGGGTGCAGTCCCATCGGAATGAAGAAGCTTTTTAAGACAGTCATCGACATTTCCGCAGAGGAACTGGAAGAATTTTACGTCAGCGGCGGTCGTATAGGCACATCTATAAAAGTTTCCCCGAAGCTGCTGGCAGGCTCAATAAACGCAGTTTTCGCCGAAATTACCGCATAAAAAGGATAATGCAAATGAACGGTTCGGATATTTTTTCTGTTATCATCTCAATTGCCGTGTTTGCGGCAAGCCTTGGAGATTTTCTGTTTTTCAAAAAGGTCATCAGGGAAAACGGCGAAGTCCCCCCTGTGATTTTGTCGGGAAATCCGTTTTTAAAGGCGTTCACGGCAATGCTTGCGGGAATGTGGCTGTTTATTATGGGCGTGAAAAATCTTGGTGCATCTCCCCTGCCCGAAATTATTCAGATATTCTCGGGACTGTCCGCAGCGGCTGACGGAATATTTGGGCTGTATATCACAATAAAATATCGTAGGAGAGGAAAATAACATTTACAATGACAGATAAAAAGAAAAACAACAAGCGGCTCACTGCCGTTCAGCGGAGAATGTTGTTTATGAGCGGGTCCTCAGCGGCACCGTTTATCGTAATATTTCTGCTGATGAATTTCATATTCAGGTGGCATTTAAAGCTGCCCATACTTATCGGGATCTGCTTTGTCATAGTGGGGATTTCATTTCTGATGATGAAATTATCCCTGAAAAACAACACCTTTATCAAGCTTATGGAAAAGCTTCAAAAGGAAGGCTACACCGACGAATATATGGAGGGAATGAAAGCCGAAATAGCAAAAGCCGAACGCCATATGCGCCTGCGTGATGCCGAGGGATATAAGGCAATGCACGGCTTTGCGCTGCTTTTCCGAGGTGAGCTTGATGAAGCATATGAGCGCCTGAAAAGCATAAAAATGCCCCTTCTACGAAAACCCATGCGCAGCAAATACATAAACAATCTTATTGCTGTATGCTTTTTTCTCGGAAAATATGACGAGGTAGCAGACCTGTATTCCGAGCATGAAAAGCTGATAATTTCCGACCCGGGCGCACTTATGAAAAGAAGTCTGGGTATGCGCGAATATGCAAAAGGGCGGTACGAAAATGCCGTTACGATTTTTATCAAGCTAATGGAGCTGGAAAGCAAATCGGACACTCTCTTCTCCGACCTTTGCCTGATGAAGGCAATGATGCAGCTGGATATGTACGAAAGCAGCCGTCCGTTTCTGAAATTTCTGGAACGTTACAAGGGTCTGCATCAGCTGAATGAAATTGCGTCGGAGGTGCAGAGAAAGGCTCTTGCGGGGCTTCACAATCCTCATAAAAATCAGAAAAAGCAAAAGAAAAAGCACTAATTTTTTTATAAAGGAGCGATCTTCTATGTCATTTAAAGAGATCAATGTAAACGAGCTGTCCTTCAATCCGTTTGAAAAGGTGGGCAAACAGTGGTTTTTAGTTTCTGCGGGAGATGAAAAAACGCTGAATATGATGACCGCCGCTTGGGGCGGAATGGGCGTTATGTTCCACAAAAACGTGTTCACCACAGTTATCCGTCCCACAAGAAAAACCTTTGAAAATGTGTCGGAGAATGAGAACTTTGTTATCTCCTTCCTGCCCGAAAAATACCGTGAGAAAATGGCATTCTGCGGCAAGGCATCGGGTCACGACTGCGACAAGGTGAAGGGATCTGGGCTTACTCCCGTAAAGCTCCCTTGCGGCGAATTTTCCTTTGCCGAGGCAGAGCTTGTGTTCGTCTGCAAAAAGCTTTACACACAGCCTATGGATCTGTCGGGTCTTGCGGAATCGGAAATGCACTGGTACACCGGCGGAGATGCTCCCCACGTTGCATTTACGGGTGAAATTTTTGCGGCATATTCAAACAATTAAATTTTCATCAAACCAAAAATCAAAGCCGTACAGCGGAAATTTATCCCGCAGTACGGCTCATTTTCTTGGGGCGTTTTATGTAACGCCGCCAAGACCGAAGCTTATGGAAAGCGCATTATCCACCTTGTTCATAGACGGTGTGTCCAGCTCTCCCATACGTTCTTTAAGACGCTTTTTATCTATTGTTCTTATCTGCTCAAGAAGCACGATGCTGTCCTTTGCAAGTCCGCAGGAGGACGCGTTCAGAGAAATATGCGTGGGAAGCTTTGCCTTTTCCTTCTGGCTGGTTATGGCAGCCGCTATGACTGTTGGGCTGTGCTTGTTTCCCACGTCATTCTGAACAATAAGCACAGGTCTTATCCCTCCCTGCTCCGAGCCAACAACGGGGCTCAGGTCGGCATAGTATATTTCTCCTCTTTTTACAGACACTTTAAGCACTCCAATCCGAATTTTTTGAATTTGATCTTCTCAAATTCTACTCGTATTATTGCCTGTAAATTCTGAAATAATCATCTCAGACAAAAAAATCGGACAGGCGTCGGGACAGTCCGTAAACAGTCCCTAGAACAGTATATGCAGTTCGTCGGATTTTGTCATTCGTCCAAAACAGCCGCACCCAACAGCTTGCCTATGGAGCTTCTGAAAACATAATCCGCCGAATCGTCATACTGCGTTTCGCTCTTGTTGATAAGCACCAGTGTTCTACCCTTGAAATATCTTATCATTCCCGCTGCGGGATAAACTGCAAGGGACGTTCCGCCGACAATCAGCATATCCGCCGAAGAGATTTCCGTTATTGCCGTATCAATAGCACGGGAATCAAGCTGCTCCTCATAAAGCACAACATCGGGCTTAATATTGCCGCCGCACTCGCATTTTGGAATACCGTCAGAATTCAGTATGTACTCCGCAGAATAAGCCTTTCCGCAGGACATACAGTAATTTCTCAGCACCGAACCATGCAGCTCAACAACATTTTCACTGCCGGCCCGCTGATGCAGTCCGTCAATATTCTGCGTAATTACCGAGGACAGCTTTCCCGCCTTTTCAAGGCTTGCCAGGGCATAATGTGCGCTGTTGGGCTTAGCGTCCAAACAAAGCATTTTATCCTTGTAAAAGCGGTAAAATTCTGACATTTTGCTTTTAAAAAAGCTGTGAGAAAGAATAGTTTCGGGGGGATAATCATACTTTTGATTATACAGCCCGTCAACGCTTCGGAAGTCGGGAATACCGCTTTCCGTGGACACTCCCGCACCTCCGAAAAACACTATTTTCGAATGGTCGGCGATAAACTTTTTCAGCTGATTTTTCTCTTCTTCAAATGTCAAATTTCCCATTGCAAACACTCCTTTTATTTTTCAGAAAATAGACTTATGCAAACTATTTCGGGACGATTAAAAAGGCGTATCTCACCTAGCCCTCTGCTGACCGCAAGGTAGCGTCCGTTTATCTCGTAAACACCCTCCTTGTATTTGGGAAACAGTCTGCGTTCGGGACTGAGAATACCGCCTATTTTCGGCAGCCTGATAAGACCTCCGTGAACATGTCCGCCGAAGGAAATATCCGCACCCCACTCTGCATAGGTGTCGAAATCCAGCGGATTATGAGCAAGCAAAATTGTGAAATTATCTTCAGATTTTTTTGGCAGCAGCCTGTTCATTTCGGCAATGCTAAACGTCTTCCAGTTGAAACGATACTCCCGCACTCCGCGGTAAAAACAAGCGTCATAACAAAGCCCGCAAATGTTTATCCTTTCACCTCGAAATTCAAAAACAGCAGTCTTGTTGTCAACACAAACAGCACCCGCATATTTAAGCTCAGTTTCAAGCTTTATCTTCTGCTCCGAGGACATATCCGAGCACTCGTGATTGCCGTTCACATAGTAAACGGGATAACGCTTGCAGAGATTTTTTACAAAGGAAATATATCCGTCCAAATCGGGAATTTTGTGGCTGACCATATCTCCCGTAAGCAAAATTATATCGGGCGAAATGCTGTTGATTTTTGAAATAAGACGGCAATTTTCTCTGCCGAATTTCTTGTTATGCAGGTCGGAAAGCTGAACGATTTTAAGCCCGTCCGCCGCTTTTGGAAGCCTTTTGCTGTACACCTCAAAGCGTGAAATTTCGATGGAATTATGCTCAAAATAAAAAAATGCACCCGCAGAAACTGCGGAAATTACCGCAAAAATATGTTTAAATGGTACTTTTATCACACTTTTCACCTCACATATATTGTACACTATTATAAAAATAATTGCAATTGACGTTTTTTATGAAAAAACTACTTGTTTTTTATTTTAGAATGTGATATAATCAATTTGTAAATTAAATCAAGGAAAATTTCTTTTGATTTTGAGTCAGATTATTTTGAATTATGAAAGGCGGAATTTTCAATGTCTTTTGAGTCAACAGTTAAAAAGGTACAGAAAGCATATTTCGCAGACGCAACAGTTGACGCAAGCGGTTATGCTAATTTTGGTGTTACTGTTAATGTTACCGATGAGAAGAACAGCGGTAAGTTTTTTATCGCAGTAACAGACGGTCAGTTCAGAGTAGAGCCTTACGCTTACGATGACAGACTCTGCGAACTCTCCCTTACAGCAACAGTTCTGAACAGCGTTATCAGTGGCAAGACTACAATTATGTCCGCTATTGAAAAGGGCAAGATCACTTGCGAGGGCAGCCTTGACGGTGCAAAAATGATCGACGCTCTTATTGCAAGTGCAGTTCCCGCAGAAAAGGCTGCAGAAACAAAGACTGATAAGCCCGCAAAGAAGGCAGCTGAAAAGAAGCCTGCTGAGAAGAAGGCAGAAGAAAAGCCTGCTAAGAAGCCCGCTGCTAAGAAGGCTGAGGAAAAGCCCGCAGCTGCTAAAACCGAAGAGGTTAAGAAGGTTGAAGCTCCCAAGGTTGAAGCTCCTAAGACCGAGGTTAAGGCAGAAGCTCCCAAGACTGAAGCTAAGACAGAGGCTAAGGCTGATGCTGCAGTTAAGAAGGCTCCTAAGGCAAGAAACAGAGCTAAGAGAAAGTAATTTTTACTATCTGCAAAACCCGCCGCCCTTTTCTGAGAATCGGGCGGCTTTTGTTATATTTCGGAGGAGTTTCCCGATGGATAAATTGCGCTTTGCCGATGCCTGTAAAAAAGTGTCGGACGGAGAACAGCTTAAAAGCGGCGTAGGAACTCTTGGGGAGAAAACCGTTCATGCCGTACTGAAAAACTATTTTGAACCGTTTACCGACAGTCAGGAGCAGAAAATAGGCGGATTTGTTGCGGATATTGCGGGAGATAACGGCATTATCGAGATACAAACTAAGGGTTTTGACAAGCTGCGAAAAAAGCTGGATGTGTTCCTGACAGCCGCTCCCGTGACCATTGTCCACCCCGTTTACAGCAAGCTGAAAATTATCAAGCTTGATGAAAACGGAACCGTTATTTCCAGAAGAACATCTCCGAAAAAGGAAAGCTTTTACGACATTTTCCCCGAGCTTTACAAGATAAAAAACCGTCTTTCCGAGGAAAATCTGACACTTCACATTGTAATGCTGGAAGCGGAGGAATACCGCATTACGGGGGACGTGAAAAAGCCCCGCCGTTCACGGAAGGATTTTATCAGATACGATAAATATCCCACAGGTATGATTGACGAACTCATCATAAAGTGTACCGCCGACTACCTTTATTTTGTCCCGATTGAGCTGCGTTCATACGAGTTTACAGCAAACGATTTTGCGGCGGCGGCAAAAATAAGTCTGCCCCTTGCACGGCTTACCCTGAACATTCTCACAAGCTTGAATGTTACGGAAAAGATCGGTGCAAGAAACAGACGATATCTTTATTCGGTCAGCAAGGAAATTTTGTAGGAGAATACATAGCTTTCTCCCGCAGCCAGCTTCTTTGCGCTGGGCATTTCGGTAAGCTCTTCAACCTTGTCGCAATACACGGGGACAGAACTCCACGGCTCTAAGCAAACGAAATTTGCATCATTTCGTGCAGGCGACCAAACCGCAATACAGCCGCTGTTGTCATAATCAAGGCGAATAGCTTTCGATGACTTTTTGCTTTTCAAAGAAATTGAGGACGAGTTTGGCTTGTCCTTCATAAACACATCGTAATCAAACAGTTCGTGCGTCAGGGGAACCTGTCTGCCGTTATCCAGAATGGTACGCTCACCGCTCGGTACAGGCTGAGTGATGGTTTCATTTTCGGAATACTCCACATAATAATCCTCGAAATTATCGCTGTCACTCATAGGACAGTTAAATGCGGGATGTCCGCCGATGAAGAAGAAAATGTCCTTGTCATCGGTATTTTTCACGGTTACAGATGTGGTGAGAGTATTCCCCGAAAGTATGTATTCTGCGGAAAGCTCAAATTTGTAAGGATACTTTTTAAGTGTTTCCTCGCTTGATTTCAGCACGAAACAAACGCTTTCGTTTTTTTCCGAAACACATTCAAAAACCGTATCTCTTGCAAAGCCATGGTTTGACAGGGCATATTCCGCACCGTTCACCGTGTATTTTTTCGACTCTGTGTTGCAGATAAACGGGAAAAGCAAGGGTGCGTGGCGTTTCCATATTTCGGGGTCAGCCTGCCAGATAAGCTCTGTGCCGTCGGCGGTTTTCAGCGAAGAAAGCTCCGCACCGAAGTCGGAGATCTGCGCTGTGAGGGTGTCGGAAGATATTGTGTAAAGCATAAATTTTACCTCCGTAAACATTATTATTTTCCATAATTATACTATAAATTCAAACGTCTGTCAATAGAAAGGACCATACTATGAAAATTATGTCGGTAGATTACGGCGACGCAAGAACAGGGCTTGCAGTCTGCGATAAAACCGAGTTTCTCGCCTCTCCCCTGACCGTCATTAACGAGTACAACGCCGAACGCTGTGCCGAAAAAATCGCAGCATACGTTTCGTCGGAAAAGCCCGAGCTTATTGTTGTGGGACTTCCCAAAAATATGGACGGCACCGAGGGCGACCGTGCCGAAAAGTGCCGTGATTTCGGAAAGCTAATCGGTGAAAAAACAGGTGTTGAGGTGGTTATGTGGGACGAGCGCTGCACCACCGTTTCCGCACATCAGATACTTAACGAAACCAATGTCAGGGGAAAGAAGCGCAAGGCTGTTGTGGACGCTGTTGCCGCCGTTATTATCCTTGAAAGCTATCTTGAATTTCGCAAAAACAGCAAGTGATTTTTCATGGAGATTTTACCTTAGTTCCTTCCAACAGCTTGCGTTTTTCGCGCCCGCAGGATAGCTGTGGTTCACAGCTTTTGTTCCCGCGTCGGTAGCTCTGATATTTTAGAAAGGAGCGTCAAAATGGACGAGTTAATTTACAAAAAGATACAAGAAAATCTTGACGAAATCGAAAAAACCGAGAATGTGGAGATACTTCTCTGCGTTGAGTCGGGCAGCCGTGCGTGGGGCTTTGAGTCCCCCGACAGCGACTATGATGTGCGGTTTATCTATGTCCGCAAAAAGGATCATTATCTGAAGCTGGAGAAAACCCGTGACGTTATCGAGTGGCAGCTGGACGATGTTTTCGACATAAACGGCTGGGATATTCAGAAAACGCTTCGGCTCCTGTACAAGTCAAATCCCACAGTTTTTGAGTGGAGCAACTCCCCTATCGTTTACCGTGTGTCCGATAAATGGGACAGTTTTAAATCGCTGCTTAACGATTATTTTGATGTGAAAAAGGGGCTTTACCATTATTTCAGCACCGCAAAATCTGACTATAAAAAGCATTTAAGCGGCGATAAAGTTAAGCTTAAAAAGTATTTTTATGTGCTGCGAACTTTACTTGCTTGTGAATGGATATTGGACAAGGGTACTCCACCGCCAATGCTGTTTTCTGAGTTATGCAAAGCGGAGCTGCCATGTGAACTACTTTCCGTTGTAAACAAGCTGCTTGAAGAAAAAATGAAAACTCCCGAGATAGGCAAGGGTGACAGGATAGAAATTCTCCACGACTATATCAAGGCGGAATTTGAGAAGATTGAGCAGATAATAAACAGTATGGAAACCGTTAAGGATAATAGCTGGGAGCCGCTTAATAGGGCGTTTCTGCAAGTCATTTCGTCGGAGGGTGTGAACAGATGAAAGGCGAATATTTTGACAGATTGCTTGACCTGCTATCCCTTGAATTTAACTGTTCCCCCGATGATTTTCGGAAAAATGAAAACGTTCTGACTGTTTCCGAGATAAAGGAAGGACGGCGTGTATATTCCCCCGAAAAATACTTTTTTCATATGGTTACAACAGGCAAAAATGCAGTCATCACGGCAGATGAACAGCTTCACCCATTTCTGGGAGATTTTATGAAAAGCGGCAGCGGTCACGCACTTTTTGAAATTCCAAAGCTTCTTATGCTTGAAAAAGAACTGAATAATTTTGGATACACGCTCACAACAACTTATCATATGTTTCTGCCTGTAAATGATGTCAGTCCGCAAAAGGATTATAATGTAAAATGGTTTTTTAAAGAGGATTTTTTCGGATTTTACGGAGATGAACGTTTTCCAAATGCAATTTGCGGAGAATTTCTCCCACACCGTCCCGACAGGATAGTAGTCTGTGCATACGACGGGGACGAAATTATGGGAATGGCTGGCTGCTCCGAGGACGCTCCTCATTGGCAGCAGATAGGCATTGATGTAATGCCGAAGTACCGTTCCATGGGTGTGGGGACATATCTTGTCACTCTGCTGAAAAATGAAATTATACGCCGTGGGGACATTCCATTTTATGGCACGAGTCTGTCCAATTATCACTCGTGGAATATTGCATTAAACTGCGGATTTCGTCCTGCTTGGGTGGAAATAGGGGCGAATAAGAGAAAGGAGTGTTGATAATGAAATGCAGCTTTAACAGCTGTCCCCTTTTAGACATTATTTCAAGCATATTTACAGTCATAGCTTTAGTCCTTTTCTTTGCTTTTGTTTTTGAAGATTCGGGTAAGCTGATCCCTGTCGGAATCCTCGGAGGGGTTGTCTTCTTTGTGGCTTCGATAACGCTTTATAGCACGGATTATAATGGAGAAATCTCCGCAGATGATACCGCAGTCAGTATTACATATCGGATTTTCAGCGTCATCACTTTCACCCGCAAATATGAATACTCTCTGATTGAGTATACTTCAACTGATGTTGAAGTTGTCAGCGGACAAGGCATTGTGATTTACTGGCTGACCTTATCTGTCAACACAAAAAATGGGAAAAAAATAAAACTTCAAAAGAAATTGGACATACCACGTGATATGCCCGCAAATGAACCCGATAAGTATAAGGAGCATCTGAACAATCAACCCTTGTCGCAGATCAGCGATTTTATAAACGAAAAATTAGAAGGGGTTTGTACGCATAAAATAGACAAATGTTATTGATAACAAATCAAGACATCTACTTTACCTTGCCAAAAAGCTCCTTCACCCCCGCAATCAGAATAAACCCGCCAAACAGCTTTGACAGCATTTCCGAACCAAAAAATCTTGCTGCCGCAAAGCCAACTGCCGCCGCTGCCAAACCCGAAAGAAGAACGGGAAAAAGCTTTTTCCATTCTATCAGTTTGTTTTTGATGTGGATAATAACTGCAATTGCGGCGATGGGCAAAAAGCATAGCAGATTTATCCCCTGTGCTTCTATTTGCGAATATCCACCGAAAATGGTCAGCCACATTATTAGCAGCATTCCGCCGCCAACACCCATTGCAGCCAGCATTGCCGAGAAAAAAGCTGCGATATATATCATCGGAAAATAAGCCTCCCACCTGCGATTATCATCATTATCCCGAATAGCCGTTTCAGCGGTTTATTCGGGATTTTTTTCAGCAGAATTCCGCCGAGAAGGGCACCGGGAATGCCTGCGGGTATCAGACGAAGTGCGTCCTGCCAAGGCAATTCTCTTGTTCCGAGATAGAGAATTGCCGATAATGCGGACAATGGGAGAGTAACTGCCAATGAACAGGCGTGGGCGGACTTTTGGTCTGTCCCGCAGGAACGCAGCAGAGGGACGGCGACTATTCCCCCGCCCGAACCGAACAGCCCATTCAGAAATCCCACTGCGGTTCCTATCAGCAGAAGCTTTGTTTTGACCTTCTTTCTATCTGACACAATATCACCTGCTTCAAGAGTTTTATGTAAAAAGTCGGAAAGTTATACAACTGCGAAAGATCATGATATATTTTTGAAATCGGTGATGATACAATAATAGTGAGGGGTGTAAACGGTAATACGCAAAGTGTCGGAAGGGCTGCAAAGTCGGAGTAACTGTCTATCGCCGGGGGGAGAGAACGCAGGTACAGCGGTCACTAATGCTGTGGCTGCATTAGAAAGCTGTGCATTTCACAAAGTAAATTATAAAAATATTATCCCTAAAAAACCGCTGGATATACAAAAAACCGCTGCGGAAAACCACAGCGGCAATTTGCGTATTAGTCGGGAATTAACCCTTTACACCACCCATAGTAACACCCTTGATGATGAACTTGGAAAGCAGGATATAAACCAGAACAACGGGAATAATGGAGAGCAGGATAAACATATAAATTTCACCGAGGTCACCATTACGTGAGTTCATTTCGCTTCGCAGAAGAGCAAGCATGATAGGAACAGTTGACTTTTCCTTCTTGCTGATGATCAGCGCAGGAGTAAAGAAGTTGTTCCAGGAAGAAACGAATGCAAAGATCATCTGAACAGCCATAGCGGGCTTGAGCATAGGAAGTGCGATAGCGTTGAAGGTGAAGAACTCGTTTGCACCGTCAACTCGTGCAGCTTCGATGATCTCAAGGGGCATCGTACTCTCAATGTTTTGCTTCATGTAGAAGAATACTGCGGGAGATGCGATGGAAGGAATGATAAGGGGCCAGTATGTGTTCATAAGGCCAACCTTGGAAACCAGCTGAATGAAACCAACTGCGGATACCTGTGTAGGGATCATCATTACAACCATGATGAAGTTGAATGCAATCTTCTTGCCCTTAAAGTCGTATACGTGGATACCGTAAGCGGTAAGAGCGGAGAAGTATGTACACAGCAGACAGCAGGACGCAGCGATCACAAAGCTGTTCATCAGTCCCTTAGGGATAGCGATAAGGGAGGTATCATTCCATGCTGTTTTCAGGTTTGTCACAAAGTTTGTGCTGGGGATCATTGTGAAACCTGCCTGCAGCTCGGCATTGGATCTGGAGGCGTTGATTATCAGCAGATAGAACGGGAAAAGACAGAGGATAGCAACGAGAATCATAAAGATATATACGCCTGTTCTTGCAGCTGTCAGCTTGATTCGCTCGTTCTGTCCCTGAATATCGGTAGCAGTACTCATAATAATTCAGCCCCCCTTGTCTTCTTTACTTTCTTCTTAGGGCTGTCGTCGGTTACAAGTGACTTGTAAACAACGAAGCTCAGTGCGCCGGTGATAATGAACATGATTGCGGAAATCGCACCGCCCATACCGAAGTTCTTACTTGTTGAGATGTAGTTGTTCAGGTACATAACAAGTGTCATAGAAGTTCTGTTAGGATTACCGTGACCGGCAGTAAGGATCTGAGGAACATCGAACATCTGCAGACCACCGATAAGAGCGGTGATAGCAACGTATACGATGATAGGCATCAGAAGAGGAAGAGTGATCTTAAAGAGCACCTGAGTGGAGGTTGCGCCGTCGATAGAAGCAGCTTCGAACAGGCTTCCGTCGATACCCATAATACCTGCCATCAGAAGGATAGTAGTATTACCGAACCACATCAGGAAGTTTACAAATGCAACCAGCGAACGTACCGACACAGTCTGTCCGAAGAAGTCATAAACCTCACCGGTCATTGAAGAAATGATCTGATTGATAGGTCCGACGTTGGAGAACAGTGTAAAGAACAGCATGGAGAAAGCGGATGCCATGATAAGGTTAGGCATGTAAATAACGGTCTTGAAGAATGCCTGTCCCTTAATGTTAAGACGGTTTGCTGTGAAGAAAATAGCTAAAAGGAGTGCTACAACAAGCTGAGGAACAGCTCCCATAAACCACATGATCATTGTGTTTACTGTATAGTCGATAACCTGGATATTACCTGTGTTATCGGGTGTAAACAATTTCTTGTAGTTTTCTAAGCCAACAAAATTAGGTCCTACCTGTGTCAGACCGTCACGGTAATTCTCGAAGAAGCTGTTATAGAACGTCGAAACCAACGGAATGAGCGAACAGAAGATAAATACAATAAAGAAAGGTGCGATGAATATGTAACCCCATTTTGCATAGCTGATAGATTTACGCTTGTTATTTGACATTTTCGTACCACCTCATACGTAAAAATATCCGGTATTATTACCGCTAAACAGATGAAACCGAGCTCACAATTAATTCTGCATTTCTATAAAATTATTTTTGCAGCTGCACTTGAATGCGGCTGACATCAATAATTCGTGCATACTGCACAAAAATGTACAACTATTTGTGAAAAAAGTTTCTAAATTTGCTTAAATGGATAAAATAAGGGGGCAAGACAAGAATTTGCCTTGCCCCACAAGTACTTTTAAGTTACGTTAGAAAGAATTACTGAGCAGGAACTGTAACTGCAGGATACTTCTCAGAAACGAACTTGTAGAAGTTAGCGTAAGCCTCTTCCTCAGAGATTGTGCCCTTGAAGTAGTCAACGAATACAGTAGTGATGTTCTCGTTGAGGAGCTGGTCGTACTGAGTCTTGTTCTCGAACTTGATGTTCTTAGCAAGCTCACAGAAGAGTGCTGTATCGTTCTGGTTGCCGAGGAATGCGTTACCGTAGTTAGGATCTGCAGCAACTGCCTCGTTTACCTTAGTGTTGTTGGAGAACTGCATCTCGTCCTTAACGAGCTTTGTGCAGACATCTTCGTTTACTGTGAAGGTGTTCATGATATCAGCGAGCATTGTCGGGTTGTCAGTGCCGGTAGCACCAAGGAGCCATGTGCCGCCCCAGAAGTAAGCCTGAGGACCTTCGCAGATAGCCCAGTCGCCGCTGCAGCCCTTTTCGGGATCCTGAGCGTTGCCCATGCAGAAGTTGTAGTACCAAGCGGGACCAAAGAAGCAGAAGGTCTTACCGTCAGCAAACATCTGAGCAGTCTTTTCATCGTCCCAAACGCCTGCAGAGAGTGTGTAGCCCTTATCCATGAAGTTCTTAGCCTGTGCGATGTAATCCTTCATTGCCTGAGGAACAACCAGGTTGTTGTTAGCGTCAACCCAAGCCTCTGTAGCGTTGTTGGACCATGTACGATATGTTTCAGCGTAGGAAGCTGTCATGTAGTAGCCCTTTTCCTTAGCTGTAGCAGCTACGGACTCAAACTTGCTCCAGTCGCTGATAGCATCCTGTACAGCAGCAGGATCGTCTGTGCCGAGGACGTCCTTAGCGATAGAACGTCTGTAAATTACTGCAGCAGGGCAGCACTGGAAGGATACACCCTTCATAACGCCGTTAGCGTCGGAAGCAGCATCGATTGTGTACTGATACATTGTGTCAGCCTTCTGAACGCCGATAGATGTAACATCGAGAGTTGCATCTGTATTTGTGTACTTCTTGATGTAGTCAGCCTCAGCGAGGAACATATCGATCTTGTCGTCAGCAGCAGCATCAGCCTGAGCAAGGAGAGCCTCGTCCAGCTTTTCCTGATATACGCCGCCGTCGGAAGGATTGATGATCCAGTTTACAGTGATTCCCTCGGGAACAGTGTAGTACTTCTCGAAGAAGCCCTTGAACTCTTCGTTCCAAGCGTAGATGTTGAATACCTTACCCTCATCAGCAGCAGCTGCGGAATCTCCGCCCTCTGCAGCAGCTGTGGTTTCAGCAGCAGCATCGCCGCCTGCAGCAGCAGTTGTGTCAGCAGAATCGCCGCCTGCAGCTGTTGTTGTAGCAGTATCTCCGCCGCCGCCGCAGCCTGCGAGCATTGTACCTGCCATTGCGAGTGAAGAGAGAAGTGCAAGTGTTTTCTTAAAATTTCTCATTGGTTTTTTCCTCCTTAAATATATAATATATTTCATTGTTGAAATATATTAGCGTGAATTGAAAATTCCGAAGCCTTATGTAAGCTCCTTTACGGAATCGCCTTCAAGAATGTACCCGGGAATGACCACAGGCGGCGTATCGGCAGATATTTCCTTGCGCATGAGGGAGATGAGAAGCCTTGCCGCTTCTCTGCCCAGGCGTTCGGTATCCTGCTTGATGGTAGTAAGCTTCGGACGCAGAACCCTTGACAGCAGAATGCCGTCATATCCTGCAATTGAAATATCATCGGGAACCGACATACCCATTTCCTCCAGCGCATTCATAGCCCCCACTGCCGAAAAATCGTCGGGAAGTATTATGCAGGTAGGCGGGTCGGGAAGCTTCAAAAGCTCTGTTATTACCCTTTCGGTTATTACAGGGTCCTGGTATTTGCCCCGAACCATGTATTCGTCCCGATATGTCAGCCCGAGCTGCTCCAATGCTGTTTTATAGCCCTCAATACGGGCTTTGGTAACATCGGAAACATCTCCGTAGATGTAAGCTATTTTTTTATGACCCTTGCTGCTGACGTATCTCACCAGATCGCTCATTCCCTTAACATTGTCGGACACCACCGACGGCTTCTTGTCCGATATAAAATCGACCGTAACAAGAGGCAGCGGACTGTCCAGCAGGGACCTTACATTATCCGAGTAGAAATCGCCGCAGGCAATGAACACGCCGTCAACATTTCTGTAAAGGCAGTGCTCATAGTAGGTCACATCAAGCTCACCTACATTGCTGCTGATAAACGTTATGTCGTAGCCATGCTTCTCAGCTTCTCTTTTGAAACTGTTGAGAACCGAAGAAAAGTAGCTGTGCTCAAGACCGCTGTCGGCATTTTCCACCAGCAGAACGCCGATGTTATATGTCTTGTTGGTTTTCAGCGCCCTTGCCTGAGAATTGGGCAGGTAGCCGAGCCTTTTGGCGGTATCCCTTACAAGCTGCTTTGTAGCCTCGCTTACATCCTTGTGATTGTTCAGTGCTTTGCTGACAGTAGCAATTGAAACGCCGCACTCGCCAGCAATATCCTTGATTGAGATCACACGAACACCACACTTTCACGAATATACCCTAAAAGCATATTCATACTTCAAGGTGTAGGGCATAGCATTTTGAGTCTGAATTCTGTCTGCAGGGTAAAACCCCGCAAATAGTTTAAAACGTTTTCGTGTCTATAAATATACAACTAACAAGCCGATATGTCAATGCTTTTTAAAATTAATTTATAAAAATTAGTCGTTCTGCACAAATTTAAAGCTGGTTTTTGCACATATTAGCAGATGGATTTGTCGCTATATGGAAAATAAATAAACAAATTGCTTTTTACTTCCATGTCAAATTTAATAAACCAAACTACATTTCCCAAATCTTTTTGTGCAAAAATTATACCCTGCATAAAAATCAGCTTAACGAAAACGATTGAGAATGTAAACGTTCACAAAATTTTCTTCCATACGGAATTTTTGTGAACTCTGCCGATTGTATACAGTTCACAGCACCTCGTAAGAAAAGTTTTCAAACCGAAGTCTGACGCCCTCATCGGTTTCCGGCGGAAGGAGAGCCATTGCCACAGTGACAATTTCTCCGTCCCCGTCAGTCCTGCGCAGCTCGGCATAATCGCCGTTTATCCTCTCGACAACATATTCAAAGGGACCCATAATTCTCCCTCCTCAATCAATGACGATATAGTTGTCGGCAGCGTTATCCTTGGTTGCATATTCGCTGACGGAAAGCACCTTGACCTTCAGCGGACGCTGACCGAGATTTATCTCGATAATATCGTCCACCTTGACCTCGTAGGACGCTCTGGCAGGCTTTCCGTTGACGAATACCCTTTCGGCATCGCACGCTTCATTTGCAACAGTTCTGCGCTTAATAAGCCTTGTTACCTTCAGATATTTGTCAAGTCTCATATAAAAACCTCCCAAAAAATCAGGGCGCAGCGGACTGCACCCCGATATCTGTATTAATAATCAACAGCAAAAGAATTCCAAAAGCGGAAATTACTTAACGTCAACAGCTTCCTTGAGAGCCTTGCCGGGCTTGAAAGCGGGAGCCTTCTTAGCGGGAACTTCCTTCTTCTCCTTGGTTCTGGGGTTGATGGTCATCTTAGCCTTCTTATCCCTTACCTCAAAAGTACCGAAGCCAACGATCTGAACCTTTTCACCCTTAACGAGTGCGTCGGTAACAGCGGAAGTGAAAGCTGCTACTGCCTTCTCAGCGTCCTTCTTGGTCAGCTCGCTCTTTTCAGCTACTGCATTGATTAAATCTGCCTTTGTCATAATATTTTACCTCCAACAAAATGTTATTTCTTAGCTTGATCCCAATAGGCATCAAGCTCATCTATGCTAAGGGTTTTCATATCTGTCCCCTGCATCCTGATTAAATTTTCGGTACGTTCAAATCTGTCTGTAAACTTACCGACGCCCCTTGTAAGGGCTTCCTCTGCGTCATTTTTAAGAAGTCTGGAAACGTTCACAGCCGAAAACAGCAGATCTCCCAGCTCGTCGGAAATATCCTCCGCATTACCCGAAGCCATTGCAGCTCTAAGCTCTGCGATCTCCTCTTCAAGACGGACAAGCGCCTCCTCTGCCGACGGGAAATCCATACCCGCCCTTGCAGCACGCTGACCGACCTTCTGCGCACGCATAAGCGCAGGCAGTGCGGGAGATACCGAACGAAGAGTTTCCGCATAGGTTTCCTGACCCTTGGTCTTCTGCTTGATGTCGTTCCAGTTTTTCAGCACCTGCTCAGCAGTTTCCGCAGTAACATCTCCGAAAACGTGGGGGTGCCTTACTATCAGCTTTTTGCAGATACCGTCAACAGCATCGCCGAAGGCAAAGCTGCCCTTCTCCTCCTCGATCCTGCAATGGAACACCACCTGCAGCAGCACGTCGCCCAGCTCCTCCTTGAGAAGCTCCGCATCGTCGCTGTCGATTGCCTCGACAGCTTCGTAGACCTCTTCGATAAAATCCTTGCGAATGGACTTGTGATCCTGCTCCCTGTCCCAGGGGCAGCCATTTTCCGAGCGGAGAATTTTCATTATCTCCAGCAGATCGCCTATTTCATATTTTTCCTTGAATTTAAAATCCACCGAGGATAACTCCTTCCGTTTAAAGGCTACTTACTTATATTAACCTATCTTGCGGATAAATTCAAGCCTTTTTTGAAATTTTTTATGATTTTAGCATTTTCAACATTCTTTTCAGTAATTTGGGCTGCAAAAATATACTAATTATGTAAATCAGACCGCCGAAAATGACGGAAATTCCCAGATTTACCACTCGGGAAACACTGCCCGCCAGCATATCGGATACAAATCCCGCACCCAAAGCACAGAGAATTCCCGAAAAACATATGCCAAAAATCGGGGACAACGCCTCCCTTATCCCCGTTTTGGTGTGACGGCAAAGCAAGGTGACCGACACTGCCGACAGCAGACCGTAGCAGACTGTTGTTGCCATAGCCGCCCCCGAAACGTTCACCGTCGGTATGGGAACAAGCAGAAGATTTAAAAGCAGCTTCACCGCCGCCCCTGCCGCCATAAGCTTTACGGGGATATCCGCCCTGCCCGCCGCCTGCAGCATTGCAAAAATTGGCGCAGTCAGAGAGAGAAACACCACCCCTATCCCCAAAATTTTCAGCGGGACAACAGATATAGCCGCTTCATTCGGACGGGACGCAAACAGCGTAAACAGCACAGGCTCCGCAAGCGCAGATATTCCCAGCCCGCAGGGGAACGCCACCGCAGCACAGGCGGTTATGCCGTCACAAACGCTTCGGCGTATTTTCTCCCTGTCCCCCGCCGCCCATGCTTCGGACATTGCGGGTATCATTCCCTTGCCGAACATATTTGTAAATGACGGAACAAGGTTAAAAACCGTCACGGCAAGTCCCGTAAAGCTGCCGAAAATGAAGTTTGCTATCCCTTCGGGGTCGTCAAGTCCGCCGCACATTGACGAAAAATAGTCTAAATTCTCGGCAGCCGTTTTCCCGATAATAGCTGTTATTGTCGACAGATCGGCAATGGAGGTCAGGTTTGTTATAAGCGAACCGACCGCCACGGGAATTGCCACCGAAAGCAGCTGCCCCATGACCTTATTGTCCGTATTTTCGGGATTTTCCAACCATAGTTCCCGCCGAAATTTTCCATCTTTTATTGCAAGATACAGTGCCGAAAATATCCCCGAAACGGTTATCCCCGAAACCGCAGCCGCCGATGCCGCCGACAGAACTGCTTCCTCCGACAAGGGATCATTTCCCATAAATGCAAATATTTTCGCATATAAAATAGGGTCACGCCTTGCAAGTGTCAATGTCAGCCCGCAGAAGGAAAGTCCCCACAGCAGCTTCACAGACGCCTCTATGACCTGCGAGATCGCCGTGGGATACATATTCCGCATACCCTCCCACAGCCCCCGATAAACCGCCGTCAGACAGCCTGTCAGGATAGTGGGTGCGATCATCAGAACCGACGGAAGAACGTACTGCGTCCCCGAAAATCGGCAGATAGGCACAGCCAGCAGCATCAGCAGCAGCGAGGCAGCAAGTCCGAACAGACCGAATATTGACAAAGCCGTTTTTCGGATATTAAAAATGTTCCCGAAGCGCCCAAGCGCACGGTTTTCCGCCGTGACCGCAGCCACAGCCGTGGGAAGTCCCGTGACCGAAACGGCGTAAACAGGCATAAAAACACCGTATGCACAGGAAAAATACCCCATTCCCGTGCCACCCAGCATATTTGCAAGCGGTATCTTGAACACCGCACCCATTATTTTTACCGCAGCCGCCGAAGCCATAAGTATTGCCGAACCCACCAGAAAGCTTTGTTTTTTCATAAACCTCGTCCTTTATATGCGAAAATCAGAATACAAATTCAGCAAAATCCAAAGTTGTTTTCATATTTATGTTGCTATTTTCGAAATTATGTGTTATAATGGACTCATATATCTATGAAAGGACGCTTACTTATGGATTATATTTTCTCCGAAAAGGTATCACATTTACAGGCTTCGGCTATCCGTGAAATACTGAAATTCACCGCCGACCCCGAGGTTATATCATTTGCTGCGGGCAATCCCGCCCCCGATACCTTTCCCGTTTCCGATGTGACCAAGATCATTGACGATATTATGAAGGAAAACCCCATTGCCGCTTTGCAGTACAGCGTTACTGAGGGCTACACTCCCCTGCGCGAAGCCCTGAAAAAGGAGCTTGCGGAGGACGGCTGCTTTGACCCCGAGCTTGATGACCTTATCATCACATCGGGTGCACAGCAGGCAAACGAGCTTTCCTGCAAGGTAATGTGCAACGAGGACGACACCATTATCTGCGAAGCACCCAGCTTTATCGGCAGCCTTAACGCATTCAAGTCCTACAAGGGCAGCGTTGTGGGTGTTCCCCTTGAAAATGACGGAATCGACCTGAACGCTCTGGAGGACACTCTGAAATCCCGCAAAAACATCAAGCTTATCTACCTTATCCCCAACTTCCAGAATCCTACGGGACTTTGCACGAGCTTTGAAAAGCGCAAGGCAGTTTACGAGCTTGCAAAGAAGTACGGCGTACTTATCCTGGAGGACAACCCCTACGGCAGACTGCGCTTTGCGGGCGAGCCTATCCCCTCCATTAAGACGCTGGACAAGGACGGCATTGTTATCTATTCGGGAACCTTCAGCAAGGTGCTTGCCCCGGGAATCAGAGTAGGCTATGTCTGCGCACCCAAGCCTGTTATCCAGAAGATAGTAGTCTGCAAGCAGGTTTCCGATGTTCACACAAATATCCTCTCTCAGATGGTATGCCACAAATATATGACCGAGTACGACTGGAAGGGACATCTCAGAGATCTCCCCGATATTTACAGAAGAAAGAGCGGACTAATGCTCTCCGAAATGGACAAAAAGCTTTCCAAGAAGATAACCTACACCCGTCCCGAGGGCGGTCTGTTCATCTGGGCAACTCTCCCCGACGGCTGCGATATGATGTCCTTCTGCAAGCGTGCAGTTGCGGAATATAAGGTGGCTGTCGTTCCCGGAAGTGCATTTATGATATCTGAAAACGACAAGACCTCCTCATTCAGACTGAACTTCTCCACCCCCACCGACGAGCAGATCGTCAAGGGAATAGAAATACTCGGCAAACTTTCCAAGGAAATGTTTGACTGATACCGAAAGGAACGATAAAAAATGTCAGAACAGAACACACAGCAGGAGCAGAAAAAGATAATTTTCAGCGGCATTCAGCCCACAGGCACATTTACTCTGGGCAACTATATTGGCGCAGTTTCCCACTGGGGCAAGCTCCAGGACGATTACAACTGCATCTACTCCATTGTTGATATGCACGCAATCACAGTCCGTCAGGACCCTGCAGAGCTGAGAAAGCACACTCTTGAAGCCTATGCACTCATACTTGCATGCGGAATTGACCCCAAGAAATCCATTGCTTTCATTCAGAGCCACAACCGTCACCACGCAGAGATGAACTGGATCCTTTCCTGCTCTACACAGTTTGGCGAGCTTTCCAGAATGACACAGTTCAAGGATAAATCCCAGAAACACCCCGACGACATCAATGCAGGACTTTTCACATATCCCGTACTTATGGCGGGTGATATTCTGCTGTACAAGGCAGACCTGGTTCCCGTTGGCGTTGACCAGAAGCAGCACCTTGAGCTTGCAAGAAATGTTGCTCAAAGATTCAATCAGAGATATGGCGAGCTGTTCACTGTCCCCGATGCGTATATCCCCAAGGTGGGTGCAAAGGTAATGTCCCTTGCAGACCCCACAAAGAAAATGTCCAAGTCCGACGAAAATCAGAACGGCTGCATTTACATTCTTGACGAGCCGGACGTTATCATCAGGAAGTTCAAGAAGGCTGTCACCGACTCCGAAGCCTGCGTTCGCTATGCCGAGGGCAAGGACGGTATCAACAACCTTATGAGCATCTATTCCGTTGTAACGGGCAAGTCCAACGAGGAGATAGAGCGTGAATTTGAAGGAAAGGGCTACGGAGATTTCAAAATCGCTGTTGGCGAAGCTGTTGCCGACCACCTCAAACCTGTCCGTGAGGAATACAAGCGTCTTATTGCAGACAAGGCTTATTTGAAGGAGTGCTACACCGCAGGCGCCGAGGCAGCAATGCGCATTTCCGCAAAGACTATTGCAAAGGCTTACCGCAAGGTTGGTTTTGTGGATATGAAGTAATTATTATTTATTAATTATTCAAGTGCCTGTTTTTTTACGAGATGACAGGCACTTTCAATATTCAATGTTCGATAGGAGTGAAAATGGTGGGGTATTATGAAAAACCAATTTATCAAAAGAAAGTAATTATAAAGAATACACTTTTTTCAAAGCCAAAAGAATTTAATATATTGTTTTACAAGGATTATATTGATGTAAATTGTTATATTGCTAGTAAAGACGGCGATGATATTAATTACCGATTTACTCACGTTAAAGCTGAATATTCAGAAATTGCTTCTGTTCAAACTGAAATTCTAAACAAATACAACTATTTACAATTTACATTAACTCATAACAAAAATTCAGGGGTTTTTTACTTGATTCCAATAACTGACAACAACAATGATATGACGACCGTTTTGTGTGATAATATCGAAAATTTTAGAAATCGGCAAAATGCCAAAAACGAGCTTGATAATGAATTACGACGTAAAGCAGAAGAGTTAAAACGGCAAAAAGAATTAGAACTTGAAGAAAATCTACTTTTTTACAAAAACACTTATGATTTTCATATAAAAAGCGATACCCCTCATTACACATTTGAAAGCAGTGACGACAGTTGTTCACTTTTATATATCTCGAATAATAAAAGCCTAAACTTCCTAGCTATAGATGGAAAAAGCCGACAAGAAGTAAATGGAATTATTCCATATGACCACATTCACTATTATGAGAAAGCTGGAACTATCCACTATGTTACAGCAGTTAATGCATCGTATACGGAAGGAAGTTCATTTGGAGGTAGTTTCAAGCCCGGAAGATGTAGCATTGCCTCATCAATGTTAGGTGGTTTACTATTTGGTCCGATGGGAATGGCAATAGGCGCAATGGCTGGATATAAACCTGCAGAATATACACCACCTACATATACGCCTGGACATATGGAAGTACAGAGTAATCAGGTCAGAATTGATGAACGAAGTGTTATATTAAATTATTATTCTGATGAACACAAGCAGTATATGGATATTGAGCTTCCACAGGACATATTTAATTTCTTACAGACACATTACGCTGAAAAGAAATATGATATAGTAATCGAACTTGAAAAGCAAAACGCCGCTAGTGCGAATAAACAAATTTCTTCAAATAATTCATCTACTGAATTATTTGAAAACACCACTGACAAAAAAAATATATCAAACAAAGACTTGCCGATTTAAAGGAATTGTTTGAAGATGGTCTTATTAACGAAACCGACTATGAAACAAGAAAAAAGGAAATTCTATCAGAAATTTAAAATAGTATTTAATTAACAATTTGAGTGTACTTAACGCAAGGTCGGTTTTGTGGATTTCAAGTAATTTTCCGAAGCAAAACAAGAAAGCCATCTGTCCCAATTATGGGACAGATGGCTTTTGATGTTTTTGAGTAAAACAGAATTATTCCTTTGTATCCTCAACAGAAACATCGGAAGGGTCAACTACCTCGTTCTCTGCGGGCTGTACGGGTCTGCCACCGCCTGCTCCGCACTTGCAGCAGTAGATGTTTTCCATAGAATTTTCTGCTCCGCAGGAAGGACAATAGTAAATGCCCTTGAGCTGTGAGATCTGGCTGCGCAAAGATGCAATGCTCATATTCTCGTTAGCGATCTGAACAAAATAATCGTCATAATCGGTACCCGAAATATGCTTGTTGTCCTCGTAGAACTTCTTACCGATAGCAGCGTAAGCATCTCTCATTCTGGACTCGCACTGTGAGATCTGGTGGTTGAGCTTTGTTACCTCGGCAAAGGTCTTAGCCTTTTCTGCAGCGTCCTTGCCTGCTTCTGCGGCAGTTTTGCCTGCGTCGGTAAGAGTTTTGCTGATTTTATCGAACATACCCATAATAATTACCTCCTGATGGAATATTATACATTGTATATTATGATTATAATCTATCTTTTCAAATTTGTCAAGACATTTTTTCAAAAAAATTAAAAAATTATCTCAAAACATTTCTGACAATGCTCTCTTGAACGGGTCTGTCGGGAGAAAATGAAAATACTTCGGCAAATCTTTCCACCGCTTCTGCTGTCGTCTTTTCATCGGCAGACGAGCTGTACAGCCTTCCCAGCACCTCGCCCTTCTCCACATGATCGCCGACTGTTTTCTCAAAAACAATGCCCGCAGTGCTGTCGATACTTCCGCCAAGCTCCGTCCGTCCCGCACCGAGAGAGCAGGCGATCAGCCCCGTTTTCTCGCATTGAATGTGGGTGATATATCCGCTTTCGGGCGATGTTACATCTGTAACATCTGCTGCCTGCGGGAATTTTCCGTAATCGTCAAAAACTTCGGTATTACCGCCCTGAGCTTTGACTGTCCGACGAAATACATCAAGGGCACGTCCGCTGTCAAGGGCTTCCTCTGCGGCTTTTCGACATTCCTCGGGAGTTCCCTTACCCGAAAGGCAAAGCATTTCCGCTGCCAGAGTCAGGGACAGTTCACGGAGCCGTGAATCTCCCCTGCCTTTGAGGGCTTCGATCGCCTCAATGACCTCCAGCGAATTGCCGACCGCCATTCCCAAAGGCTGTTCCATATCGCTGATGACGGCAGAGCATTTTCTTCCCGCTGCTTTAGCGGTTTTCACCATTAATTCTGCAAGCGTCACGGCGTCATCATAGGACTTCATAAATGCGCCGTCCCCAGTTTTTACGTCAAGGACGATACCGTCTGCGCCTGTTGCAAGCTTCTTGCTCATAATGCTTGAACAGATAAGCGGAATACTGTCCACAGCTGCAATACTGTCCCTTAAAGCGTACAGTTTCTTGTCTGCGGGAACAAGCTTTCCCGTCTGTCCGGCGATAGCAAAACCGCAGTCACGGACTATCTGTTCAAATCTTTCCGCAGATAACGCCGTGTTAAACCCGGGAATAGCTTCCAGCTTGTCAATGGTACCGCCTGTGTGTCCCAGACCTCTCCCCGACATTTTGGGGACAAATATGCCGCACGCCGCAGCAATAGGTCCCACAATAAGCGTTGTCTTGTCACCGACGCCGCCTGTGCTGTGCTTATCGGCAGTAAATCCGCCAACCGACTGACTGAGAGTGTCCCCCGAATGTTCCATTTCCTGTGTCAGAAGAACAGTTTCCCTTTCTGTCATGGAGTTGAACCAGATCGACATAACAAGTGCCGCCGCCTGATAGTCGGGGATCGTCCCGTCCACATAGCCCTTGACAAAATAGGCTATCTCCTCGGCGTTCAGTTCACCGCCGCGCTTTTTCTTGGTTATCAGCTCGTACATATTCATACAAATGCCCCCTTTGAAAAAACCCCCGAGATACACAGATCTCGGGGGATATTTAGTTTGCAGCACTTATGCAACGGTAATTCCCGTGAAATAATATTTGAGTATCTGAACATAGTCATAACCCATATTTGCGAGAATATTCGCACCGTTCTGGCTCATGCCCACACCATGACCGTAGCCGTATGTGGTGAAGGTGAAATAGCCGTTTGAGTAGGAAATATCAAAGCTTGCGGAACGTATCTTGTAGCCGAAAACATTCTCTCTAAGCTGACGACCTGTAACTGTGTAAGCATTGTCAACAGTTACCGTGCCCACATAATTTCCGTCAATTCTGGAGGATACCACCAGCCAGTTTTCGGGACTGCTTGTAAGTGAAGTTCCGAGATAACGCTCCAAATAATATCTGACATCGCTCTCGCTCATAGTCATAGTCAGCCCATAGTTGGGATCATTTCCCGCATCAAAGGGACAAGAAACGCTTACCAGATAAGGTCTTGCACCGCCCCAGACATTTACGGAAGAAGCCGTTGCGCCCGCAGAGGACGCACTGTAACAGGACAGAGCAACCTCGCCGTTATAGTAGCAGGTCTTTCCCCATACGGCGGAAACGCAGTTAGCAATCTTGTCGGGAACCGTATTAGCCAGCAGCACATCGGGGTACTGACCGTGTATGTTGTTGTATTTTACATAGGAATACGCCGCAACAGCCTGTGCCTTGATAGCTTCGTCATTAAACCTTGTGGACACCTCATTTGCAACTATCTTGCAGACCATGGTGTAAGCGTCAAGTGTAATGGTGGAGCCGTTAGCCCTTACCGTAAGAGTTTCTGCGTAATTTACCGCAGGGACAGTTACCTCGGGGGCTTCGGTTTCTGCGGGAGCGGTAGTTTCGGGGAAATAGTCAAAGCCGTAACCCACATCTTCAAATGGGTCGGACGATACAGCCACCTCGTCCTCCGCAAAGGGCATATACTCAACGTCATTGGGTATGTCATATGCGGTCAAAGCCTCAGTCTGAAAGAAGGACGTTTTGGGAACAGACGTAGTTACCGCAGTAATGATCTCAGCATTTGCTTTATCCGCATAGGGCTTTACACGGACAGCGTCCTCGCCCTCGGGAGCACTTTCCTCTAAGGGGGACTCATACTCTCTTTCGGTAACAGCATTGTCGTCAGCCATATCCTCAGTGATGATCTCCACCTCGGGAGCATCGGTTTCGGGGGCTTCCGATTCAAGCTCGGTTTCAGGTTCTGTTTCGGGCAGCTCCTCCTCGGTTTCCGCAGAGGAAATCTCCGAAGGGATAACGGGCTCGCTTTCGGGAGCTTGTGTAACGTCCTCCGTTTCCGCCTCGGCAGTGACCGCAGCTTCTGTTTCTTCGGCAGTTTCCGCTTCGGTTTCCGCAGCGGGATCCGCTTCTGCATAAAGCATATCACTCTCGGGCGGTACCTGGGTATTTACCTCCGCTTCTGCCCTGGGGACATCATTTTCCATATTCTCATAGGCACCGTAATCGGGAGAGATCTCATTAAGCTCCCCTACCATACAGTTTGCGAAGGTAAAGAACGCTGCCACTGCACATACAGCAGCTATTGCGCCAAGCCTTGACTTATGTTCCATAAACAGCAAACTTCCTTTCAATGCACTTTTGTGCCGATTGGTCATTCTTCTTCAATATATGTTCCGCCGTTGTACTTATAATATATGGCGGGCCACTTGGGGTTCGGGTTAATGCTGAACAGGGACAGATCCACCTCAGTGCTTTCGCCGGGACGGACCTTTCTCGCTACGATAACATGCCTTGACGGTTCCCACTCGGTTGAACAGGTGGAAAGTGTCAGGAACTTATCGTTTTCATTTACGTCAGTACCTGTAATGATCGTACTTCGTTTGGTTATTTCATCTATGAAGGTATCATAAGTATATTCATCGTTGAAGTTGATATAATTATGATAATCAAAGACATTGCCGTTGTCATGCTCGGGCTCAACATTTACCACAAAGGAAGAAATTATCTTATAAACTCCCTCCTCATAATTGGAGTTGAAGTAAATAAGCGGATTTTTCTTGTAGTAGCTGAGATCCCACCTGTAATAGTCCATTTCGCCGAACATAGTACCGTCCGCCTGATTATGACCGTATAGGATAAGGTTATCCGACTGCTCATAATCGGTAAGGGTGCAGCGCATATCCAGGAAAATGGTGCCGCATTGTGCTTTTTTGTCCTTGAAATTGTGATTAAGATAATAATCGTTTCCGTCCTCGGTTTTCCTCTGAACAACAACGCCGTCAATGTGCGTGTTGGGAATACGGACGTAACCGATAGTGTCGGGGTTAATGTTGAGAAGCTCCTGCGCATTTGCCATAACAGGCTTCGGAACTCTGACCTCGGGCTCGTCGGGGCTGTCGGGCTGCACAGGCTCGGTCACAACAGGCTGAGTGACCTCTGCACTGCTGTTTTGATTGTAGATGTAGCTTATTTCGCTCTGGAGATTTTTTGATTCTATCATCTCCGCAAAATAGCAGATAAGCACCACACCGCAGATAATGACTGCCAGCAGTGCAAGCAGCGTTATACACTTGGCAATGACTGTGTTGGTGCTGTCCGTTTTAAGTGGAATGAACATCTCAGTAAAGCTTTTCTTCTGTTTTTTCTGAGCTGCCGCGGGCTTTGATCTTGCACCGCTGACCTCATCTGCCATTGCCATTGAGAACCCTCGCTTTAAAAATTTTTATTATCAATTGCCCTTTATGACATCTGTCTGAGCGGCTGTTGTAACAACGCTTTCGGTTTCCGAAGGCCATGTTTCAACCTCGCCTGCTGCTGTAGTCGTGGTCTGCGGAACACTTTCCGTAACCGTCGCAGAAGTCCTTCTGGTAGGCGCACTGGGACGCCTTGTTACGGGAGCGGAGGTGCCTGTGCTGACGGTAGTAGCCCCGGTTGTGACCGTCGTTTCCTCCGTAATGGGGACCTCGGTGACCTCGCTGCCGTTTTCATCGGTTATGACGGACGTTTCGGACTCCTCACCCTCGGAAATGCTGCTGTCACTAACCTCGCCAACCGCAGTTTCCGCATCGGTATCCGACGTATCAACAGGCGGCTCAGTAACGGCAGAGCTGCCGCCAATGTCGGTAATTTCCGTATCGGAAACGCCCTCTGTGTTCTGCCAATCCTCGGTATCGGAGCCGTGAATAGACTCCAAAGCCTCGCCGATAGTAGCGAACCATTCATCAGCAATACTCTGATGAACAGAGCTTTCATAATCGGCAGTTTCAAGAGTGGTGGTGGTCATATCGGAAGTAATGGCGTACCAGTCGATCTCGTTAGAGCCGTAGTTCAGCTGTGTATCGGAAACATCTATCTCGCTGACAGACTCACCCGGACGCAGCTTTCTTGCCATAACGACAAATCTGGAGCCCGAATACTCATTGCTGCAGGTTGACAGCACAAGGAACTTATCCCCATAGGTAACATCAATGGGAGAAATAATCTCATTTCTCTTAGCGACCTGACCCATGTACCAGCTGTAAACCTCCTCGCTGTAAAGCTCGGGGTAATCGTGGTAATGGAAAACCTCGCCATTGCTGTCGTGCTTAGCAAGAGTATTGGTCACAAAAAAGCCAAATATAACATATTTTTGTGAACCGTACTCCGTTTCAAATGTAATGAAAGGATTTCGCTTGTAGAAATCCACATCTCTCTTGTAATGCTTCAGATTGCCGAACATAGTGCCGTCCCGCTGGTTGTGACCGTAAAGGACAAGCATATCCGACTGTCTGTCAGCGCTTATTTCCGCCCGATAATCGAGGAAAACTGCGCCTGCCTTATTTTCAGTGCCGTCAAATGCGTGAGTGAGGTAATAGGAATTATCCTCTGCCTGCAAAATAGGCTCGTAAACATCTACACCGCTCATGGTAAGATAGCCCACGGTGTTGGGGTTTTTGCTCTTGAGATATTCCAGCTTATCTATGGCGGCGATATCCTGCTGCTCCTGAGTAGGCTCGATCTCGATAACATTACCGTTTTCGTCAATGGAGGTGACCGTGCTGACCTCAAACTGCTCCAGCTCGGAGGTAAGGGAATTTTTCAGATCAACAGCCCGTTTGGACTGAATGAGCGTGATCGCCAGCAGCACTCCCGCCACCACAAAGACAACGACTGCGATCAGGAACACAAGCTTTCTGATTATCTCAAAAACGCTGTCCTCCCGCCTTGGAAAAAGATCTCTGAAGCTGCTTTTCTTTTTTTCGGGAGATTTTTCCTTCTTTTCCCGCCCATGCTTTTTGGGGGATTTCTCCTTTTCATCACCCTCGGAAGTATCGTTCGCCTTTTCGGTCGGGGACGCTTCACTTTCCTCTTCAAAATAGGCGGAAGTAAGCTCCCTATCCTGCGGGTCGGGAACTATCTCATCAAATCCCGTAAAAAGGTCTATCTCGTCAGGCTCATATTCGTCGGGGTCATATACGCAGGATGGCTCCTTCCCGACAGGCTTTTCCTCCTCATGGGAAACAGCGGGCACACCGTCGTCCTCGAAATCCGGGTCAACGGGAGTATCCTCCAAAATCTCCTCGCTGCGTTCCTCCGAAGCATCATCACCGACTGTAACGGTAATAGCGTCCTCGTCGTCACCGATAAGTATATCGGGAGGAGGGGCTTCCGATTTGGAAGGAGTTTCACCTGAAAGCTTATCCTTGAATTCCATAAGGATATCCTCGGCGGTAAGCTTACGGTTCTTTTTATCATCAGACATAGGGATAACCTCTAATCATCGGCTGTAAATGTAGCTCCAATCGGGCTCAACAGCATCTTCGTTGAGAACAGCCGCAGATGTGTCAACAGTAGGGTCCTCGCCATCTCTTACACGTCTGCCGATAACGACAAAACGGGACGGCTCAAACTCGTTGCTGCATGTGGAAAGCGTAACGAACTTATCGTTCTCGTTCACGTCAACTCCCGTATCAACGGCAGTTCTCGCCATAACGTTCTCGATAAAGGTATCGTACTTCCACACGTTATCATCGAAATATATGTAATTATGGTAATCGAATATCTGACCGTCCCTTGTCTGTTCTGGGTTTACTTCGATAACGAACATAGCGATTATCTTATATTCGTATTCCTCGTAAAGAGTGGAGAACTTAAAGGTCGGGTGCTCCTTGTAGAAGCTGAAATTCGATGTATTCTGCTTGGTAATCTTGTAATTTTTCAGAGTGCCGAACATTGCGCCGTTTGCCTGGTTATGACCGTAAAGCACAACATTGTCGCACTGGTTATAGTCGTTGAAAATGCCTCTGAAATCAGCATAGATGGTTCCCGGCTGTGACTTATTACCGTTAAAATCCCTGTCAAGATAATATTCATTGTCGGCTGCCTGAACAACAACATTGTTAATATTCGTCCCGGGGACGGTTATCCAGCCTGCCGTATCGGGATTCTGTGCCAGAAATTCATCAAACTGTGCCAGAGGAACAAGGGGCGGCGGCGGAGTTGTGGTAGTTTCGGTTTCCGTTTCGGGCGGAGCGGTTTCCGTTTCGGGTGCGGCAGTAGTTGTAATCACCGCACTTTCGTACATTTCTGCCAGCTCCTTGTCAAGCTGCGCCGCACGGTATTCATTAAGTGCCTGAAATGCCACCACAGCTGCCACGATAAGCAGTGCAGGAACAATGATAAGCACTGCAGTTTTTCTTACTATCTCCGCAGTCGAATCGGTTTTTTGAGGGAGAAACTGCTGAGAAAAGCTCTTTTTTTCGGACATAGAATAACCTCATTATCTGCCATAAATTACGTCCCACTCAGGCTCCTTTGCGTTGGGATTCACATAAGCCGCAGAAGTGTCAACGGCAGTGTCCTCGCCCTTGCGGACCTTTCTTGCGATAACGACAAATCTGGAAGGCTCAAACTCATTGCTGCAGGTTGACAGGGTCAAAAACTCGTCCCCATACTTAATGTCAACGCCTGTGATTATCTGAGTGCGTTCCATCGCAAGATTATAGAAGGTATCGTAATCGCTGTTTTTATCAAAATTAATGTAATTGTGGTAATCGAAAATAAACCCGTCGCTTGTTTGATAAGGCTCCACGGGTGTCACGAACATTGCAAAGATCTTGTAAACGTCCGTGCGGTAATTTGAAGCAA
>CAMCRP010000012.1 GCA_945877315.1 uncultured Ruminococcus sp. | reverse complement strand
ATAGTATTACAGCCGATTTTGCAATACCGTATTAACAAAAACTCCTGCGGCGCAGCTTATTTTCACATAAGCGCCGAAAACGAAAGGAATGGTACATAATTATGGGTAAGTTTGAACCGGGAATGGAAGGCATGATCGACGCATATATCTTTGAAGCTACATCACTGCTTGAACGCCTTGATCAGATCCTTATGGCGACAGAAAGCAACAGCAGCTTCGGGGAGGAAGATATTAACGAGATCTTCCGTATCATGCACACTATCAAGGGTTCTTCCGCTATGATGGGTCTGGACAATATGTCCAAGCTGGCTCATGCCGTGGAGGATATGTTCTTCATTATCAGAGAGGAGCACCCCGTAATTGCGCAGATCGAATCCCTTTACGACCTTGTTTTCAAGGCATCCGACTTGTTGAAGGCTGAGATAGACCTTATCCAGGAGGACGAGTATGAGCCTACCGATTTTACCGCCCTTATGGAAACTATCAGGAACTACGCCGCTTCACTTAAAGACGGAAGTGCCGCTGTTCCCGCAGCCGCACCCGCTCAGACGGCTGCACCCGCTCCCGCACCCGCTGCGGCAGAACCCGCTCCCGCTGCGGCTGCTCCCGTGGAAATGCAGAAGGTCGCAACACTTACCACAGTAAAGGTAATGTTCGACGACGACTGCCGTATGGAAAATCTCCGTGCGCTCATTATCGTAAACAAGCTGCAGGAGGAGTGTCTGACTCTCAGATATGAGCCCGCAGACATTGAAACCAATCCCGATACGGCAAAGACTATCATCGAAAACGGATTTATCATTCATTTCAAGTCTGCTACTACCGATGATAACATTTTGAAGCTTATTGAGGAATCTCTGAACGTTAAGTCCTACGAGGTGCTGGAGTACGGCTCCGACGACGGCGTTGACGTTCCCTCCGCCGAGCTGACTACCGTTAAGGTAACATTTGAAGCGGATTGCAAGATGGAAAATCTCCGTGCACTGATGGTGGTAAACAATATCAGAGATATGTGCGAGCTTCTTGCATATGAGCCTTCCGACATCGAGGATAATTCCGCAACTGCCGATATTATCGTAAACAACGGCTTTATCATACATTTCAAATCTTCCCATACCACCGAGGAGATAATGGCGAAGATAACCGAAAGTCCCAGCGTTGACATGTGCACACTGGTGAAGGAGGGCGCACCTGCCGCCGCTCCCGCACCCGTACCCGCCGCTGCACCTGCTCCCGCAGCGTCCACACCTGCCGCAGCACCTGCCGAGCAGAAAACAGCCGCTCCGGCACCCGCTCCCGCAAAGAAGGCGGAAGCTCCCAAGCCCGCTGCCCCTGCCGCTCCCGCAGCTCAGAAGGCTCCTGCCGCAGCATCGGGTACAGGCTCAAAGGGCAAGCAGAGCCTTATCAGCGTAAATCTGAACAAGCTGGATCAGCTTCTGGATATGGTCGGAGAGATCGTTATCACAGAAGCAATGGTAACATCAAACCCCGATCTCAAGGGCTTACAGCTGGATAATTTCCAGAAGGCTGCAAGACAGCTCAGAAAGCTCACCGACGAGCTTCAGGACATTGTTATGTCTATCCGTATGATACCTCTTTCGGGTGCATTCAATAAGATGACACGTATCGTAAGAGATATGAAAATAAAGCTTAACAAGGACGTTGACCTTATCTTTGAGGGTGAGGACACCGAGGTTGACAAGTCCATTATCGACAGCCTGAACGATCCCCTTATGCACATGGTCAGAAACTCCATGGACCACGGTATCGAGGAAACCGCTCAGGAGCGTATCGACGCAGGCAAGGATCCAAAGGGCAAGATCACCCTTGCAGCTTACAGCTCTTCGGGTGAGGTTGTCATCACCGTTTCCGACGACGGCTACGGCATCAACACAGAAAAAGTCCTTGCAAAAGCAAGAAAGAACGGACTTCTCACCAAGCCCGATGAGGAATATTCCAAAAAGGAAATCTTCAATATGATAATGCTCCCCGGCTTCTCCACCAACGAACAGGTAACCGAGTACAGCGGACGAGGCGTTGGTATGGACGTTGTAAAGAAGGGCATTGAGAAGATCGGCGGTACCGTTTCCGTTGACTCCAAGGAAGGCTTCGGAACGAGCTTTATCATCAAAATTCCCCTTTCGCTGGCTATTGTGGACGGTATGGAGGTTTCCGTCGGCGAATCCATCTTCACTATCCCCATCAGCTCCATCAAGGAAAGCTTCAAGCTGAAGGAAAATCAGCTTATCAAGGATACAAGCGGCAAGGAAATGATAATGATAAGAGGTCAGTGCTATCCCCTTATCAGACTTTACGAGCTGTATGAGCTGGAAACCAAGGTCACCGATATTTACGAGGGCATTATCATTCTCGTTGAAAACGAGGGCAGAAGTGCCTGCCTGATGGCTGACGAGCTTATCGGCGAACAGCAGGTAGTTGTAAAGCCCTTCTCGCCTATGCTCAACAACTTCAACGTTAAGCAGAACGGTATGGCAGGCTGCTCTATCCTGGGTGACGGCTCTATTACCATCATTCTGGACATCGGAAATATCATCTCCGACTTCTAATCGCAGTCTATCAATAATAGAAACGAGGTTTTTACAATGAGTGAAGTTCAGAATACAGATTTTTCCGCAACGGGCGGCGAGCTGCTGCTGTTTCTTATCGACAACTGCACCTATGGAATTGAAATACAGTATATTACCGAAATTATCGAGATAGAGCAGATAACTGTTATCCCCAAGGTTCCCGATTATATCAAGGGCGTTATCAATCTCCGAGGCAAGGTCGTTCCCATTATGAGCGTCCGCAGACGCTTCGGCAAGGAGGAGATCCCCTACGACGCACGTACCTGCATTATCGTTATCGAGTGGCAGGGAACGTCCGTGGGACTTATCGTTGACCGTGTGCGTGAGGTGGTAAGCGTTACCCCCGATCAGATAAGCGCAACTCCCAATTTCAAGAATGTAAACTCTAACAAATATATCAAAAGCGTTATCGAAAGCGGCGACGAAATACGTCTGCTGCTGGACTGCCAGAGAATTATTGAAAGCTGAAACGGCGGTGCGTTGATTTGATGAAGCTCACAGATGATGATTTCCTCCGTCTTGTAAACTATATGAAGCAGAATTACGGCATAAATCTCTCAAAAAAGCGTGTGCTTATTGAGGGACGGCTGTCAAATATGGTAGCTGAAATGGGCTATTCCGATTTCAAAAGCTATATTGATTTTGCTTTAAATGACAGGACAGGTGCCGAAACCATCAAGCTTGTAAACAAGCTGACTACAAACCATACCTTCTTCCTGAGAGAACCCGCCCATTTTGATTTCTTGAAGGAAACTGTTCTCCCCTATTTGGAAGAAACCGTTAAGGACAGAGATCTGAGAATATGGTGCGCTGCGTCCTCTACGGGACAGGAGCCATACACTCTCGCTATGACCATTGACGAATATTTCGGTTCAAGAAAGGCTATGTGGGACTGCCGTATTCTCGCCACCGATCTGGACACGGACGTGCTGAGAACGGCAAAAGCGGGCATTTACTCCTCTGAACAGCTGAGTGATGTCCCCGATGAATGGATAAGGAAATATTTCCGCCGTATCGACAACACCCGCTATCAGATATGCGAAAGCATCAGAAGTCAGGTCATTTACAAGCAGTTCAACCTAATGAACGACATAACCTACAAAAAGCCCTACGACCTTATCAGCTGTCGAAATGTTATGATATACTTCGACCAGCAGACTAAGGACGACCTTATCGAACGCTTTTACGACTGCACCAAAAACGGCGGCTATCTGTTCATCGGTCACGCAGAAAGCGTTTCAAAAACATCTCGGTACAAGCATATTAAGCCTGCTATTTACCGTAAAATGGAATAAATCATCAAAACCGTCAGGACGGTGATCATTATGGCAAATCAACCTGTTAAGGTTCTTATTGTTGATGATTCGGTTTTCTTCCGTACATCACTGCAAAGAGTAATTTCACAAAATAAAGATATACAAATTGTCGGCTGTGCGGGAGATGCTTATGAAGCCCGTGACAAAATTCTGGAGCTGCGCCCCGACGTTATGACGCTGGACGTGGAAATGCCAAAAATGAACGGCATTGAGTTTCTCCGCCGACTGATACCGCAGTACCCTATCCCTTGTGTAGTCGTGTCTGCGGCACCCCTCAGCGCATTTGACGCTGTGGACGCAGGTGCTGTGGATTACGTCAGAAAGCCGCAGATAAAATCCCCCGAGGATCTGCAGAATTTCGCCGACGAGCTTACCGAAAAAATTATCACCGCAAAATCCGCCCGAATCATGAGAAGAAAGCCCAGAAAGACCGCTGCACAAGGCGGTAACGATTACCGACCCATAGCGTCCTACATCTCAGCAGCGGAAAATAAGGGAAATTCCTTCGGAAGCAAAGATGCAATAATCGCTTTGGGCGCATCAACAGGCGGCACAGAAGCCCTTCAGGTGGTAATTCAGGGACTCCCCGAGAACTCCCCGCCCATAGTTGTTGTCCAGCATATGCCCCCCGTGTTCACCAAAATGTACGCCGAGAGGCTTAACAAAAACTGCAAGGTGGAAGTCAAGGAAGCCGAGGACGGCGAAAGGCTCCGCCGAGGACTGTGCATCATCGCCGCGGGAGAGCATCATCTCCGTCTGAAAAAAGACGCAAACGGCTACTTTATCACCAGCACAGCCGGTCAGGAAAAGGTTTCGGGACACTGCCCTTCCGTTGACGTTCTGTTTGACAGCGTTGCGGAGGTGGCGGGCAAAAATACAGTTGCCGCCCTCCTTACGGGAATGGGTTCCGACGGTGCAAACGGTCTGCTGAAAATCAAAAACGCAGGCGGCTATACCATCGGTCAGAACAAGGAAACCTGCGTTGTTTACGGTATGCCTATGGTGGCATTCAACATCGGCGCAGTTAACGAGCAAGCTCCCCTGTCAAAGGTGGCAGACATTATCTGCCGCAAAATAGCAGACAAATAACCCTCGCAATAACATCGAAAGGACTGATATATAATGAGCAATATGCCTTTGGGATTTTCGGACGAAGAGGAGGACGATTTTCAGCAGGCAAAATATCTCACATTCCTTATCCAGAACAAGTATTATGCGTTCCCCATCGCAGCAGTAAAGGAGATAATCGAGGTTCAGGACATAACTGCCGTTCCCGAAGTCCCCTCCTACTGCAAGGGTATCATCAACCTGAGAGGTGCTATCATTCCCATAGTTGATGTCAGACTGCGCTTCAAAATGCCCGAAGCGGAGTACACCGAGCGTACCTGCATAGTTGTCGTAACTATCGGCGAGCTGCTTATCGGATTTGTGGTTGACACCGTTGATGAAGTTATCGACATTGAAAACGAGAACATTGCTCCCCCGCCTGCTATCAAGTCCGACAAAAGCTCCAAATATATCACAGGCGTCGGCAAGGTAAACGGCAAGATAGTAATGCTCCTTGATGCAAACAAAATGCTCAACGAGGAGGATATTGAATCTATGGCTTCTGCCTGCTGATAACTCGGCGGTTCAAGGTTAAAAAAGCTCACAAATGACTCTGTACAGCCATTTGTGAGCTTTTTTCAGTTGATTTCCAAAAGTCTTGTTATCAGCATTACATCGGATAAATGGTTAGCCTCTGTTTCTCTGTACAAATAAAGATACATTACTATTCCTCTGTCACCGTCCGCCTGAAATACATACTCTGTACTGTATTTTTCCATAAGCGGGTCATTATATACACCGTGATAATACTGATATTTTGCCCCATAATACGTCGTCTTTTTGTATATGGGGAAGGTTCCCACACTTCCCTCTATATTCTTGATGATCGCCTTTTCCACCTGATTTGTTCTTGTCATATCACTTGAATTCAGCAAAAGCGATTTATCAAAATAGCAGACAAATAAGGACTCGGGAACCCCGCTGTTATTCCCGGGCAAATTGTTAAGCACATACTGATAGCCGTCAATTTTTCCCAGGCCCTGTTCCTTAATGTTTCTTTCAACGGCTTTCCAGCCCGATGGGATATAATACTTTACCGTCCCGCCATTTAGCGTCCTCTCCAATGCCCTTGATTTTTCAAGAAAGGAACCGTTAAGAGTATAGTAGGTTTCACTTGACCTTACAGCAGGGTCTTTCACCATCTTCTTCACTTCTGTAAGCTTTAGCTTTCCGAAAGTCACAGTGCATTTTCCCCATACCGCAATTTTATCCTTAAAGCTAAAACCGTCGGAACTGATGCCTGCGTCCTTTTTATATGAACACGGTATAGTAACAGACTCGCTGTTTATTACATTGATGCCGTCCTTGCTGCGGTTTTCAAACATTCCCGACAAAACAATGTACTTATCCTTGTATTTGGACAGGCTCTTGTCCCTGTTCAGCTCGTTAATAAGGTCGTCTGCCGTAACATATGTGTATACGGGATATTTGTCGGTATCTATGGCTATATTCGGCTGAACAAACGAAAATCCGCATAACTGAACAGTCATTATCAGGGCAATAAGAACAAGGAGCAGCTTACATTTTCTGTTATTCATCTTCTTTTCTCCAATACTATTCATATGAAAATTCAAGCCCGATCTCGGTATGAAGAAGCTCCAGCTGTTTGAGTATGGCTTTATAAACATGAGCTTCGGCAAAATCATCTACAAGGCAAAACCGCACATTTTCCCTGTTATCCCGCCTTAGCAGCTCTTCAATGCTCTTTCCGCCGAGAGAATTGCCGTTATAGGTAACCGCTTCATTCCGAACGCTTATAACAATTACCGTTTGAGCGTTGCCGCTGTTGTCGGGCTCGCCGCTTGTCGGCTTTTCATCGGCTGCTTCGTCGCTTTCCTCTAAGGCTTCTCCGCCGGGTTTAACAAACTCTATCGCCTTTGACAGATCGATAAGCTTATCATCGGTACTAAGAATGACAGCTTGTTCAGCCCAAGCGCATAAGAATAATATTGAAGTTAAGCATAATATTATCAGTAAAATTTTTTTCATTATACTTCTTCCGTTTCGTAGTTGATACCCAATTCCCTGAGAAGCTTGCAGGCGGCAGCATATTTGTCAGCCACAGCATAATCATCCACCAGCATTACCGTGTTTTCTCTCCGAAAATTTGCAAGCCTTTCCCTTACACCGTCAATATCGTCGCATTTTTCGCCGCAGAATTCGAAATCATTTCCTCTTACCCAAATGTAGTATGAATAAACATTTCCGTCGCTTGCCATATACTGATTTTTGTCATTTATTTTGACCGAGCAGGATACCGCTTCTTCGCCCTTTATTAGCTTTTTGAAAAGAAATCCGTCACCCTTATCGGCATATCCCAGATACCAACCCATGAAAAATATGATAAGCCCCAAAATGATAACAGCCGTGCACCCTAAGGAAAATTGATGCTGCTTTTGCCTTCGGGCATTTTCGGAGCTGCTGCTTTCATCGGGAGCAATTTCGCCGTCAATAATGCGAAGATCTCTTTTTATCCGTGATATGACACTGACACGAACCAATACCGCAATTCCGACGATAAATAAAAGTGCGCCCGCAATCACAAATATTGTCGCTATCATGACACCACCTCACTCAGGTTGCCCTTGATATACACGTTGGGATTGTTCTCGGAAAGCTCGTTATATATCTCTGTTATCCTCTTTTCGTCACGATAAAGAATTCTGTCATCATCGTCATTCAGCGACAGAATAACGGGACAATCCTTGTACTCACTTATGTATTCCTCCAATGCCGCCTTAAAAGCCGCAAAGGATTCCTCGACATCGTTGCCGATAAGCTCGAAGGACCTCATCTCAGAGCCGTTTACCAGAAGCATTATCTTTCTCTTCTGAATTTCGTCCGCATCAAAGGGCACCGAGGCAGATGCCACACAAACGTAGCTGTAGCTGTCTGCAATATCCTCATAGACAAGCTTTGCATTTTCCGCCTCTGCTATCTGCACCTCGGCAGCCTCTTGAAGCTTTTCATATTCCTCCGCCGACTGAGATGCTGTTGTTTTCTGTCCGACCATGACTACAAGAAGAAGGATAAAAATAACATCAAGCATTGACGTAAGATCAATTACTATATCACTTTTTCCCCGTTTATTTCTGCGCATACTTCATTTCTCCCCAAAGGTCATTTGTCGATTTTAAAACATATTGGAAAGATCCAGCTTCTTATTGAAATCCTCCAGCATTACCTCTACGTCATTTATGACCTTTGAAGGACAAAAAACATCAAACGCCTTTAATACTATGGCACATATGAGTCCTGCCGCCGTGGTGTATAGGGCAATATCAAGGGAATCCAGCATCTGTGCGGTTTCGGTCGCACTGACATTTTTGATAAGTCCCTCAACGGTACCCAGAACGCCCATCAGAGGAAATATGGGTATAAGCTGAGCATACATATTATGCAAAGAACAAGCGTTATTGAAATCCTTCTCATGGCTTCTGATAGTATCGGGGCTTACGGAGGAATCGTCATCATCTTCCTCCTCCAATTTGCGTGTGTCTTTATTCTTTATGTATTTCTTGTTTCTTCTTTCAAGCAATTCATTGATACGCTCTTTCTGCAATACAAGCGTCCCGTAGTTTTTAAACATTAAGCCCAAAAGAATGATACCTAAAATGAAAATAACCCAATGACCGTATTTGATAATAAAATCTAACATAAACATTCTCCTTATGATGCGAAACGTGTCTAATTACGCTTAAATATATTATAACATGTAAAAACGCCGTTGTCAATTATCGACATTCTTTTGTTAATCTTTGCACGTTGGTATTGCAATTTGCGGAACCTAATTGTCTTATTGATGTGTTTATAGCATAAAAGCACCAAAGCGGAGCATGTTCGCTTTGGTGCCTTTTTATTCTTTGATAAAATTTTTAGTATAGATCGCCGCATTCTCCCTAGGCTCACGGTAAAAATTCTTCCGAACGCCCTGACAGGAAAATCCCGATTTTTCATATAACCCCCGTGCGGCGGCGTTGCTCTCCCTGACTTCAAGGGAAACCGTTTTTACGCCCTGTTTACGGAGAATTTCAAACATTTCCGAAATAAGCCCTTCGCCTATATGCTGCCGCCGAAATCGTTCACAAACGGCAATGCTGTTTAGGCAGCCTTCGTCCAGAACGGCGGAAAACACCGCAAATCCGCAAAGCTCAGAATTTGACGTCAAACAGGCAAGGACAAATCCCCCGTCCCGTCCGCACTCTTCGGAAAGAGTGTCCTCACTCCAAGCATCTGCACCCACAGAAAGCCTGTCCAGTGCCGCTATCTCACGGATAAGCACCTTTTCATGGGGACGAACAAGCCGAAACTCAACCCTTTGCATCATACCAGCTTCTTCCAATTCCAACATCGGCGGACATGGGAACGGCGAATTTCACGGCGTTTTCCATTTCCTCGTGAAGAATTTTTGCCGCCGCCGCTTCGTCCTTTTTGTATGCTTCAATAATAAGCTCATCGTGTACCTGCAATATGAGCCGAGCCTCGGGAAGCTCCTTTTTAAGCCGTTTGTAGACCTTTACCATAGCTATCTTAATAACGTCCGCAGCCGTTCCCTGAATGGGTGCGTTCATTGCCGCACGCTTGCCGAACGCCTGAACATTCTTGTTCGCCGCCGACAGCTCGGGAATGTATCTTCTCCGTCCGAACTCTGTTTTTACATAGCCGTTTTTCTTGGCAAATTCCACCGTATCGTCCATATATTTGGCAACATTGGGGAAATTATCCAGATAATTCTTGATATATTTGTCCGCTTCTTTTGTGGAAACGCCGATATCCTTTCCGAGAGAAAATGCCCCGATACCGTAGATAATGCCGAAGTTTACAGCCTTTGCCGCACGGCGCATTTCGGGAGTTATCATATCCTCGGGCAGACCGAAAACGGAAGCCGCCGTTGAGGTGTGAATGTCCTTTCCGCTGAGAAACGCCTCCTGCATATTCTTGTCACCGCAAACCGACGCAAGTATTCTCAGCTCGATTTGGCTGTAATCGGCGTCCAGCAGGGACATTCCGTCCTCGGCAATGAAGAATTTGCGCATATTTCTCCCCAATTCGGTACGGACGGGAATGTTCTGCACATTAGGCTCGGTGGAGGAAATTCGTCCCGTGCGGGTTTCCGTCTGCTTGAAAACGGAATGAACACGTCCGTCGGGTGCGACCGCCTTTGTCAGACCGTCAACATAGGTGGAATTAAGCTTTGTCAGCTGACGATACTGCAAAATCAAATCGACAATCGGGTGCTTGTCAGCCAGCTCTTCCAGCACCTCCGCATTGGTGGAATAGCCTGTTTTCGTCTTTTTCTTTGCGGGCAGACCCATTTCCTCAAACAGAATAACGCCCAGCTGCTTCGGGGAGGAAATGTTGAACTTTTTCCCCGCCATAAAGTAGATTTGATTCTCAATGCCCTCAATATCCTTTGAAAGCATTTCGCCGAAGCTTTTTATACCGTCAATGTCTATTTTAACGCCATAATATTCCATATCCGCCAAAACTTCCGTCAGGGGCTGCTCAATTTCGGTGAGAAGCTTTTCCATTCCAAGGTCGGAAATTTCCCTTGAAAGCCTCCTGTTCAGGGCAGGAAGTGACGCACTATCCGCATTTTCACCCATTTCCGAATAATAGTGAACGCCGTACTCCGCACAGAGCTTTTCAATGGTATATTCCGCCGAGGACGCATTCAGCAGATATCCCATAATGTCCCCGTCACGGTCAAGATTTTTCATATTTGCGCCGTTTTCAAAGCAGAAACGGTATGCGGGCTTTGCTTTGAAGGTGTTTTTGGGAATGTCGCTTGTGAGTATCTTCAAAATATCGTCCTTTTCCGTAAAGCTGCAAAGCTTATCCCCCGAAGCAGCCCAAAGGCACATTGTTTCGGCGTCAAAGATAAAGGAAAATTCCGCAGAAACAAGCTCCTCGGCTGTCATAGAAACGACCTTATAGGAAACCTTTTCCTCGGGGACTTCCTCGGCTTTTTTAGGCAATGCCGCAGAGGGCTTTAACCCCAGCTTTTCCAGAAGCTTGAACATTTCCATTTCCGTGAGGATACGGGAAAGCTCCTCGCCGTCCGTTTCCTTTACCCTGTAATCCTCGGGATTTTCGGAAATGGGGGCATTTTTCACAATAGTTGCCAAAAACTTGGAATTCTCCGCAGATGCCTTTCCGCTTTCAAGCTTAGTGCGGACGGATTTTGTGCAGTCAACAGCGTCCAAGTCCTCGTAAATCTTTTCGATAGTGAGATATTTCCCGATAAGCGCAGATGCAGTCTTTTCGCCCACCCCGGGAACGCCGCTGATGTTGTCGGAGCTGTCCCCCATAAGGGCTTTCAGGTCAATAAGGTTGATTGGCGGAAATCCGTAATCCGCTTCAAAACGTGCCTTATCGTAAATAATAGTTTCCTTGGTGGTTGCAAGACGGACAGTCACGCAGTCGTTTATCAGCTGCAAGCTGTCCCTGTCACCCGTGGAAATGAAGCACTGACCGCCCTTTTCGCAGAATATACGGGAAAGCGTTCCCAGAATATCGTCCGCTTCAAAGCCCTCACATTCCAGCACGCAAACGCCCATTGCACGGAGAATATCCTTGATAACGGGCATCTGCATACGCAGTTCCTCGGGCATTCCCTTGCGGTTCGCCTTGTAGGTTGAATCCGCCTTGTGACGGAAGGTAGGTGCTTTCAGGTCGAATGCCACGGCAACGCAGTCAGGCTTCACCTCGGCTATGGATTTCATATAAATATTCATAAACCCCGTGAGAGCGTTGGTAAACATTCCCTGCTTGTTGGAAAGCATTTTTATTCCGTAAAACGCCCTGTTCATAATGCTGTTTCCGTCAATGGCAAGCAGCTTCATTGTACATTCCTCCGTTTATCATTTTTTCGGTGTGTTATTGTCATTTTTCCTTCGTCCCAGCGAAAGTGAGTTCGTATGTTCCTTAGATTCTTCCTCCAAATCGCAGACGGGAGCCTCAAACCAGAAGGTGCTGCCCACACCCTTCCTTGATTGAACACCGTAAGGAAATCCGTGAGCAACAAGTATCTGCTTGACAATGGAAAGTCCCAGACCCGTGCCCACAACCTCACGCTTATGCTTCTCCGCACGGTAATATCTGTCGAAAATAAGCGGCAGCAGTTCCTCGTCAATGCCGTCGCCCGTGTCGGTTATCTCAATGCGTACGTTATTTCCCCGCATAAGCTGAGTAATATAGACCGTCTTGTTTTCGCCCGTGTAATTGACTGCATTGTTTATCAGATTGTAAAGTACCTGCTCAATCCTCTGCACGTCCGCTTCAATAGTGTGGGACGCATCTATCGACAGAAAGAAGCGGTAGCCCTTCTGCTCGGTCAGCACATCATATCTCTTCATAACGTCCATCAGCTTTTCGGAGATATCAAACCGCCGTTTTTCGGGCTTTGAGCCGTTTTCCAGCTTGGACAGATCAAGAATATCATTTACAAGGGACGCCAGACGGTCGCTTTCCTCGATAATAACGCCAACGTGCTGTTCCCTTTTCACGGGATTATCGCCCGAAAGATCCCGAATCATCTCCGCATACGCCTTTATCATGGTAAGGGGCGTTCGCAGGTCGTGGGAAATGTTTGCAATAAGGTCACGGCGAAGGCTGTCAACCTTTGAGATCTCGTTGGACGCATAGTTCAGCGTTGCTGCCAGAGCTTCTGTTTCATCATAGCCATAGCCGTCGAATTTTTCGCTGAAATCGCCCTTAGCCAGCTTATCCGCAGATTTTGTGATCCTGATAATGGGCGTTGCAATAAGCTTTGCCAGGAAAAATGAGATGATAAGTCCCAGCACAAAAAGCACGATGGTTATCTGCAATATCTGTTTTTTTATGATTATCGCCGTGGACTCAATAGGCTCTAAGGACGTGTTCAGATAGACAAAGCCTGTGGGTACGCCCTCTTTTTTCAGCAGCATAACGAAAAGCAGCGTCTTATTCTTGAACTTCGGATTTGTCGCCTGATAGTAGATGAAGCCGTCCTCGCTCTCCAAAACCTGATTTCGATAATAGAAAAGGTTGGCACTGTGGTCGTCGTGGATAAGGCAGTTTCCGCCCATTCCGTCATATGCGTAAAGAGTCACACCCCGAAGGTCGGTTATGCTTATGCACATATTGTTGTCAAACGCCATCTTATCCAGGTCATCGGCAAAATTCTCGTCGTCGGAATGATTGATAATATAGTTCGCCACAGTTGTGATGTCCGCAGTTTTCATGACCTGATAGTTTGATTCCAGCGAAACTACGAAGGAAAGCCACAAAAGTATGAGTATTGCGCTGATAAACAGCATAAAATATACCCAGACGGTATATCGCAGACTTCTTTTGACTGTTTTCATTTAACTTTCCTGCGCCGAAGCGTCGAACTTGTAACCCATACCCCTGAGAGTCACGATGAATTTACGGTACTGTCCTATGGAATTTCGGAGCATCTTTATGTGGGTGTCAACCGTTCTGTCATCTCCGTAAAAATCGTATCCCCAAACCTCTTCAAGCAGCTTATCTCTGGACAGCGCAAGACCCTTGTTGCGCACCAGATAGAAAAGCAGGTCATACTCCTTGGGCGTCAGTGCCGCAGGAGTGCCGTCCACAATTACTTCACGACCCGGCATATTGATCTCCAGCCCCTCAAACCGCATAACATCGGACTTCTTCTCCGTTTCGGCAGCAGCCGCACGCTTGAGCACCGCCCTTATTCTCGCAGTCAGCTCCTTTGGAGAAAATGGCTTTACAACATAGTCGTCAATGCCCAGCTCGAAGCCGAAAAGCTTGTCGTACTCCTCACCCCTTGCAGACAGCATTATGACGGGTATCTGCTTGGATTTGCGTATCTCACGGCAGGCGGAATAACCGTCCAGCTTAGGCATCATAATGTCCATAACTATGAGGTCGTAATCGTTTTTGCGGCATTTTTCAACAGCCTGCATACCGTCCTCCGCCTCGTCCGTTTCATACCCCTCAAATTCGGCATATTCCCTTACCACGTTTCTTATCATTTCTTCATCGTCGACAATTAATATTTTAGCCATAACAAGCACCTCTTTCTCGATATAGTATCTTACAAGCTTATTTTACCATCTAAATGTGATAAATATGTGAAAAAATAACGCTGAATTGATAATTTTTATTGTTCATTATTGACAGATTGAAAATATTGGTATATAATTATTTTTGGATAATATTTCATTTTTATCCAAACTATGCGATTTTCTCTCCCGTTAATGGGAATAAAAAGTATATGAAAACGATTTTCTATTGGGTACAGAGGGGAAACTGATAAATGAAAAAATCAAAGCTGATAATTGTAACAGTCATAATTGCTGTGTTTACGCTCATAATGGCTAAGCTGCTGGGCTCATATCCCGAAAAGCAAGCCATAATAGTTACAGTTTACCTCACAGCAATTGCTGTGGGCGTGAGCGGTATTGCGGCTTCTAACATTTACATCAACAGGGAAAGTGCCGCAAAACAGAAGGTTTCCCTTGAAAAAATGGCGCAAAATATCAATGCCATGGTCATTATCTGGGACACGGATTTTGAGTATATCCGCGTCAATGACGAGCTTACAAGGGTTACGGGCTACACGGCAGAGGATCTTATGTCGGGCGAGGCTATCCGCAGAAACCTCCTGCCCGAGGACGCCTTCAACAAGGAAAATTTTCAGGCGGTCATAAACTCCCGTGACGAGGAATTCCATATAACCTGCAAGGACGGAAGAAAGGTCACTGCCATCTGGAACACCTCCCTTATGAACGTTGAAAAGGGTACCTCCAAAATAAGCTATCTCATGATGTCCATCGGTATGGACCTGACAGAAACTCTCCGCTTGAAGGACGATCTCTTGCAGTATTCCAGAAGCCTTGCGGAAACGGAAAACAAGTACGCTCTTTCCATGGAGCTTTCCGAGATCGGTCTGATACTTAAAGAGCCTGACAGGGACGTTTTCTACCTCTCCGACCAGCTGCTTATTATGCTGGGTATGGACGAACAGTATGTGAAAAGTGCCGATCTGGAGGCTATCGTTCACCCCAAGGACAGAGTGCTGTTTGAAAGCTTTGCCAACGGCGCATCGGGTCATCACCCCTCCGAAAGCGATATGAACAAGACCCACAGCACCGAGCTTAGGCTTATGTCTGCGGACGATTCCTACCACTGGTATATGTTCCGCTACAAGATGATGCCCGCCACAGCAGACGGCAAGCCCGCAGGCGTCGGCGGTGCTATTATGGACATTACAAAGGATAAGGAAAAGGACTCACTTATCGAAAGAATGGCGTATATAGACGAGGTAACGCAGATATACAACAGAAACAAGTTCATGATGATAGGTCAGGAAGCGCTGGAATGTACAAAGGACGCTCCCGAAGGCAGCCCGTCCTATTGGGTAATCGTTCTCGACATCGACAAATTCCATATTATCAACGATACCTGCGGTTATAATAACGGAAACAAGCTGCTTGCAGAGGTGGCTTCGGCTATCCTGTCGAACCTGTCCAGCGGCGGCTTCGGTGCTAGGATAGGCGGCGATAACTTTGCACTGCTAATGCGTGAAACAGGTGACGATAACTATCCTATGGAGGTAATAAAGCGTATCCAAAACCGTATCGCAAACCTGAATATAGACGTTTTCTCAACACAGACCATCACCTGTTCGGCAGGCTACTGCAAAATGTCCGACGGCGGAAAGGATTTTGCAACCGTCCTCGAACACGCAGAATTCTCCCTCAGCCTCAGTGACGGCACAAGAGGAAATATTATCCGCTACGACAATCAGATCCACGAAAAGATCCTTGCGGGCAATACTCTGGAAAACGAGCTTGCCGCAGCTATCGAAAACAAAGAGCTTGTGCTTTACTATCAGCCTAAGATCAACCTGTCCGACGGCGAGATAATGGGCGTTGAAGCCCTTATCAGATGGAAAAAGCCCGACGGCAGCCTTATCCCTCCCAGCGCATTTATTCCCGTTGCGGAGAATTCTCTGCTCATTACAAAGATAAGCGATTTCGTGCTTTACGAGGCTTGCAGACAGAATAAGAAATGGCAGGATATGGGGCTTCCTCCCATAACCGTTTCCATTAACCTGACCTCCGTGGATTTCTATCAGACAGACGTTAAGGAGTCCATTCAGAAGGCACTTGCAAGCACGGGACTGTCCCCCGAATACCTTGAAGTCGAACTGACCGAAAGCCTTGCCCTCAAGGACATCGACCAGGCTATCCACCAGATGAAGGAGCTCAAGGACATCGGCGTTAAGCTGTCCATGGACGACTTTGGTACGGGATATTCCTCCCTCAGCTACATTCAGGTGCTGCCCATAACGCTCTTAAAGCTTGACCGTTCCTTCATTATGTATCTTGAAGAGGACGAGATCTCCCGTGAGATAGTTTCCGCAGTTATCAGAATAGCAAAATCAAAGAAGATAGAAACCATTGCCGAGGGAATTGAAACCATCGGTCAGGCGGAAATACTGAAAAAATCGGGCTGCGACCATGCACAGGGCTACTTCTTCGGAAAGCCTATGCCGGGCGATCAGTTTGAAAGCTTTGTCAAGAACAGACAGAAGATCGTAGTATAAGAAAATTGAAAATTTTAGGCGAAAGCCGTTGAAAGGATTGAATAAATATGGCTGCAAAAAAAAGAATAGGCATACTCACAAGCGGCGGCGACTGCCCCGGACTTAACGCTACAATCAGAGGCGTTGCAAAGGCTTGCTTCGACAGAATGGGTACGGAAAACGTTGAGATCATCGGAATTCAAAACGGTTATTACGGACTTATCAACAACATCTACAAGGTAATGCAGCCCTCCGATTTTTCGGGCATTCTCACTCAGGGCGGAACTATTCTCGGCTCAAAAAGGCAGCCGTTCAAGATGATGACCGTCATAGGCGAGGACAATGTTGACAAGGTCAAAAGCATGAAGGAAACCTACAAGAACCTAAAGCTGGACTGCCTGCTGACTCTCGGCGGAAACGGTACTCACAAGACCGCAAATCTTCTTTCCAACGAAGGACTTAACATTATCGGTCTGCCCAAGACCATTGACAACGACATTTACGGCACGGACGTTACCTTCGGCTTCCATACCGCCGTTGACACAGCCACCGATGTTATCGACAGACTGCACACTACCGCCGCTTCTCACAGCCGTATTCTTATGGTTGAGATCATGGGCAATAAGGCGGGCTGGCTCACACTTTATGCGGGTGTTGCGGGCGGCGCGGATATTGTCATTATCCCCGAAATTCCTTACGACATAGACAAGGTTTGCGAGGCTGTGGAAAAGCGTTCCAAGATGGGCAAGATGTTCTCAATCGTTGCCGTTGCAGAGGGCGCATTCGATACCGAAGAAGCTAAGCTGAAAAAGAAGGAGCGTGCAAAGAAGAGAGCAGAAGCGGGAATTCTCACCGCTACCTCCAGAATTGCCGCACAGGTTCAGGCAAATACGGGTCTTGAATCAAGAGTCTGCGTTCCGGGACATATGCTCAGAGGCGGCAGCCCCTCCGCATACGACCGTGTTCTTGCGACAAAGTTCGGCGTAAGAGCCGCAAACCTCATTGCCGAGGAAAAATACGGCTACACTGTTGCGCTTGTTAAGGGCGAGATCACCGAAAACAAGCTGGAGGACATTGCAGGAAAGACAAAGTTTGTTTCCCCCGACGATCAGCTGGTGCTGACCGCTAAGCATCTGGGGGTGAAGTTTGGTGACTGATTCCAATAAGCCCTTCACCAAGGAAATGGCGGAAGAATTTATCAGAAAGCATGGGAAAAAGGCTAAGCTTCCTATCCGCAGAAAGAAAAAGGTCTACACTCCCGGTCTGACGCTGGGTATCATCGGCACTGTTTTTGCGTTTATCCTGCCAATAGTTACCTTTGCCTGCTCTATCCCGGGGCTGGTAACAAGCGTCAAGGCGAAAAACCGCAGATATGACGCAAATGCGGGAATTGCGCTGAATATCGTTGCTATTTCCCTTGCGGGAATAAATTCCGTCATTGGCACTATCCTTGTGGTGAGAAAATATCTCAAAAATAAAGATTGATTTCGGCGGACTGCGGAGCATCTAAATTTTTCCGCAGCCCGCCTTTTTAAGGAGTGAACAGAATGAGTATTGCCGACGATATTTTCAGACAGAATGTCCGTGATATTCTGACAAACGGCAGCTGGGACACAAATATGGACGTGCGCCCCAAATGGGAGGACGGCACCCCCGCTCACACTATAAAACTGTTCGGTCTGGTGAACCGCTACGACCTTTCAAAGGAGTTCCCCATAATCACCGTCAGACGGACATTTCTGAAAACCGCCGTTAAGGAGCTGCTTTGGATATGGCAGAAAAAATCCAACAACATAAACGACCTTGACGCCCATATCTGGGACAGCTGGGCGGACGAATCAGGCTCTATCGGCAAGGCTTACGGCTATCAGCTGGGGGTGAAGCACCACTATCCCGAGGGGGATTTCGATCAGGTTGACAGAGTGCTTTACGATTTGAAGCACAACCCCGCCAGCCGCCGAATCATCACAAATATCTACAATCACCACGACCTTTCCGAGATGCACCTTTACCCTTGCGCATACAGCATGACCTTCAACGTTACGGGGGACAGGCTGAACGCCATTCTCAATCAGCGTTCACAGGATATGCTTGCTGCCAATAACTGGAATGTGGTGCAATACGCCGTTCTTGTGCATATGATAGCGCAGGTGTGCGGACTGAAAGCGGGCGAGCTTGTCCACGTTATTGCAGATGCGCATATTTACGACCGCCATGTGGACATAATAAAGGAGCTGACTGAACGGGAAAGCTATCCCGCACCAAAATTTTCCCTTGACAAAACGGTGACGGATTTCTACGATTTTACCGCAGACAGCGTTAGGCTTGAGGATTACAAATATTGCGAAGGCGACGTAAAATTCCCCGTTGCAATCTAAAAATTTTCCCCTTGAAAAATTCCGAAAGGACGTACCGAAAATGAAAGACGGATTTATCAGATGCGCTGCCTGCACTCCCGAGGTCAGGGCGGCGGACTGTTCGGCAAATACCGAAAGAATAATTGAGCTTATCAGACAGGCGGAGGCGGAGAAATGCTCCCTTGCCGTGCTGCCCGAGCTGTGCATTACAGGCTACACCTGCGGCGACCTTTTCTCCTCTCAGCGGCTGCTTGACGCTGCGGAGGAATGTCTTATGAAAATAGCCGCAGCCACCGAGGATATGAACCTTGTTGCCGTGGTGGGACTTCCCCTTCGCTTTGGCAGCAAGCTGTTAAACTGCGCCGCTTTTCTCCATATGGGACGAATTCTTGGCTTCATTCCAAAGGAAAATATCCCCAACTATTCCGAGTTTTACGAAGCAAGGCATTTTTCTTCGGGACGGAATATCTGCGGAAATATTACACGCCTTGCGGGAAAAGCCGTTGACCCCATTCCGCTGGGACGGCTTTTGTTCTGCTGCGAAAATATCCCCGAATTTATCATTTCCGCCGAAATTTGCGAGGATCTGTGGGTACCCTGCCCGCCCTCCGCACAGCTTTCCGTAAGCGGTGCGACTGTTATCTGCAATCCCTCCGCCTCCGATGAGGTTGTCGGAAAATCCGATTACAGAAAGCAGCTGGTAACATCGCAGTCTGCGTCCTGCATATGCGGATATATCTATGCAGATGCGGGATTTGGCGAATCAAGTCAGGATCTGGTTTTCTCGGGACACAATTTTATTGCCGAAAACGGTACCGTCCTTGCCGAAAGCAAGCGGTTCACCACGGGAATGATATTCTCCGAGATAGACGTAAAGCGAATTGCCGCCGAACGCCGCAGAATGGGCACTTTCAGCGGTTCAATAAACGAGGACGCTTCTGTCAGACGGGTAGCCTTTGCCATTGCGGGGGGCGAACTGACCCTTACAAGAAGCTTCTGCAAAACCCCCTTTGTTCCGCAGTCAAAGGAAAAGCTTGCGGAACGCTGCGAGGATATTCTTTCCATGCAGGCAACGGGTCTGGCGGTTCGGCTAAAGCACATCGGCTGTAAATCGGCTGTTATCGGGCTTTCGGGCGGTCTGGACTCTACCCTTGCGCTGATAGTCACCGTAAGGGCATTCGATATGCTGGGCCTTGACAGGACGGGTATTACCGCCGTTACCATGCCCTGCTTCGGCACCACAAAGCGCACAAAAAGCAATGCCTGCTGCCTTGCGGAGGCTTACGGCGTTTCATTTCGTGATATAAACATTTCCGCTGCCGTAAGACAGCATTTTACGGATATTGGTCACAGCGAGAACGACCACAGCGTTGTTTACGAAAATTCACAGGCAAGAGAGAGAACTCAGCTGCTGATGGACATTGCCAATCAGACAAACGGCATTGTTATCGGCACAGGCGACCTTTCCGAGCTGGCTTTGGGCTGGGCGACCTACAACGGCGACCATATGTCCATGTATGCCGTAAATGCGTCTATCCCGAAAACTCTGGTGCGTCATCTGACCGCATATCAGGCGGACTGCTCCGAGGGAACGCTTCGTGAAACCCTGCTTGATATCCTGGACACACCCGTCAGCCCCGAGCTTCTTCCTCCCGAAAACGGCGAGATTTCCCAAAAAACGGAAGATCTGGTAGGGCCCTACGAGCTGCACGATTTCTTCCTCTATTACACTGTTCGTCTGGGATTTGAGCCGCAGAAGATACTTCGTTTGGCAAAGCTTGCATTTAAGGGCGTTTACGGGGACGATATTATCGAAAAGTGGCTGAAAACCTTCATCAGACGGTTCTTCACACAGCAGTTTAAGCGTTCCTGCATGCCCGATGCGCCTAAGGTGGGCAGCGTTACCCTTTCGCCCCGTGGGGATTGGAGAATGCCCTCGGACGCTTCATTTGCGGATTTTATGCTGCCCTGACAATAAAGGAGAAGCCCATATGAGATTCAAGAAAAGGAAATTACCCAAACAATGGTATATTCTGATGGTTGTTTGCATAGCAGTTGCAATATTTGCAATGTTTTCGTCAAATTACCTGTCGCTTATAAATGACCCTTTAAATGTTGACGAGGATATTTTTGGGATTTCTGTGTTTATTTCTTTGTGCTTCTTATTTGGTATCGGCCCTGTGGTTTTACAGCTTTACTTTATCAGGCAGGACAACAAGCTCATTGAAGAAGAAAAATATGTAGTCTGCACCGACATACGCACCGAAATGAGAGAATGCGGTCAGACTACATACGGTGATGGCAGAACAGAAATCAATTACGCTAATGAAACGTTCTGTACTTACACAGACGAAAACGGGAAAACCTATACATTTAAAAGCGAAACTTATAAGGAAGATACTCCGAATCCCTTTATCAGAATGGATAAAATAATTGTTTTCGTGGATCTGAAAACCAATCCCGAACGCTATTATATGTATCCCTATCCTGTCGATGAATAATTTAAGCGGACGGTCACTTTACTGCGACCGTCCGCTTGTTACATTTATTTATTTTTCTCCCCGCCTTCGGCGGGGAGAAAAATAGCACTATAAAATTCAGAATGTAAAAGGCTCATTCTGCGTAAATCCAATTGCAAGTATCTCAAACTGCTTATCCTCCGAACCCTCAGCCATTTTCAGCTCAATTTCCATTTCGGGGACAGTGGAACGCTTTATGACCTGCACAGCGCAAGGATTGTTCCAGCCGTCGGGGTCGTTGGCGTTTATGGTGTACGCCTTGTTTCCGTCACGGTAGACCTCAAGGCTGCCCATTTCATCGCTGTTTGCCTGTTTGTACACGATAAATACGGCGTTTGCGGTGATTTTCAGCTTCATGGGACCGCCCTCGCCCGTATATTTCCAGCCGTTATTGAAAAACGCAGCAGAAGTGCCGTCCTCGGAGGAAAATCCGCCCGTTTCAAGCAGTTCAATACCGTCAAGATCGGCAATATTTCCCGCTTCGGCAAGAGAAGCGTTTTCATAGCTCCAACCGTTCAGGAAAATTTTCGGCATTTCGTAACTGTCGGGAACCGTTTCGTCCGCTGCCAGCTTCTCAAAATAGTTTACGATAAACTCCGTAACAAGCTTATGACCCTCGGCATGTGGGTGTGATTGGTCATTTGAATAATCGTCCCAGACCATTCTGCCCTCGTCAAACTCGGGAGTCAGCGCATTGCCAACGCTTATCATAGGCAGACCGTAGCGTTCACCGATAGCCGACATATGCTCCTGACAGGTGTAGCCGTTTTCGAGAATAGTAAACAGCAGTATGACCGCAGGCTCGTTTTCCTGAGAAAGAATGGTTTTCACCATGCTTTCATAGGACTCCTTGTGTATCAGATCCTGAGCATCATTCACGGCAAATTCGATAAACACAATGTCGGGCTTATGGGACAGCACATCACGCTCCAGCCTGAGATTTCCAAGCACTGAGGGCGTTCCCGCAATGCCCGCATTTACATATTTAACATTATCCCCCGTGCCGTAATTTTCAGCCAGATAGTCATAGCTAAGCTTTGCGTAACAGCCCTCGCTGCCCGCATTCATGCCCTGAGTGATAGAACCGCCGATGTATGCAACGGTGGTTTCCTCCCCCGACTTCATCTGCATGAGCTTTTTCTTGACACGAAAGCTGTTTCCCATGCTTACAAGGGAACGCTCCACCATCTGCGTGTGAACGTCCTTCTCAACCTCTGCAATTTCGGAAACGGTCGTTGTTTCGGACGTAACCGCAGCTTCCTCCACAGGTGTGTCACCTCCGCAAGCCGTTATCATTGCCGCAGACAAAGCCACAGCAAGCATTTTCAGAATAGAATTTTTCATCGGAAATTCCCACGCTTACAGGTCGGCAACGTTTGTGAGTATGCCCGCAGGAGATATGTCGATCAGCCCGAAGGACGGCTTCAGACCATCTCTCGGCAGCGCACAGCTTCCCGGGGACATAACATAAATGCCGTTGTCATAGCTGTTGTAGCGTGAATGAGTGTGACCGTAAAGAGCTATCTGACAGTCATTGTCCATAGCCATATCACAAAGGTAATCCGTCCCCAGCTTAACGCCGTGACGATGCCCGTGAACCGCCAGAATATTTACCCCGCTTTCCGTTTCGATGACCAGTGAGGGGGGCGCAAAGGAGCCGTGGTCGCAGTTTCCGCAGACATAGCGAATATCTCTGTCAGGGTAATCCACAAGCATTTTCTCAACTTCACTTTCGCCGTCACCCAGAAAAATGTACATATCCGCATCGGGGTTTTTGTCCATTATGCTCTGAACTGCCGCATAGCTTCCGTGTGAATCGGAAAAAACAATTATTTTCATAAAAATATTTCCCTCCGTGAACAATTTTTATATCCCGGCATATTATATTGATAAGAAACAATCCTCCGTTTTTATTCGGGGGATATTCTATTTGACATTTACCGCCATAATATATTATGTTACCACATATTTTAAAATTTTCTTAGAACATATTATATATTATGCTGTAAATTATTTATTAATAATGGGGAGATTTTGTTTATGAACAACAACATTGCCAATGCCGATCCCAAAAAAGTCGGGGAATTGCTTCACATTCTCGGCACAAAGCTGGGGATCCCGCCCGAACAGCTTGAAAAGGAGCTTTCCGAGGGCAAATTTGACAGCGCACTGAAAAGCATGAAGCCCGATGCCGCCGCAAAATTCAACCAGATACTTAAAAATCCAAAGCTGGCAGAGCAGATAATGTCCGCTCCCCAGGCGCAGGCGATTTATCGCAAGCTTGCAAAATGAGTTAATACTCCACAGCAAAGGGCTTTTGCAAACTGAACTAAACCGAATAATTGTAGGGGCGGGGTTTCCCGCCCGCAGTTATCATAACGGTCAAAGGGGGCGGGAAAATGGAGGATATGGGTGAAAAGATACGCAGTATTCTTTCCGATGAGGAGAGTATGAAGCAGATCTCCGAGCTGGCGGAAATGCTTTCTGCGGGCATGGACAGTTCTCAGTCGGGACCTCCGAATTTCAAAAGGATATAGTGTACCGATATACTGTTATAAAAAACGCTGACCGACATAGCCGATCAGCGTTTTCTTTTTTTACCGAAATGCACCGCCCGAATTAACGCCGAACCGCACATTTCTCCGACACTGTTTCTGTCAGCCGTTAATTTCTTTTAGCCTTTTTGGAAATGAAGAAGATAACAACAGCTGCGGATACGATAAACAGTATCATACCCTTGGAGCAGATCAGACCGATAAAGCCGCCGCTGACAACTTCGCTTTCCTCAAATGCTCCTGCCCCCGAGGCAATGTCATTTATAATAAACACCATTTAAATCACGGAGAAGAAATCGGCGTAAAAATCTTGCATATATGGATTTTTACGCCGAGAGATTCCCGTGATTAATGGGTGTTTAGTATTACTCCTGCCGAAAGCAGACTGATATTTTTGCCGTCAAATCTTAACTCGACCCAAATGGTTTCGCCTGCAACCGCAGTGATAACGTCACCTGTAACATTCAGTTCTTCGCCTGCGGTAAGTGAAAACTTCTTAGATACCTTTTTACCGCTTGCGGGATCATTGATGTAAATAATGTGACGTCCGAATTCAACAGCGTTGAACTTAACTGAACCGCTGCCGTCTGTTGTACCGTATTTCAGACTTGAATGAAGCTCTACCGAAAGACCGGGTATAGCCTTTCCGTTTTCGTCCGTAACACTAAAGAATGCTGTTACTGTTTTAAGCGGGGTCACGGTAACGGTGGTGGTTCCCGAAGAACTGCCTGTGCTTGTGACAGGCTTGTTTACGGGCTTGTTTTCGGGAGTTTCGTCGGGCTTATTGTCGGGGGTTTCATCCGGATTCTCCTCGGGATCCTTATCGCAATTTTTATTTTCATATTCTGCCCGACTTTTTATTTCGTAAATGTATGTATATCCATATATTTTTTGCTAATATGCTTCGTTAAGCTATTTGCTTAACGAAGAGAAAAGAACACACCTACCTACTACAAATATTTCATATTATTGTAGATAAAAGCAATATTTTAGTTAAAAAAATCAAAAAGTATGTGATATAATCAGCATATTATACAATAAATTTCCGTCATTTCGTTGATAATTCAATATAAATCATACATAATCTTTTATGAGGTGTCGCCAAAGCAGTCAGAAAACGGCACATTAGAGAATACCGATCCGTGGGTGTTATTTGTCTGAGGCGCATCTCTTAGAAAAATATGGAAATTAGTGAGTTATTCAGCGTTCTCTTATTACCGAAACGAGGGGAAACAGAAAAAGCTTCACAAATATCTGACAGACAGCTGCGATTTTACTGCTGAATTTCGGCTATAATACCGACTAACGATAGGGGCTGCAGCAGCCCATTTTTGTAAATGTCAGTCTGCATCGGAGACTATTCACCTTCTAACCGCATCAGAAATTATCCGCTTAATAAAAAGGCATAAAAAAATCTTCCCAACATTATGATTATAGCAAACGACATTTTACTTTAGCAAAATTACACCAAAGCCGTTTACCATAATAAAGAAAAGGGGGAAGGATTTTTCAAATATGAAAACCGCCGCAGCATATATTCGTGTGTCAACGGAAGACCAGCTTGAATACTCTCCCGACAGCCAGCTCAAAAAAATCAGGGAATATGCCGAAAGAAACGACATTAATATTCCCGAAGAATTTATCTTCATTGACGAGGGCATCAGCGGAAGAAGGGCAGAAAAACGTCCATCGTTTATGAACATGATCTCGCTTGCAAAAACCAAGCCAAAGCCCTTTGATTTAATACTTGTCTGGAAATTCTCCCGATTTGCCCGCAGCCGTGAGGACAGTATCGTTTACAAATCAATGCTTCGCAAGCAATGCGGGATAGATGTTATGTCCATCTCTGAGCAGATAGGCGAGGACAAAACCTCGATTCTTATCGAAGCACTTCTCGAAGCAATGGACGAATACTATTCCATAAATCTTGCCGAGGAAGTAAAGCGAGGAATGAACGAGAAATTCTCCCGAGGAGGAGTAGTTTCGCAGCCGCCCTTCGGATATAAAATGGGTAACGGAGTTTTTGTTCCCGATGAAAATGCAGCTCCTGTCGTTAAAATGATTTTCGAGGATTTTGTTTCGGGGACAGGTATCCGCAAAATTGCGAAGAAGCTCAATGAAATGGGAATACGTTCTGTCAAGGGCAACAAGTTTGAAAATCGTACCGTTGAATATATTCTCTGCAATCCTACATATATCGGAAAGCTGCGCCGCAGCCCCAATGGACGTGAGAACGGTGACAGATTTCATCAATCCCCCGATACTGTTATTGTCGACGGTAAGCATGAACCTATCATCAGCAATGAATTATATCTGTCGGCAAACGACAAGCTGCGTGAAAACAAAAAGCGTTATGTCAGAAATGCTCAGCAGAATAACGCCGATTTTATGCTTCGTGGAATTGTGCGCTGCTCCTCCTGCGGTTCGACCCTTGTGCAGGCTGTAAAGGGAAAATCGCTTCAATGCCATAAATACGCAAAGGGACAATGCGAGGTATCTCACAGTGTTACAATATCCAAAATGAATGAAGCCGTTCTGGAAAAGCTGAAATGCGATCTTGAAAATTGCGAGTTCAGATTTGAAATAATAAAAAGGTATGATGTGCAAAACGATAATATCAACGATATATTGCTCGAAAAGGAGTACAAAAAGCTGGAACGTGTCAAAGAAGCATTTGAAGCAGGCATTGACAGCCTTGACGAATACAAGCGGAACAAAGCAAGGATACATAACAGGATAGCCGAGCTTGAAAATGCCGCTCCGCCGCCCGCAGAAGAGAACGTCGCCGAAAAAGCGGCGGCAAAGCTTTCGGACATTATAGACAGATTGAGTGACATCAGCGTTTCGGAAAATGAGAAGAATACGCTGCTGCGTTCAATTATTTCAAGCATTGTATTCGACAGAGAAAATATGACAATTCAGATAAAATATCTGCCTGTTTTTTGACTTTTGCAAAACTATATCCCTTTGGCGTTAAGACCTCCCGACGGCGTTCCCGACCTTTCCTCGATGCTTTCGGGGCTGACAGGCGGCGGAAACAGCAGCAGTCCTCCCTTGGGGGAGCTTGACATTTCCAAAATGATGCAGCTGATGTCCGCAGTTTCGGGAGCAGGTGCCGACGACAAAAACACCGCCCTTATTGCCGCCTTGAAGCCATATCTCAGCGAGCAGAAGCAGAAAAAAGCCGAAAAAGCCATCAAGCTTTTGAAGGTGCTGGCTATTTTTTCGGCTTTGAAGGAGCAGGGGCTTCTTGATGACCTTTCATTGTAACGGAGGTGGGGAAAATGCCCGAAAATCGCAGACCGTCGGGACGGAATATGCCCTATCCCGCAAGACCGACAAAAAACCATTCACAGCCCCCGCCCCGCTTTGAAAGCCGCAAGCCTGACAATCCGAATGTCCCAAAGCAGCCCGAGGAAAAGCCGAAAGCCGTTCCCCCGCCCAAACCCCCGACGGTTTATCCCGTTTCGTCAAATCCACCGGCGGAGATATTTTCATCTGCGGAAAATCTGCTGCTTCTGGCGCTTATTTACATGCTTTACAGAGAAAAAGCGGACCCCAAGCTGCTTCTGGCACTTGCTTATATAATGCTGTAAAAAGGCGGCTGAACCGTAGCTCAGCCGCCGACTGTTTTATAGAAGAATTCTCTTGAACGTGTTGTAATTTCCCATATCCTTAGGCGGACAGTACACCGCAAATGCCACCTCGTCAAACATTTTCGCCTTGTCTGCGAGAATTTCCTTGTAAGCCCTTGCCACTATCTGCGGGTCATTTTGAAAAGCCCCGCAGCCGAATGCGCCGAGAACAAGCACATCTGCACCGTTTGCTGTGGCAATATCAAGGATATGCGCCCCCCTCTTTTTGTGGATAGCCAGCAGCTCGGCGGGAGTTACCTTTGCCGCCTTTCCATGCCCGGGATTCATGGCATTATACGGATTCGGGCGCAGATTGGGAGCCGCACAGGTAATGACGTCCACGGAAAACCATCCGCTTTCGGGGACAGCCTCGGGAAGGTTCGTGTCGCTTTTCAGGGAAATAACATCGGGTGTGTATATGCAGGCGTCTGTATATCTGACATCACCAAGATTTCTGTGCATACCGTAATACTGCTCATAAAGCTCCTTTTTACGCAGACAGGGATAGAGTGTCGAACAGCGGCAGAGAGCCTCCTCCTGTGCGGAGCTGCCCTTTGTTACACCGCCGCCCGGATTAGTCGCCGATGCAAAGTTAAGCACGGCAATTTTTTTGCCCGCATATTCTGCTGTCAGACGTTTTGCCGCCTGCAAGGTACGCTCGGCTGTCACGGAAATTTTGCCGCTTTTTCCGTCCTTATTGACCTCGGGATAATCGTCCGCTGCATAAAATTTCGTATTTTCCTGCGAATATTTTACAGCAGCCGCAAGCCGAGGATTTTCCCTGCAAAGCTGCATGGTATCTTCAAAAATTTCAATTCGTTTCTCTGCTGAATTTTCATAACCCATTTTCATAACCTCTTTCTGATTTTTTCAATTACTCGTCAATAATGCCGTTTGCTTCAAGACATTTTGCGAAAAAGTCCGCAAGATTTGGCTCTCCGTTTCTTTTATCGCAGTATATCTTACCGTATGCTTCACCGTAAAGCTTTTCGTATTCCTTATACTTTTTCGCCGCATTTTTGGGAGATAAAAACTCTGCCTTACTGTCATGCACCCACACACCTATCTCCAGACATTCTGTAAAATCGGGATAATATGTCGGCTTTTCGTAGTTGTCGTCAGACAGCTTTTCCCATTCCCAAGAGGGCATCTCATTCCAATATGTAACTGCAGCCACAAAATCAAGAAAGGGAAACTCCATTGCCATGCTTACGAATTCTTCAAAAAGCTCATAAAAATCAGGATATTTGCCCATTATTCCATTCATGCCTACAATGCCGTTCGGGTGAACCAAACCGTTTGATGAAGAATTCGAAAACACGTCGCTGCACATATTTATCAAATAAAAAGGCTGTGCTGACTTTGGATATTCAAAGTCTGCGAAAGCTGAGTCTGCCCTGCGGATAAATTCTACCGCCTGTTCAGCGCTGACAGGTTTTCCTCTCAGCTGATAGTAGGGTCTGCGTGTTCCGCTGTAATCCTCCGTTTTCTCATCAAAAGTGACCTCAATGCTTTTCAGCTTATCCGCATATTCCTTGCTGAAAATATAGCAGGTGTTCCCGCTTCGATCCAAATAACTATTGTCTTCGGGAACTAAACGGTTCAGCAGTTTAACACTTCTGTTACCAAGCCAATCAGTAATATTTCCGACGACCATGTACATATCGCTGTAATCCTCGCAAACGAAATCATCGGGCAAACCACTGATAATATAATCAAATGCTGTCATATCAACCCCTCTTTTATTGTTTCCGATGCACTTATTTTTCGAATTGCATAAAATTATCTTGGAATTTTTCCAGCCGCTTCTTTATTTCTTCGCCGTCAACACCGTTTGCTTTAAGGCATTTTTCGAAAAAGTCCGCAAGATTTGGCTCTCCGTTTCTTTTATCGCAGTATATCTTACCGTCTGCTTCACCGTAAAGCTTTTCGTATTCCTTATACTTTTTCGCCGCATTATCTGGAGATAAAAATTCCACCTTACTATCATGCACCCACACGCCGATATCCAGATTTTTCGTGAAATTTGGGAAATAAGCGGGGGCTTCATAACCTGGGGTAAAGATCTTGTCAAACTCCTCAGGCGGGGTTTCGTCCCACCAAGTAATACCTATTATAAAATCCAAAAACGGAAACCTTGCAGACATACTCACAAATTCCACAAACAGCTCGTAAATATTGGGATATTTGCTCATGATCCCGTTCATACCCACAACGCCGTTCGGGTGAACAAGACCATTGGAAAAGAAATTTGTAAACAGGTCACTTTGCATACTTATCCGATAAAAGCACTGCCCTTCCTCGGGGCATCTCGGGTCAAAAAAAGCACTGTCTGTCAGTCGGATAAACTCCAACGCCTGTTCTTCGCTGATACGCTTTCCCCGCAGCTGATAATACGGTCTGCGGGTATTGGTGTCATACTCCTCTGTTTTCTCGTCAAAGGTGACCTCAATGCTTTTCAGCTTTTCCATATACTCTCTGCTGACAGTATAGCACTCATTTCCCGAATTGTCCTTGTAATGATCCTCATCAAAAAAGCTGTTGAGCAGATCGTATTTATGTGAGTCCTTAGGTGAATCCCAATTAAATGTATTTTTTCCCGAAAGAATATACACATCGGGATATTCCTCGCCGACAAAGCTGTCCTTCACACTGTTTACAATGTAATCAAAAGCAGTCACATAAACACCTCTTTTATTGTGCCTTCGGTGTGCTTACTGCGTTCATGCGCCTGATAGTGCGTTCAGCCCATACTCTGTCCTTCTCGTTTTCATAGCTTATGCTGACAATAGACGCCTGCATGTCGCAGACAACAACAGCGCATGTGGTAAAGAAATCCTTCTTCATCACCTCGTCGTGACGGCGCATATTGCCCATTCTGCACCTGCCCGCACCGCAGTCAAAGTCAACGACAGGTCCTGTGCTGTCCTTGAAAATTTCCGAATCCAGCTCGGGGGGCGTAGTTGTGCGAACCGCCTTCATTCTCACGGTAATGCGGTCGGTCTTTTCGCCGTTGGTAAACAGCTGACACTCGTCCTCGGGGTCGGCGGCAGTCAGAAAGTCACCGGGAAGGGTAACGTTCAGGTTGCCCATTCTGTAAACAACATCGCTTCTTCTGTATCCTATGGGATATTCCGTTTCCATTTCGGGGACATCTTCAATATCCTTCGGTTCCTGCCCTGCCAGGGCGCAAATTTCCAGATATTCCTTTTTGGGGAACGGTAAGTTTCTGTCCAGCTCCAGAGCCTTTTCCAGATGCGCCAGAACAGCACCGTTAGCGTTCTTGTCCGATTCGGAACGCTCGGAGGGCTTGAAGCAGCAAAGCGTCGCCATAAGATAAAGGGCATTGTTTCGGCTGTAAAGGGCGTCTTTTTCACGGTTGCTCCAGATGAAGAAGTCCCGTGCAAAGTCCTCTATACCCTTTTCGGCAATTCGCTTTTTCAGCCCCGCTATGGAAAATCTGCCCACGGGAGTAACGACAGTTCCGCCTATATTTTCGGGCATATAGCTGTTTACATCATAGCCCATGCAGTACTGATATGCCGAAATGGGACGCTCCATAGGTATCCTCAGGATACTTGAAAGCCATACGTTCATATGCTCCTTTTTCAGCCTGTTGAAGTTCTTGTGGAGGGAGTAGCCCGTGGGGTCGGTGATATGTATATCCATATTGGTGTTGTCCTCCAGCTCGCAAAGGAGGTCAACTGCAGCGGCATGGAAGCCCGCACCTGCGATATTTGTCTGAGCCGAACCGCTTATTCTCGTATCGCCCACAGTCATCTTCATAATTCCGCAGTTGCAGAAAATGAGCATAATATTCTGCTCTCTCATGCCCATTCTGCAGCCGTATTTTGCGGATAATCTTTTCAGCTCGGGGATAAGCTTGGATTTATTTCTGAGCTTTGCTGTAAATTCGATCTTTATTGACATATTTATAACTTCCTTTCGGGATAATACGACATATTATTGTACTCTTATTTTATCATACTACGTGAATTTTGTCAACAATACCGAATTTTCACAGCAAGACAGCTTGCTTTTTGAAGCATATTCTGCTAATAATTTACCGCTTATATACCGAAAACGTATTCGATTCTATGATTAAAGGCACTTTATTATGCAATTTGTACACAAATATTAGATTATATTAATAATTTTTCTATTGCTAAATTAAATTGTAATTCACAAACTGCTTGACATTAAGCATAAAATAGTGTATCATAAAATTATAATAATTATTGTTCAAATACTATAATTTTTATATATTAATTTTTGGGGGCGAATTTATGAAGGAAAGGAAATTAAAGGGTTTTACACTTATTGAACTGATAGTTGTAATAGCAATTGTTGCCGCTTTGGCAGCCATTCTTACACCCATGTTCTTCGGAATGGTAAAGGAATCCAGAGCATCAAAATATCAGGCTCAGGCAAGGCATGTTTTTGAAGGCACCCAATTGGCTCTTACAAATCTCAGCGCACAGGGCGGTGTATATGCTCCAAACGCAATTTACACGGGTGCAGCCGACGGCATTGCACACAGCAGCGGAAACGACGACTGCGATGTAAACAAATATCTCGGCAATGCTTTTGACGGATATTTCGGATTTGTGGTTGACAGCGCAGGTATCGGCTGCACATACGCCGTATGGAGCGACAGACCCATTAACGAATCCGATGTTGTGAGATTGACCCCGGCACAGGTTTATGACAGCATGAGCTCGTCAATGCCTTTAGGCTGTTATTATCCCAATAACGATGTCAACGAAAACCTGACAGATTGATCTCCATGATCCGCTGCCCGCAAAAGCAGCGGATTTTTTTGGTTTCGGAGATAAAGATTATTGACATTTTGACATAAGTATGGTATAATTCAATAGGTTAAAGCGGATATACTCCGTAAGCGATTCAACCGCAAAAAATTATATGAAATGAGGAAATAAAATGCCCGCAAATATTGTTATCGGTACCCAGTGGGGAGATGAAGGCAAGGGTAAGGTCATTGACATTCTTGCTTCCAGAGCAGATGTTGTTATCCGTTCTCAGGGCGGAAATAACGCAGGACACACCGTTGAAAGCAACGGTGAGGTCTACAAGCTTCACCTTATCCCCTCGGGTATTCTCTATAAAGATACTCTCTGTCTTATCGGCGCAGGTGTTGTTCTCGACCCTAAGGATCTTCTCGGCGAGATAGACGGAATGAGTGCAAGAGGTATCTCCTTCGACAATCTGAAAATCGACCCCAGAGCTCACATTATTATGCCCTGGCACATTAAGCTTGACGGACTGTCCGAGAAGTTCAGAGGCGGCTCCGACATCGGCACCACAGGCAGAGGTATCGGTCCTACATATATGGACAAGTACGAACGCTGCGGAATCCGCTTCTATGACCTTGTTCACCCCGAGATCTTCGCTGAAAAGGCAAGAACCACAGGCAAGCTGAAAAACAAGATAATCACCGAGGTATACGGCGGCGAACCCGTTGACATCGAAGCGACTATCAAGGAATACACCGAGTACGGCAAGCGTCTTGCAGGCTATCTGGCGGACGTTTCCGTTATGGCATACGAAGCTCACAAGGCGGGCAAAACTATCCTCTTTGAGGGCGCACAGGCTACTCTCCTTGACATTGATTTCGGAACATACCCTTATGTTACCAGCTCCCACCCTCTGGCTGCGGGCGTTTGCGTAGGAACAGGCGTCGGACCCCGTGTTATAGACAAGGTTTACGGCGTTGCAAAGGCTTATACCACAAGAGTGGGCAAGGGTCCCTTCCCCACCGAGCTTAACGACGAAACAGGCGATTTCATCAGAAATCAGGGTCACGAATTCGGCACGGTAACAGGCAGACCCAGAAGAACAGGCTGGTTCGATGCGGTAATCGTTCGTCACGCTGTTCGTGTAAACGGTCTTGACTGCCTTGTTATCAACAAGCTGGACACTCTCAGCGGACTTGACAAGCTCAAAATTTGCGTTGCCTACAAGAAGCCCGACGGTTCTATCCTCAAGGATTACCCCGCCGCTCTCGAAGAGCTTGCGGACTGTGAGCCTGTTTACGAAGAGTTTGAAGGCTTCAACGAGGACATCTCAGGCTGCAAGAGCTTTGACGAGCTGCCCGACATCTGCAAGAAGTACATCGAAAAGCTGGAAGAGCTCTGCGAATGTCATATCGGCATGGTAGGCGTTGGCCCCGACAGAACTCAGCAGCTGGAAAGATAATTTTTCCGATATAACAGTATCGCCCCCTGTCGAAATGATAGGGGGCTTTTTTCGTCCAAAAACAAAACCGTTCAAGCCCGAAGGTCTGAACGGTCGTATTATTCAAATCAATTCAACACGTAAATATTCACCTGACGTGCGCCCCATTCGCAGGAAGCGTCATAGCTTTCCATAAACAGGTCAACAGCAATGCGTCCGTCAAGAAGTGCCGTGCCAGTGTCTGCGGCAATAGCGTAGCCGTAAACAGCGGAATTATCGGTGGTTGCAATATACAGCTCGGTGCCGTAGGGGATAATTGCGGGGTCAACAGCAACATATCCGACCATTGCAGTTCTGCCGCTGGCTGTCTTTGCGCCGGGTTTTGCGGAATATGCGCAGGATTTTCCCGTGATAATATGACTGTAGGAAACAGGTGCGCCGTTCTCGTCAAAAACCAGACTTTCGGGAGCGGTCAACTGAGAAATGGGCTTAGCGGGACAGGTGCCGTTCAGAACGACCTTGTCAACAGGCTCGGTAACTGCCTTGCTGACCACCTCGGACTTTGTTTCCTTGCCGTCTATGTAGGTCACAAGCTCGGTTATCTCAACGGAGCCTTCCTCGCCCTCCACAACGACCTCACTGTGTCCCACAACATAGTTGGGATCATTCTTGTAATTTGTCTTGTAGTCGATGGTTTCCACTGAAACCTCGTACTGCTTTTCAACACGGTTGATAACAATGTCTGTGTTCTTGTTTATCTTCTCATTAAGTCCCACGTTAATAAGGTCATCATCGTCAACGGTAACGCCTGCGCCACTGAGAACGTCAGCGACCGTTGCGTCCGAACCCTCCTCGTAGGAAAGCTTATAGTCTTTGCCGTCCGCAGTTAGTGTTACCTCAAAGAACTGCGGCTCGGGTATTTCCTCAGGCTCCTCGTAATAGTACGCAGACAGCCTATCCTCAATTGCGGAGGAGTCATATGCGTCCTGTCCGTCCCCTGCAATGCCGCCGATAAATGCGGCAAGTGCCAGTGCAGTGAATGCGGAGCCTGCTATTTTTATAACAGCCTTTTTCTGTGCGGATTCTGTTTCAGCCGAATGGTCAATTCGTGTAAATCTGCTCATAAATCGGTAGTTCCTTTCAAATACAAAGCTAATGATTCCCGATAAAGCCTTATCGGGCTTCATAACAGAACATCGTTCTGATAGTTACAAAATAATTACAGCGGCCGCTGTTTTCGTAACCGTTTTGTAGTCTTTCGTTATTATAGCTAAATCAAGCCCATTTGTCAAACGAAAAACCGAGGGGTGATTTGTTGAACCTGCACAAAAGATACTTGTCCGTTCGACGGATAACCCCTGTATTTAACTTTGATTTCGTTGAACCTACACAGAAAATTAACATTCACTTATGCAAAACAAACAAAACCCCGAAACCGCTTACAGCTTCAAAGGTTTTGCCTGTAAGTATTTGTCATTTCTGAGAACATTTCCCCGTTTTTTAGGGTGAAATTTTTGCAAAAATCTTTGATTTGTCGGTATATTTGCACAATCACGCCTATCTTTCAACGCAATATATATGCAAAAGAAACAAACTTTGCATTTTTCATCGGATACAACAGTTTGCTGACTATCTTGCTTTGTTTTTCACATTATATATAGTATATACTATAATAAAAAGCAGGACACCGCCTAAGGGGCGACCCCTTTGTCATTTCGTTCGATAAATAGCGAAATGAACAAAGTTTGCCGCTCGGTACCGATAATTACTTCTTTATCGGTACTTCCCTAATGACGATGCCCTGCTTTTATTTGCAAGATGAAAAATCAAACCTCGTAAACGTCCTCGGGAGAAAGAACCTTGAAGCCGTTTTCCTCCAGAGCAGCGGACGCTGTTTCGTTGTTCTGAACTCTCAGAATAACGTAAGCCTCGCTGTCGCTCTTGGAGATGAAAGCGTACATATATTCAACACTGATGTTAGCGGCATAGAGAACCTCCACCGCAGCTGCAAGTCCGCCGGGCTTGTCGGAGATTCCGATAGCTATAACGTTGGTAACAGTAACTGTGCAGTCAGCCGCCTTCAGCACCTCACATGCCTTGTCGGGATTGCTGACAATAAGTCTGAGAATTCCGAAATCCTTAGTATCGGCAATACAAAGTGCTCTGATGTCAATGCCGTTATCCCTGAGAAGTGCGGTAACTGCGGAAAGCTTTCCGGGCTTGTTTTCAACGAAAATTGAGATCTGCTTAATGGACATAATAGTTCCTCCTTTGTCGGTTGGATTTTGTATGTATGATTATTAAAACCTGTCTGTCGAGCGGCAAGCTTTATTCATTCAGCTATTTGCCGAACGATTTGACAGAGGGGTCAATCCTCTCAGTCGTGCAGCTTACGCTTGTCGATAACTCTTACAGCCTTACCCTCGGAACGAGCAATGGTCTTGGGAGATACAAGATGTACCTTGGGACGGATTCCCAGCATCTGAGTGATAGCCGCAACAAGCTCCTTCTCCTTGTCCTGAATGTCCTTCATTTGGTCGGAGAACTGCTCCTGTGACATTTCAACGTAAACGTCCAGAGTATCGGTGTTATTCACTCTGTCAACCTCTATCTGATAGTTAGGCGCATAGCCCTGCTTGATAAGTACAGTTTCGATCTGGGACGGGAACACGTTTACGCCCCTGATGATCATCATATCGTCGCTTCTGCCCATAGGCTTGGACATTCTGATAAGAGTTCTGCCGCAGGAGCATTTTTCTCTTGTCAGCACGCAGATATCACGGGTTCTGTATCTGAGCAGGGGGAAAGCCTCCTTGGTAATGCTTGTGAATACCAGCTCGCCCTTTGTACCCTCGGGAAGAACCTCGCCTGTGTCGGGGTCGATTATCTCGGGGATAAAGTTATCCTCGTTAATGTGCATACCGTGCTGCTCGCAGCATTCAAATGCAACGCCCGGACCGCTTGTTTCGGTCAGACCGTAAATATCGTAAGCCTTGATGCCCAGGGACTTCTCTATCTCACGGCGCATTTCCTCTGTCCACGGCTCCGCACCGAAGATACCTGCTTTCAGCTTTATGTCATCGGGGGAAATGCCCATTTCCTTGATAGTTTCGCCGATATATGCAGCATAGGAAGGAGTACAGCAGATGATAGTCGAGCCCAGGTCCTGCATAAACTGTATCTGCCTTTCGGTATTTCCCGAGGACATAGGCAGTGTCAGACAGCCGACCTTATGAGAACCGCCGTTCAGACCGGGACCTCCTGTGAACAGACCGTAGCCGTAGCATACCTGACAAACATCGTCCTTTGTTCCGCCTGCCGCAACTATAGCTCTTGCACAGCAATCCTCCCAAAGGTCAATGTCGTGCTGGGTGTAGAATGCAACCACACGTCTGCCCGTAGTTCCGCTAGTGGACTGAATTCTTACGCAGTCGGAAAGGGGCTTTGCCAGCAACCCATAGGGATAAGCGTCACGAAGATCCGCCTTTGTCAGGAAGGGCAGCTTATGAAGATCGTCCACCGACTTGATGTCATCGGGGGTAACGCCCTTTTCGTCCATAAGCTTCTTGTAGTAAGGCACATTGTCGTAAACGTGCTTTACCTGAGCCACAAGCCGCTCGCTCTGGAGCTTTTTCATGTCCTCAAGGGGCATACATTCAATTTCTTTGTTCCAATAGTTTTCCACTTCTATAAACCTCCATTTATCTCTGAGATGCAGAGAAAGATACATTAGTTTGCAGCAGCCTGTCTGCCAAGTGCAAATGCCTTCTTATTCAGCTCCAAAAACTTAGGGGGAACACACTCCTCCAGAGCCTTCTGCCAGGCGTCCTCGGAAAGCTCCATTTTCGTGGACACAACGCCCATAAGCACAACATTTGAAGCCTTTGGACTTCCCGCTTCTTCCGCAAGACCCAGAGCGTCAACGGAAGTAACGTCCGCACCCAGACTTGAAAGCTTTCCTAAAATATCCTCGGGATATTTTGCCGCACCCGTAATAACGGGCATGGGGTCCATCTTCTGCTCGGAAACAACCAGATGTCCGCCCTTTTTCAGATAAGGCAGCCACCTTGCCGCTTCCAGCTGTTCAAAGGAGATGATAACGTCCGCTTCGCCCTTTTCGATAACGGGAGAACAAACCTCATCGCCGTATTTAACATATGTAACAACAGAACCGCCACGCTGGCTCATTCCGTGTACCTCGGACACCTTAACGTCGTAATTCTGCGCCAGCAGGACGTTTCCGAGAATTCTTGACGCAAGCAGGGAACCCTGTCCGCCTACGCCTACTATCATAATTGACTTTGTATTCATCAGAAGCTCCTCCTTAATCGCAGATAGCGCCGGGCTTGCACATTTCCTTGCAAATGCCGCAGCCTACGCACTGAGTATGGTCGATAACGCATTTTCCGTCATGAATGGAAATTGCGGGACAGCCTATCTTCAAGCACATCTTACAGCCGACGCACTTTGCGCTGTCAACCTTGAGGGCGGGCTTGTGCTTAACATATTTCAGCAGCGCACAGGGACGTCTTGAAATGATAACGGACGGTTCCTCCGCAGCCAGTTCTTCCTTGACCGCAGCTTCAACCTCGCTCATCTTATACGGGTCAACCACTCTTACACGGTTGATGCCACAGGAACGGCAGAGTGCTTCAAGGTCAATTTTTGCGGCGGGGTCGCCCTTGATATTGTAGCCCGTGGTGGGGTTCTGCTGATGTCCCGTCATACCCGTGATAGAGTTGTCGAGAATGATAACGGTGGAATTTGTGGCATTGTAAGCAATGTTTACAAGTCCCGTAATACCGCTGTGGATAAAGGTAGAATCACCGATAACGGCAACGGCTTTCTTCTCAAACTCCGCTCCCCTAGCCTTGTTCATACCATGCAGACCGCTGACGGACGCACCCATGCAAATGGTAGTATCCATAGCCGAAAGGGGCGCAGACGCTCCCAGAGTGTAGCAGCCAATATCTCCCGAAACAACGCATTTCAGCTTGTTCAGAACATAGAAAACTCCTCTGTGAGGACAGCCCGCACACATAACGGGAGGACGAACGGGAACATTCTCGGAAAATTCGGAGAACTCCTTCTTTTCGCCCAGCAGCTTCTCTGCAATAATAGCCTGAGAAAGCTCGCCCGTAAATCCGAAGATCTCCTTGCCCTTGACGGAAACGCCTATCTTCTTGCAGTGGCTTTCGATAATATCGTCCAGTTCTTCAATGACATAAACAGTTTCGCACTCTGCGGCAAAATCCTTTATCAGCTTAACAGGCAGCGGATTTACCATGCCCAGCTTCAAATAAGAAGCATTCTTTCCGAAAACCTCCTTTGAATACTGATAAGGTGTGCCCGAGGTGATGATTCCTATCTTCTTATCGTTATATTCAACACGATTTAGGGGACAGTTTTCCGCATATTCACGGAGAGCCTCCGTTCTTTCCTCAACCTTAACGTGCAGCTTTCTTGCGTGTGCAGGGAGGGTAACATACTTTGCAGCGTCCTTCACATATTCTTTAAGAGGACGCTCCTCACGGTCGCAAAGCTCAACGACTGACTGAGAATGGGAAATTCTGGTGGTCATTCTTACGATAAAGGGCGTGTCAAACTTCTCCGACAGCTCGTAAGCAAGCTTTGTGAACTCCTTTGCTTCGGAGGAATCCGCAGGCTCTACCATAGGCACCTTTGAAGCAATTGCGTGATGACGGGAATCCTGCTCGTTCTGAGAGGAGTGCATTCCCGGGTCGTCCGCAACGCCGATAACAGCACCGCCGTTTACGCCTGTGTAGGAGAATGTGTACAGGGGGTCTGCCGCAACGTTCAGTCCTACGTGCTTCATTGCGCAGAAGGAGCGTGCGCCTGCAATAGATGCACCCGCAGCGACCTCCAGAGCAACCTTTTCATTAGGTGCCCATTCGCAGTAGATCTCATTATATTTGGCAGCAGCCTCGGTGATCTCGGTGGACGGCGTTCCGGGATAGCTGGAGCAAACGGTAACGCCCGCCTCATAAAGACCTCTTGCGAAGGCTTCATTTCCAAGCATAAGCTTTTTCATAGTTGATTTAGTCCTTTCGATTTATTAGTGATTTCATCATAAAAATAATTATATCATATTTTTCACCAAAATGGAATACCTTTTTACAAAAAAATTATGCAAAGTTTTGTATTCATTTTTTATGCAGACAGCAAAAAGGCACAAGTCTGCTAAAGAACAGACCTGTGCCTTGATTGAAAATAATACAGTTAATCTTCCAGCGTCTTTTGAAGATTTTCGATAATTTTTGCTATTTTCTTGTTTCGCTTTTCTTCGTCCTTTTCTTCTACTACTTCCTTGAGTGCATCAAGCACAAAACGTATAAATGCCTTAAACTGACAATCTGATTGTACCATACATCCCACCGCCTTGTTGATTTTTCCTCTGTGATACGTTTACACCGATTTTGTCAATACTATAATCGATATTTAGTATAAGTCAATCATCATTTTTCTTTTCATCGCTGCTTGAAGTAGTGCCCTTATCAATTCTTTTAATGCCGTTTTTAATGACCTCAATTGCCTTGTCGGTATTATTGGTTTCAAGCAATGCGAGAATTGAGTCGAACAGCATACATAATTCGGGAGTTGACATAAATTTTCACCACATTTTGATTTTTCTGTACTATTATTATACCACACCTTTTTTTAATTTGCAAGCAAAAATGCACAATAGAAGCGAAATTTTCGCTTATGCACATTTTGTTGATTATGCACAAAATTTACTTTTCTATTTCATTCATTTAATAAAATGTTTCAGAAATAGTTGAAATTTGTTTGTGGATAGTGTATACTATTATATAGATGATGTCCGTAAGTGTCGGACAATCCCGTGTAAAGGAGTTTTTATCTATGGAAGATGCAAAATTCGCTATCGGCTCAATTGCCGATAAAATATGCGCCCTGTTCACTAGCGGTGAGGGCGACGAGAGTGCCGTTATCCCCGTAAGCATCAAGACCAAGCACCTTGAAAAGCTTTTCGAGGAGTACAAGGAAAACGGCGAGTACGGCGATGCTATGGAGATCGCACTGCTTCTGTTCGACTATGACGGAGCAAAGAGCTTCACAAGCCTGTTTGAGCTGCTTATTGACGAGGAAATGTACGACGAGGCTTCGGGCATTGCATTCCTGTTTATCAACAAGGGCGAAAGCAGATATATGTACAAGCTGTTCACTCACCTGTGCGACAGTGAGGAGTTTGAGCGTGCAAAGGCTATTGCAGAGCAGCTCAGCGACGAGGGCGACGACCACTACATAATCCAGCTTTTCGACGTATTCTGCGACAATTCCGACTACGACAGCGCAGAGGATATTGCCTTCAAGTTCAACGAAAGAGGCGACGCAAGCTATTGGAAGAAGTTGCGTGAGGTCAAGAAGAGCAGAATGTAATTTTCGGCTTTTTATATGCAAAATTAACGCCCGTCAGTCCTTTTTATTCGGACTGACGGGCGGTTTTTGTTTAAAGAAGCGCCTCCGCATTAGTCACAGGAATAATATCCTCATGCTCCGAAAGCATTTTGCAGAGCTTTTCTATTCTGTCCCAGTTGTTGTCAACATCAAACTCATAGCTGTGTCCCCAGATGTAGAAAACCTTCTTTTCATCATCGGACTTTTCGGCAATGAACCGTTCTGCCAGCTCAAACAGCTTCTCGTCCTTGTGGTGACAGGTTGACATAAACCTCAGAAGGTCTGTCTGCGGAGCGAAATTTGACGTAGTACCGCAGGTTCGTGCGTACTTGATGCCATGCTTTTGAAGGGCAGCCACTACCCTGTCATCATACTGACCGTAGGGATATGCGCAGCCGACTATCTCGCAGCCAAACATCTTTGACAGATTTTCGATATCCATGCCGATCTCATAGTCAAGGGTCTTATCGTCAAGCTCAAAGGGAAACGGGTGAGTGAGAAAATGACAGGCTATCTCGTGACCGTCATAGAGGTTCCCTATCTCCTCGGCGGTCATTCGCCTGATGTGAACGCCCTTATTCTCCCAGCAGCTGTCCTCGCTCATTATGCCCGAATTGAGGTTGAAGGTGCATTTCATACCGTATTTGTTGAAGATCTCCACAAGCCGCTTGTCCTGAGTAACGCCGTCATCATAGCTGAATGTAACATATTTCATAGCTTCATTCCTCTTTAGTTTATTCATAGTATTAAGATACACAAAACTTTTTACCGTCCCACAGGGAAAACCTTATCCTCGGCTATCTCAATAATACGCTCAATAGCCGGCTTCAGCTCAGTCATACTTCCGCAGTTGTCAACACCGTTGGATGTCCACGCCATAACGCCGTTCCAGCCGTTATTATAGGCGTTTTCGTACTCCTGAACTATCGTCCTGCCGCTCTCGCTGACAACTGCACTTTCGCCGATAACACAGGGCTTTGTGCCGTCCAGACCGAAATCAACAGGAGTTGTTTCAAAGGGATAGCCCATATACTGATTCTGCCAGAAATAGTAATGTGTTGAGTAAAAATCCAGATACGCCTTTTCGCCGCCAAGACTTTTCAGAAACTCATCGGAAACATAGTTGCCGCTGTACTTGTCGGAGTTGTACTTTATCATTCCAAGACCGACGGTAACAAGCGTATCTTCGTCCTTTTCGTGGATAGCCGCCGCACATTTTGCAAAGAAGTCAGACATATGCTCCCAACCCACTCTGCCGCACTCGGCGTTCTCGACTACCCAATCAGGCTCGTTCATCAGGTCTATTGCCCAGAGATAGGGCTCGTCCTTGTATCTGTCCATAAACGGATTTACATATAAATCTATGTAGCTTTGAATAAAGGCATCGTCCTGAACCATCAGTCTGAACTGCTCCGCACCTGCGTTTCCGTCCTTGAAATGGTCGAAGGACATAAGCGTGGGCATAAGATAGATCTGATGCTTTTCGGCAATGTCAAACAGTTTATCGAGATCCTCCCAATGCTTTTCGTTGACGTTCTTTACCTCGCCCGTGGACTTCATACGCAGCACTGTTTGACCTGCGCAGTTTATCCACACTCTGGACGCATTCACACCCGTTTCGTGAAGCATGGCAAAATGCTCGTCCCAGAAGGCTTCATCAAAATTTCCGCCGAAATCGTTCCAATTGTTCCAAGGAGTATTAACTCCGTTTATCCAGATCTCTTTTCCGTCAACGACAAATTTTGTGCCGTCAATGGAAATTTTCACATTGCCCGAACCCGCCGAAGCTTCCGTTACAGCGGCGGACTCGGTATCAGCGGCAGTTGTTTCCTGCGGCTTTTCGGACGCTCCGCAGCTTGAAGCGGACACGGAAAATATCATCATTAATGCAGCGGCAAACGCTTTTGTACGATTATTCATCACAGTTTCTCCAATCATTCAACCGAAATAATATAGTAATACACGGGCTGACCGCCGTTTATCAGCATAATTTCAACATGCCCGAACTTTGTTTTCATAATTTCCGCCAGCTCCTCAGCTCTTTCGTCGGAAACGTCCGAACCGTAGATAAGCGTAACATACGCAGAATCGCCCTTTATCATACGCTTTGTCAGCTTGTAAGCCGCCTTGGAAACGTCCCTGTCAAGGAACACAAGCTTGTTGTTTTCCAGAGCAAGAATGTCACCCTTCTTGATGTTTTTGCCCTCGTAAAGGGAATCTCTTGCGGCAAATGTTACCTGACCCGTGGAAACCCGCTCAATAGCCTTTGTCATTTCCATACGATTATCCGAAAAGCTTGCATCGGGGTCGTAGGACATCATGGCGGTTATACCCTGTGGGATAGTCCTTGCGGGAATAACGCAGACACGGCGTTCGGACAGCTTTGCAGCCTGTTCCGCAGCCATAATGATGTTCTTGTTGTTTGGCAGAACGAAAACCGTTTCCGCAGGAGTGCTGTAAACCGCCCTGAGAATATCCTCGGTAGACGGGTTCATAGTCTGACCGCCCCTTACAACGCAGTCTGCGCCCAGATTGCGGAACAGCTCCTCAATACCCTTGCCCGCAGCCACAGTTACAAATCCAAAGGGCTTTTCGGCAGCAACAGGAACCATACCGTCATTTTTGGCAGCGGCAGCCTTGCTTTCGTGCTGCATACGCATATTGTCTATCTTCATATTGGTAAGTGCGCCGAATTTCAGACCCTCTTCAATAGCCTTGCCGGGGTGGTCGGTGTGAACGTGTACCTTTATAATGTCCTCGTCGTCCACGACAACAACGCAGTCACCGATAGTTTCAAGATACGCCCTGAGAGCAGCAGCGTCCTTGCTGTCGGGGGATTTGTTTACGATAAATTCCGTGCAGTAGGTAAATGTTATCTCCTCATCACCCGCCGCAGCAGCCGCAGACACGGTAACTGTCGAAGAACCTACCTCCACGGGAACAACAGCTTCTCCGCCGTTGAAAACATCCCGCATAGCGTTCCAGATAAGAGTCAGACCCTTGCCGCCTGCGTCCACAACCCCCGCTTTTTTCAGAACGGGCAGCTGATCGGGAGTTTTTTCCAGAGCCTCCTCAGCAGCCTTGCAAACGTCCTCCCAAAGAACGGCGGGATCGTTTACCAGAAGTGCCGCCTCGGCAGCCTTTTCCGAAGCCACTCTCGCAACGGTCAGAATAGTTCCCTCGGTGGGGTTCATAACAGCCTTGTAAGCCGCCTTTACGCCGTTTTCAAGGGCTATGACAATGTCCTCGCAGTCTATCTCAGACTTGCCCGCAAGGCCCTTTGAAAATCCTCGGAATAGCAGTGAGAGGATAACGCCCGAGTTTCCCCTTGCGCCCCTGAGCATAGCGGAAGCGGCGGTCTTTGCAATTTCGGAAACGGGCAGATCGTCGCTGCTGACCATAAGCTCCTTTAAAGCATTCGACATGGTCATGGACATATTTGTTCCCGTGTCGCCGTCGGGAACAGGGTAAACATTCAGCTCGTCAACCTCTTTTTTCATATTAGAGATAGTAACAGCTGCTGAAATATAGGCATATTTTAGGGTTTTTCCGTCTATCAATCAAAACATTCCTTTCATAGGGAGCTTACGAGCGCACGTCCTCCACGAACACGCTGACCTTTGAAACGGTCAATCCCGTATTTTCCTCAACGGTGTATTTTATTTTGTGAGCAAGGCTGTCGGAGGCAGCGGAAATATTCGTGCCGAGGACTACGCAGATGTGCAGCCCGATCTCCAGCTTTCCGTCCCTGAAATCTATGGAAACTCCGTCCTCGGGAGCGGGCTTGTGCTTTATCCGCCTGGAAAAATCCTGACGAAATCCGCAGGGGCACATATCCGCAACGCCGAAGCAGGAGCCTGCCGTGTGTCCCACAAGCTTTTTGAGATATTTATCGGTAAGAGTAATTTTTCCGAGATGCGTTTCAAATTCAGCCATACCGAACGACCTCCTTGATATATTAACGTAAATTATATTATACCACACATTTTCCTATACTTCAATAGAGAATGAGGAAATTTTTAAACAATTACGCAAACGTCAATTTCGTCAACCTATACAAAAAGTTTTCCCCACAAAAAATATTTTTATTAATAATATACCCTTGAAAAATATATGAAAACGTTTTATAATTAAATGTGGACAACTAAAAAGCCAAGGAGGGATACCATTGAACGAGCTACGAGCGATCGGCTCGAGGATAGACCTGACAAGCTGTGACAAGCTTGATTATTATAACCTTGTTTCCGACCTTCTCGACAATGAGCTGGTCATGAAAATGAAAGAATTTACCCATCACGGCAGCACCACCTGTTTCCAGCACTGCCTGAATGTTTCATATTATAATTACCGTATCTGCCGCCTGTTTTCGTGGAATACGAGAGCGGCTGCCAGAGCGGGACTTCTCCACGACCTTTTCCTCTACGATTGGCACACCTACAAGCCTGCCAAGGGTGAACGGCTTCACGGCTTCACCCACGCAAAATGTGCCCTTAACAACGTTATGGAAAATTTTGAGATAACCGAACTGGAGAAGGACATTATCGTTAAGCATATGTTCCCGCTGAACATCGCCCTCCCCCGTTATCGCGAAACAGTTGTTATTATCCTTGTGGACAAATACTGCGGGCTTATTGAGGTTGCCGCAAACGCAGCGGCCGTTATGACCTATGCTGCCGCTTCAATGATAAGAACTATCAGAAGCAAATGGCTGGAGGTTTTTTCAGCGGAATAAAATTAATATTGTATTGGAAGTTCTCCCGTATGACGCTGTTTCGGCGTTGTACGGGAGAGCTTTTTGTTTAATGTGGAGAGTGGAAAGTGGAATTTTTAGTGTTGAGAGTTGAGTGTTGAGTGTTGAGTTGAATGTGGAATTTTTTGCGTTAAGAGTTAAGGAAATACTGATTAATATGTCACTCAGGAAACAAGAAAATCAGAAATGCCGATTTATTCAGTGGTTCCATAATTTTAATTTGATGTGTGTAGATCGGGCAGTATTTGGTGGAATACTTTGGATATTTTGCGGGATTTGCTTAGAAAATGGAATTATTCCCAGAAAATGGTATTTTCGCCATATAAGGACTGCTTCTTTTGTGTAAATTGCATTAAAATCGGCATAAAAATTCTTTTTATTTTACGTATCAAATTGTTTTTTGACGGTTGCAATTTAACGGAAACTGTTGTATAATATATTCAGTGGTTAAAAGTGGTCAAAAGTGGTGAAACTAACCACAAATAATACGGATAATGAGGTCCGTTCCCTTAAATAATAAAGGGAGCGGCTTTCGGTGACTCTGCGGAAAGGAGTGGGAAATATGCCGGGAAGCTCGTTAATGGGCACTTACAGCCATAATATCGACGCAAAAGGCAGAATGAATTTCCCCACCAAGCTCCGTGAATCTCTGGGCGACAGCTTCATTATCACAAGAGGTCTGGACGGCTGCCTTTTCGTCTATTCCCGTGAAGAATGGGCTGTTATGGAGGAAAAGATAAGCAGTATGCCCCTTTCCAAGGGAAAAAACGTTCAGAGGTTCTTCTTCTCCAATGCCGCCGAGATAGAAGCGGACAAGCAGGGAAGAATACTTATCCCCGCACATCTGCGTGAATATGCGGGTCTTGAAAAAGACGTTATGGTAATCGGTGCCGTAAACCGTGCCGAGATCTGGGATAAGGAAAGATGGAACAAGCTGAACGATTCCTTCTCCGAGGATATGCTTACCGAGGCGATGGACGAGCTGGGCTTCTGATGAAAGGCTGACTATGGAATTTAAACATATCCCCGTGCTTCTCGATGAAGTCATTGAGGGGCTGAATATAAAGCCCGACGGCATTTACATTGACGGAACGGTAGGCGGAGCGGGACATTCCTCCGAGATCGCAAAGCGGCTCACCACGGGCTTGCTTGTGGGCATTGACCGTGACCCGGACGCCGTTGCTACCGCCACGGAGCGTCTTTCTCCGTATAATGCAAGAGTCGTCAGAGGAAACTATGACGAAATAAAGGATATCTGCAAGCGGCTGGAAATAGACGGTGCTGACGGTATCCTGATGGATCTGGGCGTTTCCTCCCATCAGCTGGACGAGGCGGAAAGAGGCTTTTCCTACCACAATGATGCACCTTTGGATATGCGAATGTCGCAAGAGGGCATTTCCGCAAGGGACATTGTGAACGGCTTCTCACAGAAGGAGCTTTCGGATATAATCTTTCGCTACGGCGAGGAAAAGTTTGCGGGACGAATTGCCGCAAATATCGTCCGAGAGCGTGAGAAAGCACCTATCGAAACCACCTTGCAGCTTGCGGATATTATCAGAATGTCCGTCCCCGCTGCAAAAAGGCGGGACAAGAACCCCTGCAAGAAAACCTTCCAGGCAATAAGAATTGCAGTAAACGACGAGTTTGCACATCTTGAAAAAGCCCTGAACGACGCATTTGATATGCTGAAAACAGGCGGCAGACTCTGCGTTATCACCTTCCACTCATTGGAGGACAGGATAGTTAAGCAGCATTTTGCGGAATTTTGCAAGGGCTGTACCTGCCCGCCCGACTTCCCCGTTTGCATCTGCGGAAATACTCCCAAGGGACGGCTGGTGCTGAGAAAGCCCGCCGAAGCGTCGGAGGAAGAGCTGGAAAGAAACGTCAGGGCAAGAAGCGCAAAGCTCAGAATTATAGAAAAACTATAAATAAAGTGTAGAATGAAGTAAAATATACAAGGAAAGGAGTCGGTGTTTATGGCAGACAGAAATAATTTAGCCTATGACCTTTCGAGATTTGAAGAAAGAGCACCCGAAAAGAAACCCAAAATAAGGCTCACTCAGAAGAGAGGAATGGTCAACGCCGGCTCCGCTCCGAAAACCATCACAACCATCGCAGTTATCGGTCTTGCAATAAGCACTATCGTTATCTCCAAGGTGGAAAATGCTCAGCTTTACAGCGAGATTCGGCAGCAAAATCAGTCCATAGCCCAGCTTCAAGACGAAAATAATCGTATGAAGTCGGAGATAGACGGCAGAAGCTCACTGAAAAACGTTGAGAATTACGCTGAAAATGTTCTCGGTCTGGAAAAGCTGAACAAATCTCAGATAGAATACATCAAGGTCGAAGCGGACAGCGTTGTGGAGATACCCGAGGTCAAGGAGGATTTCTTTACGTCCATCAAAAACAAGGCTGTGGAGATCTGGGAATATCTCAACGGCTGATTTTTCTCCGCCGATGGGAATTTATACGCATATTTTCTAATAAGATTATAACGGGGCTGCATAATTTTTTTGCAGCCCGTGTTTTGATTAAAGGCATGAAGCCGAAGGAACTACTGATAAAATCTGCAATTTTTCTTGTTACCTAAGGAACCACTGATTAAATCAACAATTTCATTATTCTTGTTGTCTAAGCGACGTATCAAGGTGGGTGTTCCCCATTAATCAGTAGTGCCGTATCCACTAATCAGTATTTCCCGAAAACTCGGAAAGGACGGTAATGTCAATGTCGCTGAAGCCAACCTCAAAAATGGTCAAAAGACTGCATCTTGTCGTTGTACCCGTTATGCTCGTATTTATCGGCTATGTGGTTTTCCATCTGTTTACGGTTTCCATTAAGAACAGCGCAAAATATCAGGCTATGGCAAATGACAAGCAGTTCCGCAGTATTACCGTAAGCGCAAACCGAGGGAGCATCTACGACTGCAACGGTAAAATTCTGGCACAGTCCGCCACCGTTTACACAGTCGCTATCGACCCCGCAGGCATTGACGCTATTAAGGACCCCGCCGAGAAGGAACGTCAGAAGAAGGTCATTGCCGACTGCCTTTCCGAAAAGCTAGGCGTTGACAGGCAGACCATTCTCGATAAATACGAAAAGACCTCCCGCCGTCAGGAAAATATTGCCACAAAGGTGGAAAAGCAGGTCTGGGACGAGATAAACGCCTATCTCACCGAACAGGACATAGGCTACAAGCTGGTCTTTGAACAGAATGACACCAAGCGTTATTACCCACAGAATGAGCTTGCTGCCGCTGTTATCGGCTTTACCAATGCCGAGGGCGACGGTCAGTACGGCGTTGAATTGCAGTATAACGACTACCTTGCAGGCGTTGACGGAAAGATAATCTCAGCCACCGACGCAAGCGGCAAGGAAATGCCCTACAAAAACGACAAAATGTACGAGGCGCAAAACGGAAACTCCCTCTACCTCACTCTTGATATGACCCTCCAGCACTATCTGGAAAAGGCTCTTGAAAGCACAGTTTCCTACTTTAATCCGCAGAACAGAACATGCGGCATCATCATGGAAGCAAAAACGGGTGCAATCAAGGCAATGGCAAGCGTTCCCGGCTTTGACCTTAACGACCGCACAACCATTTACAGTGAGCTTGACAGAGCAAAGCTTGCGGAGATCACCGATGAAGAGGAATATGACGAGCTTTACGCTGCCCTCAGAGAAAAACAGTGGAAAAATAAGGCAATTTCCGAAAGATATTACCCCGGTTCGGTTTTCAAGGTAATTACAGGTTCATCTGCGCTGGAGGAAAAGGTCATCTCCCTGAATTCCACCTTCAACTGCGGAAGGACCATTAACGTGGCAGGCACGACCTTCCACTGCTGGGCAAACTATTCCCACGGCACGCAGGATTTCACAACCGCCATGACAAACTCCTGCAACCCCGCCTTTGTTCAGATAGGACAGGCGCTTGGTGCGGAAAGCTTCTGCAAATACTTCGCTGCTTTCGGTCTTACCGAGCCTACGGGCATTGACCTGCCCTCCGAGGCAACAAGCCTTTATGTTCCATACAGCAGAATGGGACCCGTTGAGCTGGGTTCCTGCTCCTTCGGTCAGACAACTACCCTCACCCCCATTCAGATGATAACAGCATATGCCGCAGTTATCAATGGCGGTCAGCTGGTAACACCATATGTTGTGGATAAGATAGTCGATTCAAACGGAAATGTTGTGAAAAAAGCCGAGCCGAACATACGCCGTCAGGTAATTTCCGAAGAAACCTCCGCTCAGATGCGTCAGGTTCTGGAGGACGTTGTAAACACGAAAAATGGTTCAAACGCTTACATACAGGGCTACAAAATAGGCGGAAAATCTGGTACATCTCAGAATCAGGAGGAAAACAACCGTCTGAACAGAGATGATATTTACGTTTCGTCCTACTGCGCATTTGCCCCCGCCGACGACCCCGAGATAATCATTCTAATTATGGTAGACTGGCCAACGGGCAAGGATTACTACGGAAGCGTTGTTGCTGCCCCCGCAGTTGCGGACGTTTTGAAGGAAGCACTTCCCTATCTGGGATACTATCCTGAGTACACCGAGGAAGAGCTGGCTCAGATGGACATAACTCTCCCCGATGTGGTGGAGCAGTCCGTCACAACAGCCTCCGATACCCTTACTTCTCTGGGACTGAACCCCGTTGTTATCGGCAGCGGCGAGGAGGTCACAGGGCAGATACCCGCAAGAGGAGAATCCGTCCGCAGAAACGGAAAAGTTATCCTCTACACCGACGAGGAATACGAAGAAAAGACCGTCGAAGTCCCCGACCTTGCGGGAATGACGCTTTCTCAGGCAAACGAAACCCTTGCGGCATACGACCTGAACCTGAAGGTCAGCGGCGGTGCTGCTCAGCGTGAAGGCGCATTGGCAACACTCCAGAATTACACTCCGGGAGCGTCCGTGCCCAAGGGAACAATAGTCGAAGTAGTATTCGTGGTAAAATCCGACGGATAAATTCCGTGAATTTGGAAAAAATATCCCGTAAAATGCCGATTGAAAGGAATCTTTTATATGAAACTCGCACAGCTTCTTGAGGACGCAGGAAAATACGCAGAATACAAGGCTGACAGTGAACTTTTGACGGAAAACCCCGAAATAAGCGGCGTTTCCGATTTTACGGAGGATATTGCCGAGGGCTTCATATTCGTCTGCGTAAAGGGCGGACGGTTTGACGGACATTCCGCCGCCGAGGATATGCTCAAAAATGGCGCAGCGGCTGTTGTCTGCGAACGTGATCTGGGACTTCCCAAGCAGATAATCGTGGAGAATTCCCGATATTTTTACGGATATCTGGTTGCCGCCATGCACGGTCACCCCGAGAAAAAGCTGACTCTTATCGGCGTGACGGGCACAAACGGCAAGACCACCATGACCACCCTTATCCGTGACATTCTCGCAAGGGACGGCAGAAAGGTTGGCCTTATCGGCACTACGGGCGTTTTTTCGGGAACAGAACCTATCGAAAGGGACGAATCCACCCCCACCACCCCAAAGGTTGGCGAGCTTTACAGCATTTTCGAGAAAATGTGCGCTGACGGCTGCACGGCTGCTGTTATGGAGGTCACTTCCTTTGCCCTTCATCAAAACCGCATAGGCCCAGCATTTTTTGACTATGCCGTTTTCACAAATCTTACTCAGGATCACCTTGACTATCACGGAGATATGGAAAACTACTACCTTGCAAAGCGGCTGCTTTTCGACCGCTGCGGATTTGCCGTTGTCAATACGGACGACGAGTACGGCAAGCGGCTGTTTTCCGAGATCTCCTGCGATAAATGCTCCTACGGTCTGCACCCCGATGCCGATGTAAACGCTCGGGACATTGCCGCAAAGGGCGATAAGATACACTTTATCCTCAGCGATTTTGGGACGGAATATCCCATTTCACTTGGTATGATGGGACGGTTCAATGCCGCAAATACCGCAGCTGCCGTTAAGGTTGCGCTGAAAATGGGCGTTTCCGAGGAGATAATCGAAAAGTCCCTTGAAGAAAGCAAGGGTGTTCGAGGACGCTGCGAGATCATTCCCACGGGACGGGATTTTATGCTTATCTGCGACTATGCACACTCTCCCGATGCGCTGGAAAACGTCCTTCCCGCCCTCAAAGAGCAAATTTCGGGACGGCTTATCTGCCTTTTCGGCTGCGGCGGCGACAGGGACAGGACAAAGCGTCCCAAAATGGGTGCGGCTGCGGAAAAATACGCAGATTATCTGATAGTTACGTCGGATAATCCCCGAAACGAGGACCCCGACGCTATCATTGACGACATTTTCACGGGACTGACCGGAACAAAGCCCTGCGACCGCATCACCGACCGAAGAGAAGCTATCTTCCACGCCGTAAAAATCGCAGAAAAGGGCGATCTGGTGCTGCTGGCGGGCAAGGGTCACGAGGATTATCAGATACTTGCGGGCGGAAAGCATATTCATTTTGACGAACGTGAAATTGCCGCAGAAGCACTTGAACAATTAACATAAAGAGGAACTGTTATGGAAAAAATAACTGTCGATGAGATTAGAAAAGCCGTTGGCGGCGAGCTTTGCGGCATATCTCCCGAAAAGGAAATAACCGCCGTTTCCTCCGACACGAGGAAGATCGAAGCGGGCTGCCTTTTCATTGCCATAAAGGGCGAACGCTTTGACGGACACGACTTTGCCGCTTCTGCCATAGATAAGGGCGCAGCTGCTGTTCTCTGCGAAAAAAAGCTTGACGGCATACCGTCCATTGTATGCGAAAGCACAAGGAAAGCTCTGCTTGACCTTGCTGGCTATTACAGAAGAACTCTGCCCGTTAAGGTAGTCGGTATCACGGGAAGTGTCGGAAAAACCACCACTAAAGAGCTGACCGCTCTGGCGGTATCATCGGCATTTAATACGCTGAAAACCGAAGGCAATCTCAACAATGAGATAGGTCTGCCCACCACGCTTTTCCGCCTTGACAACAGCTTTGAAGCAGCCGTTATCGAAATGGGAATGTCCGGCTTCGGTGAGATAGAAAGGCTGTCAAAAGCCGCAAATCCCGATGTCTGCCTGATAACCAATATCGGCTTATGTCACCTTGAACAGCTTGGCAGTCAGGACAATATTTTAAAGGCAAAACTGGAGATAATCTCGGGCGCAAAGCCAAACGCTCCCCTTATCGTAAACGGCGATGATGAACGGCTTTTCCCCCTGACCCGCTCAGTTACCGACAGAAAGGTAATTACCTTCGGCATTGATAACAAGGATTGCGATTATGTTGCGGGCAATATCGTTCAGGAGGAAGAAAAGCTTCGTTTTGACATTGTGACGAACGGGAAAACTGTTCCCTGCGAGCTTCCTTGTATCGGAAAGCATTACGCTCTTGACGCTCTGGCGGCGGTGGCTGCTGCGGTTTCATTGGGTGCGGATATTGAAAAGGCTGCGGCGGCTCTTGCAGGCTACGTTCCTGCGGGAATGCGTCAGAAAATCGAGAAAATAGGCGGATTTACCGCAGTTATAGACTGCTACAACGCTTCACCCACCTCCATGAAGGCGTCCATTGACGCCCTCTGCGATATGAAATGCACAGGCAGACGGGGTGCCGTTCTTGCGGATATGCTGGAGCTGGGCGAACGTTCCCCCGAGCTTCATGCGGAAATCGGACGCTATGCCGCCGAAAAGAAGCTTGACTACATTGCCTGCTACGGAAAAATGGCTAAATATATCGCCGCTGCCGCCGATGAAGCGGGACTTCATTCGGGCAGCACCGACGACCCCGCCATGCTCGCCGAATGGCTGAAAGCAAAGATATCCGACGGAGATACGGTACTTTTCAAGGGCAGCAGAGGAATGAAGCTTGAAAATATCATAGATGAGCTTCGGAAAGGTTGAATAAAATGGCTTTATGGATAAATGTTGTGACCGCTGCTCTTGCCTTCGGAATTTCAGCGGCAACGGGAATTTTTCTCATTCCCCTGCTTAAAAAGCTGCATTTCGGGCAAACTATTGAAAAGTTCGTAGGTGCTGCGCTGGAAAGTCAGAAGAAAAAGCAGGGAACACCTATGATGGGCGGATTTATGTTCATTATAGGCTCGCTTGTGGCGGGTGCTGTTGGGTTTCTGCTCTGGCGTGCGACTGCGGAAAACGCCGTACCTATGGGAAAAGACCTACCTTTGTTCCGAATACTCACCTGCATGGGCTTTGCGCTTTTAAACAGCGGAATCGGCTTTATCGACGACTACATCAAGGCGGTCAAAAAGCAGAACAAGGGTCTGAATCCCAAGCAGAAAATGGTTATGCAGCTTGTTCTGACCTCCGCTTTTTTGTGGGTGATGAATCTCCTCGGGGACGATACAAAGATACTTCTCCCATTCTTCGGAGATGTTGACTTTGGTATCTTCTACTATCCTTTGATGATACTCGTTCTCATATATATCGTAAATGCGGTAAATCTCACCGACGGCGTTGACGGGCTTTGTTCAACGGTAACGGTGGTTTCCTCCCTCTCCTTCGTAATGATGCTTTCTGTCCTGGGACTGTGGGAATGTACAATTTTCGGCGTTGCTGTGGCTGGTGGCTGCGTGGGATTTCTCGTGTGGAATCTCCACCCCGCAAAGGTGTTTATGGGCGACACAGGCTCTATGTACTTAGGAGGTGCGGTGGCTGCCCTGGGTATGATGACGGGACAACATCTGCTCTTCTTCCTTGTGGCAATAGTTTACATCTGCGAAGCACTTTCGGTCGTTCTTCAAGTAATTAGCTTCAAGACAACGGGAAAGCGTATCTTCAAAATGTCCCCTATCCACCACCATTTTGAGCTTTGCAATTGGTCGGAATACAAGATCGTCATAGTTTTCTCTCTTGTGGGACTCTTGGCGGGCGTTATTGCAAATGTTATTATGATGATGTAAAACTCGTAATCACTGCCCTTTTCGGCAAAGCATTGTAGGGGCGGGGTTTTCCCGCCCGCAGATAACAAAAGTTCTGTCAAAAATGCAGGACGGAATGAATCCCCTACGGGGGCGTTAGGATAATTTTAAGGAGGCGTATTGCATTGGCGGAGGCTGCCCGTAATATAAAATGGGACAAGAAAAATTCCCGAGGCTATCAGGAAAAGATCGTGCAGGGTCCCATGGATCTGGTTTTCTTTTCCATTGTGTTCATACTGCTTGTGTTCGGTCTGATAATGATGTTCTCCGCAGGCTACGCATGGGCAATCAAAGAGGAGGACGGCGACGGAACAGCTTACATCTCAAAGCAGCTTATCTTCTCTGCTCTGGGACTTGCCGGCATGTATTTTCTCTCCTACTTCGACTACCATAATTTTCGAAAACCCATTATTGCTTACGGATTATATGTATTCCAGCTGATACTGCTGCTTCTGGTAAAATTTTCTCCTCTTGGTCGGGATCACAACGGTGCAAAGCGCTGGCTTGCCATACCCGGCACAAGCTTTGAATTTCAGCCCTCGGAGATAACGAAGTTTGCTATTATCATAATTTTTGCGTACCTTATTTCCATGAATTACTCGAAGCTGGATAAATTTTCCTACGGCGTAACACCGTTTCTGGTACTGCTGGGAATTCCCGCAGTGCTTGTCCTGACGCAGACGCATCTTTCCGCAACTATTATCATATGCGGTATCGGTCTTGTGCTGATGTTCGTAGGCGGAGTAAGGATAAGACATCTGCTGCTTCTGGCAGGAGTAGCGGCGGGAGCGGTGTGCATCATTGTCGCCTATAAAATAAACGTCGACGGTATCGGATACTTTACCGAACGTATCAACGTATGGCTCGACCCCTTTGCAGGCACATCTCCAAAGGAATGGCAGACACAAAATTCCCTTATCGCAATCGGTTCGGGCGGACTTTTCGGAATGGGTCTGGGAAATTCCCGTCAGAAATTCCTCTATCTCCCTGAGTCGAAAAACGACTTTGTTTTTGCGGTGGTATGCGAAGAATTGGGATTTTGCGGAGCGGTTCTGGTAATCCTTATTTTCCTGATGTTCGTTTTCAGAGGCTTTTACATTGCCACAAAGGCTCCCGACAAGTTTGGTATGATAATTGTAGTGGGACTTACCTTCCAGATAGGCTTGCAGGCAATGTTCAATTTTGCCGTTGTCACAAACGCTATCCCAAACACGGGAATCTCCCTGCCGTTTTTCAGCTACGGTGGTACAGCGCTTTGTATGCAGCTGGCACAGATGGGCGTTATACTGAATGTTTCAAGGCAATGTATCTTCTCATCGCCCCCGAAGCAGAATAATTCCCCGAAGCCAAGTGAATCCACAGAATAAAGGACTGATAGACATTGTTAAAGGTACTTCTAGCCGGCGGAGGAACTGCCGGACACATTAATCCCGCCCTTGCTATCGCTTCCATAATCAAGGAAAAGCGTCCCGACGCCGAATTTTTGTATGCGGGAACACCAAACGGAATGGAGGCAAGGCTTGTTCCCAAAGCAGGGATAGAATTTGCTCCCATTAAGGTAAGCGGATTTCAGAGAAAGCTTACTCCGAAAAATATTGCCCGAAACATCAAATCCGTGGCATATCTAACCACTGCGGGACACCGTGCAAAGCAGATAATCGACGGCTTCAAGCCCGATATTGTCATAGGTACGGGCGGATATGTCAGCGGTCCCGTGGTCATGAAGGCTGCACAGATGGGCATTCCCACCGCTATCCACGAACAGAACGCATACCCCGGAGTCACCACCCGTCTGCTGACAAAAAAGGTTGACGAGGTAATGCTTACCGTCGAAGCGGCAAAGGATTATTTCGATGCTTCGGTAAAATACACCGTGACGGGTCTGCCCGTGAGAAAGGGCTTTACCCACCGCAGCAGACAGGAGGCAAAGCGTCAGCTGGGTCTTGATGACGGAATTTGTATTCTCTCCACAGGCGGCAGCCTTGGTGCGGGAATGATAAACGAAACCGTTTCCGACCTTATTGCATGGTCGCAGAAAAACGGCAGACAGATAAATCACATTCACAGCTACGGTCAGATGGGTAAAGATACTTTTGTTAAATCTCTGACCGAAAAGGGCGTAACTCTCGAAAACAATCCCCGCCTTATGGTGAAGGAATACATTGATAACATGGACGTTTGCATGGCGGCGGCAGACCTTATTATCAGCCGTTCGGGTGCAAATGCCCTTTGCGAAATAGAATCGGTGGGGCGGGCTTCTATACTTATCCCGTCACCCATTGTTGCGGGAAATCATCAGTATCACAACGCCATGGTGCTGGCAAATGCGGGTGCTGCGGTGGTCTTTGAACAAAAAGACCTTACCTCCGAGCTGCTGATAAAGACCGTTGACGAGCTTTATCACGACCCCGAAAGGCTTGCGGTTTTAAGCGCAAACGCCGCCGCACTTGCCATTTCCGACACTCCCGACAGAATTTACAGGGTGATATCGGGACTTATTGACAAATAAAAGCCCGCTCGCATAGAATACACCAATAGATCGTTATTGGAGGGTTTTCTATGCAAAGGCTTGTTATTGACGGCGGAAGGCGGCTGTCAGGGGAAATAAACACTCAGGGCGCAAAAAATTCCGCTCTGCCCATACTTGCCGCCGCTTTTCTTCCTCGGGGACAGACGGTCATCAGAAACGTCCCCCGAATTTCCGATACATATTCCGCAATGCGAATACTTACCGCACTGGGGTGCAGGATAAAAGCGGAGGGAAACACCGTTACCGTTGACGGGGACGGCTGCCTTTCGGAAATATCCGAGCAGCTTATGCGGGAGATGCGTTCATCGGTGATATTTTTGGGAGCTGTTCTCGGGAAAACTAGGAGATGTACCCTGTCATATCCCGGGGGCTGCGAGCTGGGTCCCCGTCCCATAGATATGCACATTTCCGCCCTGAAAAAGATGGGTGCTGTCATAACCGAGGAACACGGACGGCTTATCTGCACGGCGGAAAAGGGTCTGAACGGCGTTTCCATTGCTCTGCCGTTTCCATCGGTGGGTGCGACGGAAAATATTATGCTGGCTGCGGTCTGCGCAAGGGGCGAAACGGTTATCAAAAATTGTGCAAGAGAACCCGAAATTGCCGACCTTGCCGAATTTCTCCGTAAATGCGGCGCAGATATTTCGGGGGACGGCGGCGGAACTATCGTCATAAACGGCGGCAAACCCCTTCACGGCTGCGAATACACGGTCATGCCCGACAGGATATGCGCTGCAACCTGGCTTTCCGCCTGTGCTGCGGCGGGGGGCGAGCTGTATGTGAAAAACGCTCTTCCCCGTCATCTGGACTCGGTGCTGTCCGTTTTCGAGGAAATGGGCTGTCAGCTGACCTGCGGGAATGACGGTATTTATATCCGTGCAAGCAAACGTGTAAAGGCTCCGGGGACTGTCCGCACTATGGTATATCCGGGATTTCCCACGGATATGCAGGCGGTGGTAATGGCTGCGGTCTGCAAGGCGGAGGGCAGCACGGTGTTTATCGAAAACATATTCGAGAACCGCTTCAAGCACGTTGGCGAGCTTCGCAGAATGGGCGCAGACATTATCGCCGAAGGAAAGGTAGCTGTGGTAAACGGCGTTCCCACTCTTTACGGCGCAAACGTTGAAGCCTCCGACCTGAGAGGCGGGGCTGCACTTGCTGTTGCGGCACTGTCCGCAGAGGGCAGGACAACGCTTGGCGGCGTTAAGTATATGGACAGAGGATATGAAAATATTGAGGACGTTCTGTCAGCGGCAGGTGCATCTGTAAGACGTATCGGCTGACAATTTCAACAGGAGAATCTCTATGAATGATGTTGTAAAACGGGACAACGGACGGCGGTCACATTCCGACAAGGCAAGGCAGAAGCGAAAACGTGTTATCCGAGTTTATATGCAGATAATTTTCACTATCGTTTTCCTGATAATGATAATTCTGTCCCTTACTATCTTTTTCAATATCGAAAAGATAACCGTAACGGGTGACGGACAGTATGACGAATCAGAAATAATAGCCGCTTCGGGTCTGGAATACGGCGAGAATATGTTCCTCACCAAAATGTCAAAACACGCCGACAGCATAATGCAAAGCGTTGTCTATCTGGAATCCTGCGAGGTCAAAAGAAAGCTGCCTACGGGCATTGAGATAAGCGTCAAGGTATGCAAACCGCTGGCTTGCCTTGAAGCGGAAAACGACTACCTCATTATGAGCACCACGGGAAAGATCTTCGAACGTTCGGAAACGCCTGTCCAAGGGCTTTACCTTATTAAGGGCTCCGAACCAATCTATAATTTGGAACCGGGAATGATGTTTGAATCGGCGGACGACGAGGGCAAGCTGAATGCCATGCTTTCCGTCTGCGAAGCAATGAATACACGGCAAACACAAAAGGTTTCCTACATCGATGTTACCGACAGATATAATATAAAGTACCTTTTCGACGACCGTGTTGAGGTACGTTTGGGCTCTGTGAATGAGCTGGACTACAAGCTGAAATTTACCGAGATAATTCTCAGCGAAAAGATCGGCTCAAAAACCGAGGGTGTACTGACTATGTTCAACGGTTCGGCATCGTTTTTGGAAAAAAGCGGCATCGAACAGTATTATCAGAACATAGAGGACAGGAAGAACGGCATATCCGAAACGGAAGCTGTTACCGATGAAAACGGAAATATCGTCGAAACGGAAAGCGAAAACGACGGTCAATCGGAGTAAATTACACAAAAATTACGCATTTTCATCAAAATGATTTATACAAGTTCTATAATCTTTAAATAATTGAAAAAAAACTGAATTTTCACTTGATATTATTGAAAAAATGTGTTATTATAATAGTATGTATTATCAGGTTAAAATTTAGAAATAATAGAGATGTTATATATAGGAGGATTTTCAAATGGGCGACTTTATGCTGGATAACGATACTTCTTTTATCCCCGACATTAATATAAAGGTTGTTGGTGTCGGCGGCGGCGGCGGAAACGCACTTAACTGCATGGTAACTTCGGGCATCAAGGATGTTGACTACATAGCTGTCAATACCGATGCCAAGGCTCTCAACTCCTCAAAGGCAAGCACAAAGGTACAGATCGGCGTAAAGCTGACAAGAGGAAGAGGTGCAGGAAATAAGCCCAATATCGGTTCCGATTCCGCACAGGAGAACAGAGATGAGATCGCTGCTGCTCTCAAGGGCGCAAATATGGTGTTCATCGCAGCAGGTATGGGCGGCGGCACAGGTACGGGTGCAGCTCCCGTTGTTGCGGAGATCGCACAGGAAATGGATATTCTGACAGTCGCTGTCGTTACAAAGCCCTTTAACTTTGAGCAGAAGGCTAAGATGATACAGGCAGAAAAAGGCATCGAGGAGCTCAAGAAGCATGTTGACTCTCTCGTTGTTATCCCTAACGAAAAGCTGCTGGTCGGCTCCGAAAAGCCTCTTACTATGAAGGAATCCTTTGCGCTGGCTGATAATATCCTAAAAACAGGTGTAAAGTCCATCGCAGAGCTTATTACCGTTGAAGGTATGATAAACCTTGATTTCGCCGACGTTGAAACCACCATGAAGAACGCAGGCTATGCTCACATGGCTATCGGTCACGGCTCGGGCAAGGATAAGGCTCAGGAGGCTGCAAATGCTGTTATCTCCAGCCCTCTTCTGGAAACCTCTATCAAGGGCGCAACAAGACTTCTGGTCAACATCGTTATGTCCGAGGACGTTCTTTCCTCCGATGTGGATACAGCTACCAAGCTTATTTCCGAGGCTGCTCACCCCAGCGTTGATATGATCTTCGGTACCTCCTTCGATGAAAATCTCAGCGACGAGATCAATATCACAGTTATCGCAACAGGCTTCGAGGACGAAGTAAAGCCTATCGTTGATACCGTTGACAATTCCAGAGTGCTTGAAAGCGTAAAGGAAGCCAAGAATACAAAAACCGGCGATGATTTCACAGATCTTTTCAAGATCTTCAACGAAAGACAGTAAGGCATTTTAACACAGATTTTCTCCCCCGTTTTTCGGAACAGTTTTTCGAGAACGGGGGTTTTGCTGTCTGTCGGAATATCTGTATGTTTTTTATGTAAAATCACAGTTGAAAAAATGTGCAGACTATGGTAAAATATAATGTACGGTGCTGTCGGTGTAATTCCGCAGCAGCCGCCATACAGAGATAAACCAACGGGAATTCCCCACAACAAAAGAAAGCAGGATATGAAAAATTACAGCTACAGATCAAGACCAATTGCAAGAAGCTCTGCATACCGCAGAAAGCAAATGCTCAAAGCTCGTCTTAAACTCACCATTATGGCAGCTTTGTTTGTAACCGTTTCCGTAACGGGCATAAACGGCGTAAAACGGTTTGTCCGCAATATGGAGGCGGAGGCAGTCGCTGCAAATGATATTATCGCCGCCGAGGATTATCAGGCAGCCGAACCCGCCGAAACAGCGTTTGAAACCGTCGCTCCCGAAACGGCGGCAGCCATTCCCGAAGATGAAAAGACCTATCCCATTGATATGGAGATAAGCTCAAAATATGCGGTGGTTTACGATGTTACGACAAATACTGTTCTCTATGCGAAAAATGCCGAGGAGAAATGCTATCCCGCCAGCACCACAAAGCTACTGACAGCCGCTCTTGCGCTGGATTATGCGGACGAGGATTTCGTTTTCACAGCGGGAAATGAGCTGGATTTCGTAAATCCCGGTTCAAGCCTTGCATATCTCAACAAGGGCAGTCAGCTGTCCACCGAAATGATGATAGATGCACTTATGCTCCCCTCGGGAAATGACGCAGCCTATGTTACCGCCGCAAATATTGGACGTGTTATTGCGGACAATCCCAATATGTCCGACGAAGGTGCAGTCAAGGAGTTCGTCACCATGATGAACCGCAAGGCAAAGCGTATCGGCGCACAGAACACACATTTCGCAAATCCCGACGGTTTCCACGACGATAACCATTACACCACAGCCATGGATATGCTGAAAATCGCCCTTTACGCAAAGGACTGCGATATGATAGCAAAATCCGTCCAAAAGGTGGAGCTGACACAGACATTTTTAAGCGGCGAGGTCATCTACTGGAAAAATTCCAACGTTATGATAAACCCTTACAGCCAGTTCTACTACTGCTATTCCAAGGGAATGAAAACGGGTATGACAGACGAAGCGGGCTACTGCGTGGTTGAACTTGCAGAGCGTTACGACCACCAGGTAATCGCCGTTGTTATGGGCGGAGAAAATGCCGCCTCCCGCTGGAATGACACTATTGCTTTGCTGGATAAGGCGTTTGTTATTGCCAAGGATTACGAAGCACAATAAAATATTAACATCGGGAAACGCTTATTCTATGTGTTTCCCGATTTTTTTATGCGCATAAAAAGTATTTCACTTATGTAAATTTTTATTGCATGAAACGTTAATCGTCGGGAACCGTTCCCCGAATATGCCCAAAAACCGCCGTTTGCAGTACACATAAAAATGACCTCAGAAAAAAATTACTCAGACTTCGTGATTTTTTTATCAAAAACACTTGATAAATTCTGCGAAATGGTGTAAAATAAGGATAGTAATAATTTTAGGAGGTAAAATCCCATGTCAGTTAAAGTTGCTATTAATGGTTTTGGCCGTATCGGCCGTCTTGCTTTCCGTCAGATGTTCGGCGCTGAGGGCTACGAGGTTGTTGCTATCAACGACCTGACTAAGCCTTCCATGCTTGCTCATCTTCTCAAGTACGATACCGCTCAGGGCGGTTACTGCGGAAGAATCGGCGAGAACCTTCACACTGTTTCCGCTGATGACGAGGCAGGTACTATCACAGTTGACGGCAAGACTCTGAAGATCTACGCTATGGCTAACGCTGCTGAGCTCCCCTGGGGCGAGATTGGCGTTGACGTTGTTCTCGAGTGCACAGGCTTCTATGTATCCAAGGCTAAGAGCCAGGCTCACATTGACGCAGGCGCTAAGAAGGTTGTTATCTCTGCTCCCGCAGGCAACGATCTGCCCACTATCGTTTACAACGTAAACCACACTACTCTTACTAAGGAAGACAACATCATCTCTGCTGCTTCCTGCACAACAAACTGCCTCGCTCCTATGGCTAAGGCTCTGAACGACTATGCTCCCATCTCCTCCGGTATCATGAGCACGATCCACGCTTACACCGGCGACCAGATGATCCTCGACGGTCCTCACAGAAAGGGCGACCTGAGAAGAGCAAGAGCAGGTGCTGCTAACATCGTTCCTAACTCAACAGGTGCTGCTAAGGCTATCGGTCTTGTTATCCCCGAGCTGAACGGCAAGCTTATCGGCTCCGCTCAGAGAGTTCCTACTCCTACAGGCTCCACAACTATCCTCACAGCTGTTGTTAAGGGCAAGGACATCACTAAGGAAGGCATCAACGCTGCTATGAAGG
>CAMCRP010000011.1 GCA_945877315.1 uncultured Ruminococcus sp. | reverse complement strand
TTACACAGCTAAGATAGGTCAGCCCATAAAGGGTATGAAGATCGCACTGCCTCGTGAGTTTTATGCAGAGGGTATTGATGACAGCGTAAGAAAGGCTGTTCTTGCGGCTGCCGATGCTTACAAGAGCATGGGTGCAGAGCTTATTGACTGCTCTATGCCTTCCCTGAAATACGCTGTTGCGGCGTACTATCTTATTTCCTCTGCGGAGGCTTCTTCAAATCTTTCCAGATATGACGGCATCAAGTACGGTCATCGCTCCAAAATAGGCGAAAACTTCAACGAGCTTATCGCAAACTCCAGAAGCGAGGGCTTCGGCGAGGAGGTAAAGCGTCGAATTCTTCTCGGAAACTACGCACTTTCCAGTGGATATTATGATGCTTATTACGGAAAGGCAATGGCTCTCAAGCAGAAGATCTCCGCCGAGTATGCCGATATTTTTGAAAAATGCGACGTTATTCTTACTCCGACGGCTCCCACAGTTGCTTACGGAGTCAATGAAAATATTTCCGACCCCGCAAAGATGTATCAGGCTGATATTTGCACAGTTACCGTAAATATCGCTTCTCTGCCCGCCGTTTCCACCACCTGCGGATATGACGAAAAGGGAATGCCTATCGGTATGTCCGTTATTGGACGCAAATTCGCCGAGGCAGATATTCTTCGTGTTGCGGACGCTTTCGAGCAGCAGTTTGAACGCCGTCTGCCGAAGATCAATTGATTGGGGGTACTTCTACAATGTATATTCCTGTTATTGGACTTGAGATACACGCAGAGCTTTTGACAAACTCAAAGGTTTTCTGTACCTGCTCTGCGGAATTCGGCGGTGACAGAAACTCACGCTGCTGTCCCGTTTGCTCGGGTATGCCCGGAACTCTGCCGGTTATCAATCAGACAGCCGTTGAATATGCCGTAAAGGCGGGCTTTGCTCTCGGCTGCGATATTAACAAATTCTCCGTTTTCGACAGAAAGAACTATTTCTATCCTGACCTGCCGAAGGCTTATCAGATCTCTCAGATGCCGCTGCCTCTCTGCATAAACGGCGTTGTTCCCGTTGAATATGAGGTTGACGGGGAGAAGAAGAAAAAGAATGTAAGAATTAACCGTATCCACCTTGAAGAGGACGCAGGAAAGCTTGTCCACGACGACTTGAACGGCGTTTCCCTGGCTGACTATAACCGCTGCGGTATTCCTCTGATCGAGATCGTTACCGAGCCTGACATCGGTTCTGCCGAAGAAGCTAAGGCGTTTGTTGAGAAGATCGCACTGCTGCTGAAATATGCGGGTGTCTGCGATTGTAAGATGGAGCAGGGTTCTCTCCGCTGCGACGTAAACATTTCCATTATGAAGCCCGAGGACAAGCAGCTGGGTACAAGAGCCGAGATAAAGAACCTGAACTCTATCAAGGCTATCGGACGTGCTATCGAATATGAGATAAAACGTCAGTCCAATCTGCTGGATTTTGGCAAGAGAGTTGTTCAGGAAACAAGACGTTATGACGATAACAAGGGTGAAACAAGGTCCATGCGTTCAAAAGAGGACGCTCACGACTACCGTTATTTCCCCGAGCCTGATATTTTGCAGGTAAACTTTACCGATGAGGATCTGGACAAGATCAAGGCAAAGCTGCCAGTTATGCCCTATAAGCGTCTGGAAATCTATACGACGCAGTACGGACTTTCTGAGGGCGATGCTAAGATAATTGTTAATCAGAAGCCAGTTTCCGACCTGTTTGATGATGCGCTGAAGGTTTACAACAATCCCAAAAGCGTTGCAAACTTTATTATAGGTGAGCTGATGCGCCGTGTAAATCTCGGTGAAATTTCCGTAGATGATCTGCCCTTTACCGCAAACGAGCTTGCAAAGCTGGTTGAAATGGCTGATACCGAAAAGGTCAGCAAAAACGACGCTAAGACTATCTTCCGTCAGATGGCAGAGAAGGGTGGAGATCCCGAGGAGATCGCAAAGGCAAGAGGATTCCTCATTTCCAACGACACCGCTAAGGTTGCAGAGGTCATTGACAGCGTTATTTCCGCTAACGAAAAGGCTGTTAATCAGTACAAGAGCGGCGATGTTAAGGTATTCGGATTCCTTATGGGACAGTGTTCAAAGGCACTAAAGGGCGTCTGCACTCCCAAGGTCATTAAGGAAGAGTTGGAAAAGAAGCTTGCTTCACTTTCAAATGATTCGGCTGATGATGACTCGGATAATGCCGACAGCTCCGACGATCAGGTGAAGGCTGTAAATATGGCGGCTTACTCAAATCCCGCTGCATACAAACCTTCCGTGAAGAACAATATCAAGCAGATAAGCTCCGACAATCTGAAAAAGGAGTTTGTTCTGGAAGATGCTATGAACAATATCGGCAAGGACATCACACTTGACGTTTGCGTTCATAAAATAAGAAAGATGGGCGGCGTTTCCTTTATAATCGTCCGCACGGGAAGATACACTCTCCAGACCGTTTACTCTCCCGACAGCTGCTCCGACAGCATTGAGGGACTGAGAGAGGGATTCTTTGTTGAGATAACAGGTACCGTAACCGAGAATAAGAACGGTATTTACGGCATTGAGATACTTCTAAAGGGCATAAAGCTTATTTCCAAGCCCGCTGCGGAATATCCTCTGCACGTTTCGGGCAAGAAGCTGGGCTGTGCGCTGGACGTAAACCTTAATAACCGTTCGGTTGCGCTGAGAAATCCTTATGAAAGGGCTATTTTCAAGCTTCAGGAGGGCGTTTGCAACGGTTTCAAGGAGTTTATGTTAAAGGAGAATTTCACCGAAATTCATTCTCCCAAGATAGTTGCACAGGGTGCCGAGGGCGGTGCTAACATCTTCCGTCTGGACTACTTCGGAAAGCCTGCATTCCTCAATCAGTCACCTCAGTTCTACAAGCAGACTGCAGTTGCTTTCTTTGACAGAGTTTTTGAGATTGCTCCCGTTTACCGTGCCGAAAAGCATGCGACCTCCCGTCATATCAACGAGTATATCGGTCTTGACTTTGAAATGGGATATATTGACAGTATGTACGATGTTATGGCGATGGAAACAGCTATGCTCAAGTACGTTATGGAGTATCTCAAGGCAAATTATCAGCACGAAATCGAGCTGCTTGGTGCGGATATTCCCGAGATCGGCGATATTCCCTGCATCACTCTGCTTGAAGCAAAGGATATTCTGGGTGACAAGGGCATGGGCGCAAAGCTTGACCTGGAGCCCGAGGACGAAGTCGCTCTCTGCGAATATTCAAAGAAAACCTTTGGCTGTGACTTTATCTTTGTTACGCATTTTCCGTCGTCCAAGCCGCCTTTCTATGCCATGAACGACCGTGATGATCCCCGTCTTGCATGCAAGTTTGACCTGCTTTTCAGAGGTCTGGAGATCACCAGCGGCGGTCAGCGTATTCACGATTATGATGAACAGGTAGCTAAGATGAAGGCTCAGGGTCTTGATCCTGCGGACTTTGAATATTATCTCACTGCTCACAAGTACGGTCTGCCTCCTCACGGAGGTCTGGGAATCGGTCTGGAGCGTCTGGTTATGAAGCTGCTGAATGAGTCTAACATTCGTCTGGCTTCTATGTTCCCGAGAGATATTAACAGACTTCTGCCGTAAATATGGTTCAAATGCAGCTTATAAATTCAAATTTAGGCATATTTAAACGGTTTAGATGGGTTTGTTCATAATATTTTGCAAGATTGTTTTATAAAACTTGCAAAAATTATTTGAAAAACCCCTTGACAAACCGAAAAAAATAGTGTATCATATAACCATACCAAGCGGAACACATACCGCAGGGCAGAACCGAATATAATAATTGGAACAATGACGTTCCGCATCGGCAGTATAACTGTCGGGCGGAGCGTCTTATTTTTTCAATGGGAGGAATTTGTTATGTCAGAAGAAAAAATTCAGGGAGTTGCCGAGTATTTCGGCTGCAACGTATTCAACGAGGAAACTATGAGGGCAAGACTGCCTAAGAATGTTTTCAAGTCCCTTATGAAAACAAGAAAGATGGGCGTGCCCCTCGATGCTGACGTAGCCGAGGTCGTTGCAAACGCAATGAAGGATTGGGCTGTTGAAAAGGGTGCTACTCATTACACCCACTGGTTCCAACCTATGACAGGCGTTACCGCTGAGAAGCACGACTCCTTCATTTCACCCGTTGGTGACGGCAAGGTTATCATGGAATTCTCAGGCAAGGAGCTTGTAAAGGGCGAGCCTGATGCTTCTTCCTTTCCCTCGGGCGGTCTGAGAGCTACATTTGAAGCAAGAGGCTACACAGCTTGGGATCCTACCTCCGACGCATTTATCAAGGACGGTTCTCTTTACATACCTACAGCTTTCTGCTCCTATACAGGTGAAGTCCTCGATAAGAAAACTCCTCTGCTTCGCTCCATGGAGGCTGTTTCCGAGCAGGCTGTAAGAGTTCTCAGACTTTTCGGAAATACTACTGCTACAAGAGTTACCACAACAGTCGGTCCCGAGCAGGAATATTTCCTGGTTGACAAGAAGCTGTACGATCAGCGTAAGGATCTGATCTTCACAGGCAGAACACTTTTCGGTGCAAAATCTCCCAAGGGTCAGGAGCTTGAAGATCACTATTTCGGAAACATCAAGACAAGAGTTGCTGAATATATGAAGGAGCTGGACACCGAGCTTTGGAAGCTGGGAATCCTCGCTAAGACAAAGCATAACGAGGTTGCCCCCGCACAGCACGAGCTTGCTCCTATCTTCTCCACATCCAACATTGCTGCCGACCACAATCAGCTGACTATGGAGCTGATGAAGAAGATCGCCCTCAAGCACGGTCTGGTTTGCCTGCTTCACGAAAAGCCTTTTGCAGGCGTAAACGGCTCCGGTAAGCATAACAACTGGTCTATTTCCACAAACGACGGTCAGAACCTTCTTGACCCCGGAGATACACCTGCTGAGAATGCTCAGTTCCTGACATTCCTCTGCGCTATCATCAAGGGCGTTCACGAGTATGCTCCTTTGCTGAGAATTGCCGCTTCCTCCGCAGGAAACGACCACAGACTGGGTGCTAACGAGGCTCCTCCCGCAATCGTTTCTATGTTTATCGGCGACGAGCTGCAGAAGGTCATTGAAGCTATCGAAAATGATGGCACCGTTGAGTCAGGCGCAGGCACAAAGTTCCAGCTTGGCGTTGGTATCCTTCCTAACTTCATTAAGGATACTACCGACCGTAACAGAACATCTCCTTTCGCATTTACAGGAAATAAGTTTGAGTTCAGAATGCTTGGTTCTGCTGATTCCATCTCCTGCACCAACATTATGCTGAACACTATCGTTGCTAAGGAACTGTCTGAATTTGCGGATATTCTCGAAAAGGCTGATGATTTTGACAAGGCTTTGAAGGATCTGCTGAAAAAGACCATTAAGGAGCACAAGGCTGTTATCTTCAACGGCAACGGCTATTCTGCAGAGTGGGTAGAGGAGGCTGCAAAGAGAGGTCTGCCTAACCTTGTTTCCACTGTTGACTGCGTTCCTCTGTTTGCTGCTGATGAGAATGTTGCTATCTTCGAGCAGTTCAAGGTTTATACAAGAAGCGAGATCGAGTCCCGTACCGAGGTTCTTCTTGAAAACTACGGCAAGGTCATCAACATTGAGGCTTTGACCATGATCGATATGGCAAGAAAGGACATTATTCCCGCTGGTCTGGAGTTCGCTAAGTTCCTTGCTGAGTCTGTTGTTACCAAGAATTCCGCAGGTATCGACAGCAGCGTTGAGAAGAAGCTGGCAGATAAGGTTTCCGGTCTTGTGGCTTCCATTGACTCTGCAACCGCTGTTCTTGAAGATAAGGTTCTGGGTGCTAAGAATACTGAGGGCGCAGAAGCAACTGCAAGATATTTCAGAAACGAAGTATTCTCCGCTATGCAGTCCCTGAGAGCTGTTGCAGACGAGCTTGAAACTGTCTGCCCCGAAAAGGTATGGCCTTTCCCCACATACGGCGACCTCCTTTTCAGAGTTTAATACTGATTATTCCTATATCTGAAATGTATGACCTTTCATACATTACTCACTTTACAACGGCTTGCAGGTTTTCCCTGAGCCTGCAAGCCATCTCCCTGAAGAAAATACACCGTTCAAAAGGCAGTGTCCGCTTGAACGGTGTATTTTTTATGAAAATTGCTAATTATTTTTGGATTTCCTCTTGCAAATTTGCGGGGAATATAGTATAATATCTTTATATAGGTGTGCTCGCTTGATCAACAAGCTATCTTTGTTTAAATTTGCTGTGTTTTTTGCATACCCGAGAGGAAATCCAATGAAAAATAAATTCCGCCGTATAATTCCAATAGCCGCCGCTGCCGCTCTTTTTACGGGCAGTCTGCCTCGGTATGATGCGGAGGCTTCGATCATATATGACGATTCCGTTGTTACGTTTAATATAGATACCGAAAAGGGCAGAACACCTGTCAGTCCGTATATTTACGGAGTTGCGGATACTGTCCGTCTTTCGGGCTTAACAGTAAATGCCGTGAAGCAGAGTAATGTTTCCGTTTCTACATATAACTGGGAAACAAATAATGCCAATACCGGCGCAGACCTTTATAATTCCAATGACAACTCCCTTGTCAGCCGTTATCCCAACGGAATGTGGGCTGAACCGGGGCTGTATTCCTATGCACTTGTCAGCGATGCGAATTCCTGCGGCATTGCGGGACGCTTTGTTACACTGCCTATGCTGGGATATGCTGCGGGGGACGGCAACGGAATGGTCATGGAGCCTCGTTCTAAGGCTCCCGAAAGGTGGGTAAGTGTTATTCCCGGAAAGAATGACGTTCTCACGACTATCCCGGATATTAACGATAATCTTACATATACAGACGAATATGTTCACTATCTTGTGACCAGATACGGCACTGCCGACAGCGGCGGTATTACTGGCTATTTTCTGGACAGAGAGCCTGAATACTGGCACGAGAATTTCCCTATGCTGGAGCTTTCTCCCGTTTCGGCGGCTTCGCTGACAGAGAAGAGTATTATTCTTTCTCAGGCTGTGAAGGCTGTTGATGACAGTGCAATGGTGTTTGGCCCGTCTTTGCGTGGGCTGACGTCGTATATTTCGCTGAATGACGCTCCCGATTGGAACAAGGTCGGCAGTGGGTATAACTGGTTTATCGACTATTACCTTGCGGAAATGCGGACAGCGGAAAAGGCGTCGGGCGAAAGGCTGCTGGACTGCCTTGACCTTCACTATTACACTGAATCTGTAAGTCCTACGGGGGACAAGGTGATCGATTGTACCGATTATTCCCATGAGCAGTGCAACCGAACCAGAATGCAGACTGTAAGGACGCTTTGGGATCCCGATTATACGGAGCTCAGCAACGTTCATTCTTTTAAGCAGTACACTCCGCTTATCCCTATTTTACAGGCTTCCATACAGCTGTATTATCCCGGGACAAAGCTGTCATTCAGCGAGTATGATTTCGGCGGCGGTGACCATATCAGCGGAGGGATCGCTCAGGCTGATGCTCTCGGCTGTTTTGCGGAGCAGGGAGTTTACCTTGCGTGTCTGCGTCCGCTTAGTGAGGAATGTTCCTATCAGAGATCTGCCATCGAGCTTTATACGAATTATGACGGAAAGGGCAGTTCCTTCGGCGATACTATCGTAAAGGCGGATAACGGAAGTGATATAAACAGCTCCGTTTTTGCTTCAATAAACGGCAGCGACCCAACAAGGCTTACCGTTGTTGCGTCTAATAAAAACTATACTCTTGACAAGGAGATAACCTTCAATATCAGCTCTGAGGCAGAGTATGATTCTGTCACGGTTTATGGCATGAATTCTGAATCTTCGGAGATTAAAAAGATAGGAACTGTGAAGAATATTTCCGGTAACAGCTTTGAGTATGAAATGCCGCCGCTGTCTGTTTATATTTTTGAAATAAACGGCGAAATTCCCGAGGGCTCCGTCACAACTGCCGATGATAACATAGGGGAAACCGTGATTTCCGCAGACAACGATGAAACGTCTGTTACTCAGCCTTCGGAAACGGACAGAACCGAGGGTACAGTCACAGAAACTGCTGTTGCGGACGGTACGGCTGTATCTTTGACCGAAACAGTCATAGAAACCGAGCCGCCTTCGGAAAGCAGCGGGAAATACGGCGAAATGTCATCTGCTCCGGATATTCCCGTCGAAACGGACGAACACAGTGACGGCACAACTGACGAAACGGAACGTCAGCCCGATGAGGGTACTGCTTCCGATGAAGAAAAGCACTTCCCCATGGCGGGTAAAATATTTATCTCATTACTGACGGCTTCGGCTGCTGCACTTATGGTTTATGCAGTAATAATTGATAACAAGCAATAGAAGGGATTAACAGATGCGTATAAAAATCAAGCTTGCGGTGATAATGCTGCTGACTCTTATAATACCTTTAACTGTGGTAAGCATTATTGGTTCGGGCAGAATTAAAGATTATGCGGATGATATAAGCAAAAAGAATTACGGAAATGTTGTAGATTCTCAGAGCAGATGTATCGGTGCTTATTTTGAGAACTGCATTTCCGGAATAAAATCTGTGTCCGCAGATGAAAGCGTTAAGGCACTTCTGACGGGCAGCGGGTCGAGTGAAGATGCACTGGATTTTATCATCAGCTTTAAAAACGGCGAGCTTGCTATTGATACGGTATTGGTCTGCGATCTTGACAAAAACATTTTGGCATCTACCGATAAGGCGTATGACGGAAGATCCGCTTCTGAACTGAATATCGATTTTATCGGCAGCGGTGAAGGTGTGTCGGATATGTATTATTTCGGGGCAGGAATCAGCAAGAGGGTCGTTTATGTCATTTCGAGATACGTCTACTCAGATGAAAACGAGCCTGTCGGTACTGTTGATTTCATTTATAATTCGGGATATTTCCAGAAGATTATAACAAGCTCAGATAAGGACGAAAATGTTGTATGTGCCGTTGCTGACCACAGCGGAAATATTTTCAGAACTTCCATTGCAGTTATGAACCATTACAGCAAGCTGGAGGTTCCGGAAGATGTTGCGGCTCAGATCTCGGACATTTTCAGCAACGGCATAAAGGCTCCCGTTACCATTGAATATAAGATGGGCAACAAGAGGAATACTATTATATGCTCTCCTATTTCGGGAAGTGACTGGATGTCTATCTGCTTTATTGACAGTCAGGGCATTATTTCAAATGCAAGCAGATATAATTCACCTGTGACTTCCGCAGTATTTATCTCCCTTATTGCGGCGATTGCTGCTATCATTGTATTTATTATCAGATTTACCAAGCCTGTTGATATGATGATGAATGTTGTAAGACAGCAGCGGGGCGGTAATACTCAGGCTAGATTTGAATGTGATGGAAATGACGAATTTACGCATATTACTCACGAGCTTAATAAGCTTCTCGATAAAATGGTCGAGTCGGAATACCGTTACAAGGCTATTGTTGAGATGACAAACAATATCATATTCGAGGTAAACCTTATTAAGGACAATGTTTTCGTTTCGTCGAGCTTCAATAAGAAGTTCAGCTTCCGTCCAAAGTCGGATAAGCTGGAGGACAGCTTCCTTTGCAAGGCAAGAGTCCATAAGGACGACAAGGATCGTTTTGATGCAGATATAGAAAAGCTTCTCAGCACAGATATGAACCATTTGCAGGGTGAGTACCGTATAAAGGATATTTACGGCGATTTCTCCTGGACAATGATAAGAGCGGCAAAGTTCTATGACAGAAATCAAACGCCCTCTAAGATAATCGGTGTTATCGTGGATATTGACAGGGACAAGAAGAGCATGATAAATCTTGAGCAAAGAGCAAATTATGATGCCCTTACTCACCTTTATAACCGTCCTCACTTTATTAAGACGCTTGACGAGGAGATCAAGGCTACTCCTGCTGAGGGTTCTCTCGGGGCACTCATGTTTATTGACCTTGACAATTTCAAGTATTTTAACGATACCTTCGGTCACAGCTGCGGCGATGAGGTGTTGAAATTCGTGGCGGATACACTCAAGGAGGTATCCTATGACAAGGGCTTCGCAGGAAGGCTTGGCGGAGATGAATTTGTTGTCTGCATAAGAAATCTCAAGCTTTACGGAGATGCGGGCGAGTATGCAAACGAGATCATTTCTACACTTGCAAAGGGCTATGATTCCGATATTTCTCACCAGGTTCATCAGGTTCACTGCAGTATCGGTATCTCATTTATACATATAAACGGTGAGAATGCTGAAGATTTGATAAAGTCTGCCGATAATGCTATGTATGATGTTAAAAAGCATGGCAAGGGCAATTTTGCATATGCTAAGAGCGAGTGAATGTATTATAGGTGCTGTCATTGGAACCGCAGATTTGATCAATACAGCTGCATGTGGTGTTTTAAGAATACTGTTTATTGTGTGTTCCCCTGCCTTCGGTGGGGGAATACCTACCTAAATATCTCCTTTCCGTCTAACAATTTCGGAAAGGCAGATACATATTTATTTTGAAGGAATGATAATGCGGAATGGATAGGCTGAGTGGCTTCTGGAATGATCTGAAAAACGTAATAGCCTCAATGACACCCATTGACGGACTGGATATTTTGATGCTGAGCATTATTATCTATGCGCTGATGAAATGGGTTAAGGAAACAAGGGCGGAGCAGCTTGTTAAGGGTATTGGTGTGCTGGCTGTTGCGTATGCTGTTGCGGCAATATTGGAGATGAAGGCTATTACCTTTCTTCTCAGCAAAACCTTTGATATTGGTCTGCTGGCATTGCTGATAATGTTCCAGCCCGAGCTTCGGCGTGCGCTGGAAAAGGTCGGTCATACTAAGGTCGGTCAGCTGGGCGTTTTCCAGCTGGGCTCGGAAATGAGCGATGAAACGGTTGCAAAGTGGAATACTGCCATTGAAGCTATCTGCGATGCCTGTGACGATTTGTCCGCAACAACTACCGGTGCGCTTATCGTTATCGAGCGTCAGACAAAGCTTGGTGAGCAGATAGATACGGGAACCATAATGAATGCTGTTCCCAGCAAGGAGATTTTTGGAAATATCTTCTATCCCAAAACGCCCCTGCATGACGGCGCTGTCATTATGAGGGACGGCATCATTCTCGCCGCTGCGTGTTTCCTGCCTAAGCCCCAAAAGGAAGAGCTTATCAACAAGCAGCTGGGTTCAAGGCACAGGGCGGCTATCGGTATGAGCGAAAATTCGGACGCTGTTGTGGTGGTAGTTTCTGAGGAAACAGGCTGCATTTCCGTGGCGGAAAACGGTTTGCTTACAAGAAATCTTACAAGGGATAGTCTGAAAAAGCTTCTCAGAACCAAGCTTCTTCCCGAAAAGCCCCAGCAGAAAACCGAAAAGAAGCTTAATTTCAGGAGGCTGTTCAAATGAAGGAAATTTTTAAGGAGATATGGCAGTCTGTTGTTAAGGCATCACAGCACAATATTACTCAGAAAATAGCGGCATTCTGCTTTGCCTTTCTGGTATGGTTTTTCGTTTCGGTGAACGTTTATCCTACTATTACCGAGGACGTTTACGGTGTAGATGTTAAGGTGGAAATAGCGGGCAGCTATGCAGAATCGGTGGAGCTGCAGCCTGTTTCGGTGGGTACGCAGACGGTAAATGTCCGCATTGAGGGAAAGCGTTCGGAAATTGCGGAGATCTCGGCTGAGGATTTGGTGGCGTACGTCAATGTGGATAATGTCACATCTGCAAGGGAATACAAGCTGCCTGTTGAGGTAAAAAGCGTGGACGGAAGAGCTTTTGATGTGCTGTCCGTTTCGCCGTCCAATGTTGCGGTAAAATTTGATAAGATAATCACCAAAAGCTTTGAGGTGGAGCCTGATATTTCATCTATTTCGGTAATGCCCGGCTATTTCAAGGATAAAATTTCCGTAACTCCTTCAACAATCAGCATTACGGGTCCGCAGAATCAAATTGACAATATCACAAATGTTTACGCAAAAACTACCGTCAGCAAGGAGCTTAAAGCGTCCGCAGAGGTACAGTCGGATCAGATAGTTCTTTTCAACAAGAACAGCAATGCCGAAATTTCCAACGATAACGGCGATCTGACCTATGACAAATCGAACTTTACCATCGTTATCCCAATATACGTGAAGCAGACAATACCGCTGGAGGTTGAGATACAGAACGCTCCTGCGGGCTTTGACGCAGACGCTTTCAAAAAGCAGCTGGTACTGTCCGAAACCCAGATAGATATTGGTGCGCCTACCGAAAGTATTCGTGATGTAAACAGCTTTGTGGTGGGTATAATAGATATGCGAAAGGTTGACATTGGCTCGGAGTTTGAATTTGAAGTCATTCTCGGGGAGAATTACACAAATCTTTCGGGAATTGACAAGGTAACCGTTACTTGTCCCAGCGAGGGGCTTGCAAAGAAGCGCATTAATCTGCGGTCGTCGGATCTTGCGGTCATAAATGCACCTGCTCAGTATGACATTACACCAATTAATTCGGGATATTCCATTGATTTCATCGGACCCGAGGAGGTTATTGCCGAGCTGTCTAAGCCCGATGTTGTGGCTGTTCTTGACCTGATGCCCTATGAAATAACGGAGGGTACATTTGCCTGTCCTGTGCAGATCTCCGTACCGTCCCACCCCGAAATATGGTCAATGGGAACCTTCAACATCTCCCTGACGGCAAGCATAAAGGAAGAACCCGAACCTGAGGTTACGGAGGAATAAAAAGTATGGCAGTTATTATCAGCGGTATTTCCGCTCCTATCTCTGCCGAAAAAGATGAGCTTATCGCTGCTGCGCTGAAAAAGATCTCCATCAGCCGCAGCAGCGTTTTTTCGGCAGACATACACAAAATATCCATAGATGCAAGGCGGCAGTCGGATATTAAGCTTGCGGCTTCTGTCTATCTGTCCCTTGACGCAAATAAGGAAGCTGAGCTTTGCAGACGGTACAGCTTTTGCTCGGAATGTTCCGACGATACCGAGATAAATGTCCCAAAAGGTACCGAAAGGCAGAACGGTCGGATAGTTATTGCGGGCTTTGGACCTGCGGGAATGTTTGCCGCTCTGCTGTTGGCGGAAAACGGTTATTCTCCCATCGTTCTTGAACGGGGTGAGGCGGTCGATGACAGAGTTAAACGTGTGACAGATTTTTGGAACGGCGGTGAGCTTGACGAGAACAGCAGCGTTCAGTTCGGTGAAGGCGGTGCGGGGACATTTTCCGACGGAAAGCTTACCACCCGTATCAATGACAAGCGCTGTCGGTATATCCTGAAAAGGTTCTGCGAAATGGGTGCCCCCGAAGAGATAATGTTCAAGGCAAAGCCCCATATCGGTACGGACAAGCTTAGGGGAGTTGTTAAAAATATCCGCAGACGGATAATCGAGTGCGGCGGAGAGGTGAGGTTTTTGACAGCACTTCGTTCCATAAAAACGGAAAACGGTGTGCTGAGATCGGTGACTGCCGAAAATCTCCTAAGCGGTGTCAGGGAGGAGATACCCGTGTCTGCGCTTGTTCTTGCTGTCGGACACAGCTCCCGTGATACCTTTGAAATGCTGCTGGAAAGCGGTGTTTTTCTTGAACCGAAGCCATTTTCCGTGGGCGTTAGGATAGAGCATCTTCAGGAGGAGGTCGACTATTCGCTTTACGGAAGACAGGCGGGAAATCCGCTGCTGCCGAAAGGTGAATATCAGCTTTCCCATCGTCGGGACGGCAGGGGAGTTTATACCTTCTGTATGTGCCCCGGGGGAGTTGTGGTGCCGTCCCAGAGTGAGAGAAATACTGTTGTTACCAACGGAATGAGCGAATTTTTGCGTGACGGGAAAAATGCAAATGCTGCGGTGGCAGTTTCCGTATCTCCCGAGGATTTCGGCAATCACCCGCTGGACGGTGTGAAGTTTGCACGTTCAATTGAAAAGAAGGCTTTTGAGGCGACAGGATCCTATAAGGCTCCTGCTGTTACTGTGGGAAATTTCCTGAAACGAAAAACAGGACTTGACGGCGGGATCGAACCAAGCTATGCCATTGGAGTTTCCGAGGGTGACCTTTATGAGATATTCCCCGATTTTGTCACGGATATGCTTTGTGAGGGGTTAGGAGTGTTTGCACGGAAAATGAAGTGCTTCGGCAATTCCTCCGCTGTTCTTACTGCGCCCGAAACACGGACTTCATCTCCTGTGAGGATAAGCCGCAACGAGGAGTTTGAAGCAGTCGGCATCAGGGGACTTTATCCCTGCGGCGAGGGTGCGGGATATGCGGGAGGGATAACCTCTGCTGCGGCGGACGGTCTGCGCATTGCCGAAAAGCTTATTTCGAGATTTTCTCCCGTTTGATAATTTTATTTTTGGGTAAGTGATAGAGATTATGAAGAATATATTTGCGATAAGGTCTTTAGCTGTGGCTATGTCCGTTTTTATGGCGGGCAGTACATATTCGGAGATAAGCGCAAAGGCTATCGGTGAGGACGAAAGTGTTATTGTGGGATTTGTCGGTGCGGTTTCTCCAATAGCTTCACAGTATTACTCCGATACTAAGCCTGAGCTTCATCAGCTGTCGGAGAATATGCCGTCTGTAATAACGGCTGTAATGTCCGATAACAGTGTGGAGGATATTCCCGTTTCATGGGTCTGCGCTGACGGTGATTACGAAAACACGAATTACAAATACTATTCCTTCCTGCCTGTTTGGGACAGCGATGAATATGTTATTTCACCGGAGATAAGCGAAAACGACTTTCCGTATACGGCGGTATTTCTTGCGGATTTTGCGGGATCTCACAGCGGAACTATCTCTTATGACAATATAATAAACTATAACGGTTCGGCAGGCTCATCTTATACGGGAAAGGAAAGCGAGCTGGAGATATATGATTTCCTGACAAATGAGCTTTGCTTTAATTATGCTACGGCTGTCGGAATTATGGCGAATATCTACAAGGAGTCGGGTTTTGACCCAAATGCGTATAACCCCAATGACCTGGGAAAGGAAAGCTACGGTCTTTGTCAATGGCGGGATACCCGACTTACTGCTCTCAAAAGCTATTGCAGTGAAAACGGACTTGACTATACATCTGCATACGGTCAGATGTGCTATCTTCAGTATGAGCTGAAAACCAGCGAGAAAAACGCATGGAGTCATATGCAGGGCTTTGAGAACACACAGCAGGGTGCTTATGATGCTGCTTGTGCGTGGGCGCAGTGGTTTGAGAGATGTGCACACTATTATAATGGCGTTGACCAGTATGCACAGAGGGGAAATCTGGCAAGGAATTCATTCTGGGGGCTTTATGACATTCGCTATATTTCTCCCGAAATAAAGTGTGAGAATATGTCATGTCAGACAGCGTTCAAGGCGGGGAGTCAGTCAGTTTTTAGCGGAACGGTCACTTCGGAGATGTATCTCATAGGTGCTTCTGTAAAGGTCGTTGATGCCGATGGCGGCGAAAAAATAAATTTCAGCTGTGAACCGTTAGAAAAAAGTCTTGACCTGAGCACGCTTTCTGTTGAGCTCGGCGGTCTTAGTGCGGGGGTGTACAGGCTGACTGTTTCTGTGGCAAATGCCGATCATGCCGAAAGAGTAATCGACAGTATTGTTACAGTTACGTCAAACACCATGACGGTTTCCGAAGGTTCATATAAGCTTTTATGCAAAGATGACAGTTCAAAAGCTTTGACGGGCGGTTCGGCGGTCATGCTTGATACCGATAATGATAGTGCGGAGCAGGAGTGGTATGTTCAGTATGTGGGAGCAGGCTATTACACTGTACGAAATGTCGGCAGTGGGCTTTATCTAAGTATTGCCAACGGTTCCGATGTTCTGCTTGCGGAGAAAAATGATTCGGACGAACAATGCTGGCAGATACTTCGGTCGGGCAGTGCATATTATTTGGTGCCTAAGTGTGCGGAGGGCTGTTCTGTCGGTTCGGTCGATGGTAATAATGTTAGTTTAGATACAAGCTCTTTGAATGAAAATCAGAGGTATATACTAAGTCTGTCCAATGGAGATATTTCAAAGGGACATAAGATAGTATTTGACGCAAACGGCGGTGTTTTGCCGTCGGCGGTGCTCACCTATACGGCAGACGGAGTAAACAGAAGCAGGGGAGCGGGTGAGCTGATAGTTTACAATGTACCCGATGTGACGGTAATGACAAACATTTACGGTATCGAGGTGCAGACGGACAACAGCGGAATGGTTATTGCAAAAAGAGAATACGGTTCCTCCGACAGATTTATGGTCATAAGCGGCGGTATGGTACTTTCGGGACATCTCTGCTACGGCAATGACGGCGGTGAATTTGTCGACAAGATAAAGACTGGCAATTATGCGGGATTTGACGCTTCAACAAATTTAGTCAGCGTTTACCTGTCCGAGGACGGTTATCTTGCCGATTTCAAATATGTTAGTGACAATTCCGCATATGGAAAACTGCCTGTTCCCGAAAAAAGCGGCTATGTTTTTGACGGTTGGTACACCGAGGCTGAGGGCGGTACAAGGATAACCGAGGACAGCATTTACTGCGGAAATCTGCTTCATGCACATTGGAGAACTGAACAGCCCGTAAACGAAGAAGCTGTTTCGGAATTTGTGGAAAGGCTTTATCTGAATATCCTTAACAGAAGCTCCGACCCCGAGGGAAAGGCAAATCATATAAAAAATCTGAAAAATGGTGAAACTGCCTGCAAGGTGGCATACGATTTTGTCTTTTCAAACGAGTTCCTTAACCTTGACATTACCAATGAAGAGCGGGTCCGCAGAATGTATCTGACCTTCCTGGACCGTGAACCCGATTCCGAGGGTCTTGCGAATTGGACTTCGACCCTTGACGGCGGCTGTTCTGTCGGACATATCTTCTATGGCTTTACTCAGTCAAATGAATTTTCGGAAATTTGCGAAAAGTACGGCATTAACCGAGGAGTATGGGAGTATACCGAGAACCGTGACAGAAGCTCAAAGCTGACCGCCTTCGTCGCACGTTTGTACACTAAGGCTTTGGACAGGGAGTATGACATTAACGGTTTAAATGACCATACGGGGAACTATCTCAAAGACGGTGATCTGTATCGGCTGGCTTACAATTTTATTTTTTCAGCTGAATATCTGAATAAAAATCTTTCCGATGAAGATTTTCTTGAAAATATGTATGCTACATTCTTTAACCGTCCATCCGATGAAAACGGTAAGAATGGCTGGCTGAAAAGCATGCAGAACGGAATGTCACGTGAGGAAGTGCTTGCGGGCTTTGTGGGTACTAAGGAATGTGCAGATATGGTGGCAGGCTTCGGTCTGTGATTTCAGAATAACCTGCTAACATTAATTACCGCTAATATAAAACTATCTCCCGTATATAATATTAGTGCAAACCCCTTAAGCACTAAAAATAAAAAGGAGATACCAAAATGAAAGATTCTAACATGACTCAGCAGGGCAGAGAGACCCTCGAAAGATTTAAGATGGAAGCTGCTAACGAGGTTGGCGTAAACCTGAAGCAGGGCTACAACGGCGACCTGACTGCCAGAGAGGTTGGCTCTGTTGGCGGACAGATGGTCAAGAAAATGATCGATGCCTACAAGTCCGGAAGTGTTCACTAATCGGGAAAGACCGCTTGCTTTAATATAATTTGCAGCTATAAGCGGAATATTCGGGGATAATGTTCCCTTACAGCAGAGGTATGTACGTTAATGCGCACATACCTCTGTTTTTTAAGGATTGACGGCATTTACATAAAATTTTCAAAACGGCTTGAAAAAAGGGAGAAAATGATGTATAATAAAAATATATGTATGCGGCTATGCCGAACGACTAAATGATTGGAGCTGGAATGAATGGCTGAAAAATTTACCGTTTCCCTGAAAAAAATCATTGATGAATTCCATTTGGAGAGTATTCATCTGCCCGATGATCCCGAAAATATACTTATCGGTGAGCCGGATCTGAACCGTCCCGGTTTGCAGCTTATGGGATTTTACGAATATTTCAATCCCGAGCGTATTCAGATAGTTGGTAAGATGGAGTTTGCATATCTTGCTTCTCTTGATGAACCTACGAGATATGAGCGTATTGAAATGCTGTTTGCTCAGAAGCTGCCTGCGCTTATTATCTCCCGTGAACTGCCCTATTTCCCCGAAATGCTGGAGCTTGCAAAGAAGCACGAGGTTTCTCTGCTCCGTTCAAAGGACAGCACTTCAAGCTTTATGGCTGCGCTGATAGCGTTCCTTAACCTTAATCTTGCACCGAGAATCACACGTCATGGTGTACTTATTGAGGTTTACGGCGAGGGTATGCTTATTGTGGGTGAGAGCGGTGTCGGTAAGAGTGAAACTGCGGTTGAGCTTATTAAGAGAGGTCACCGTCTTGTTGCGGACGATGCGGTTGAGATAAGACGAGTGTCCAGCATAAGCCTTGTTGGTTCATCTCCCGAAAATATCAGGCACTTCCTTGAACTTCGCGGTATTGGTATCATCAACGCCCGCCGTCTGTTCGGTATGGGTGCTGTCAAGATCACCGAAAAGATAGATATGATAGTTGAACTGGAGCCTTGGGACAGTGAGAAGGTTTATGACCGTATGGGTGTGGATAACGAATATACGTCAATTCTGGGCGTAAATGTTCCCTGCAACGTTATCCCCGTAAAGCCGGGACGTAATCTTGCGGTAATTCTCGAAGTTGCGGCTATGAACAACCGTCAGAAGAAGATGGGCTACAATGCCGCTCAGGAGCTGCTGGACAATCTCGGACTTGATATGGAGCGCAAGGATTCCGTTAAAAAGTGGGATATTTACTAATATGGCAAGAGTAACCTGCCGCTGCGGAAATGTTATGAGTACAACACAGTGTCCCAACGATGTTCAGCTGTACGTTTATACGGACAGGGAATGGGATAATATACTCGACAGCGGCATTACAGACCCACTGGATATTCCTTCACCCAAATATGATGTTTGGAAATGTCCTCGGTGCGGCAGAGTTTATGTTTATGAATGGGGCAACAGTGAACCTGTGATGGTTTATGTTCCCGAGGATAAATAAGGTGTTTTTTACGGAGGTCAAAAATGTTTATCGAAGCAGATACCCATTGCCATACGGTGGCGTCAACTCACGGATATTCGACTATAATGGAGATAGCCACCTGTGCTGCCGAAAGGGGACTTAAAGCAGTTGCAATTACCGACCATACACCGGGAAACACCGACGCTCCTCACATATGGCATTTCCATAATCTGAAAAAGGCTATTCCTCGAAAGATAAAGGGTGTAAGCATAATATACGGCGCAGAATCCAGCATTATTGACTATGAGGGAAACATTGATTTTCCCGAAAATGAGTGTGCGGCACTTGACTGGATAATTGCGTCCATTCATCGTGATATGCTTAAAGCGGGAACGGTGGAGCAGATAACCAACACTTATCTCAAGGTTGCCGAAAATCCGCTTGTTGATGTTATCGGCCACCCGGGGACGCTGGCTTATCCATTTGATTATGAACAATGTATTGCCAAATTCAAGGAATGCGGCAAGCTTGTAGAGATAAACGAAAGCAGCATAAAATGGAAGGGTACTGCGGATAATTTCCGAAAAATCGCCGAGATATGCAAAAAAATTGAATGTCCCATTGTGGTAAACAGTGACGGACATTACTGTGAACTGACGGGTGAAGTTCCGCTGTCAAAGAAAATGCTTGAAGAGATAGATTTCCCCGAAAGGCTTATTTTAAACGCCGATTGGGACAGGCTCAGACGGTTCATCAACGAAAAAAGAGGCCGTGAACTTGTCTGAACGCTGTATATTGACAGACTTATTTGGAATATATTTATTTAGCCGACATAATTTCGGCAATTCGTAATGAAAGCGGGTATCATATGATATTGACCGAAAGACTTGACAGAGTGTTTGAAGCGGCAAAACAGCTTGGCTGTGAGGTGCGCAGAGAGCCGTCCCTGAAAAGCTATACGTCATTCAAAATAGGAGGCTGCTGTGACGGTGTTATTGTGCTGTCCGATGAAAAGGCTTGCTGTGAGCTGCCTAAGCTTTGCCGTGAGTTGGAAATTCCGTACTATATTTTCGGAAAAGGTTCTAATCTTATTGTTTCCGATGAGAAGATTGACGGAATAGTTTTTGTTTTCGGAGAGGGACTTTCGCAGATATGCTTTGACGGCTGCTGTGTTACTGCGGGAGCGGGTGCGTCCTTTACTGGACTGTCCGCTGCTGCTATGCGTGAGGGGCTGTCGGGGCTGGAATTTGCTTACGGTATCCCCGGTTCGGTGGGCGGTGCGGTATATATGAATGCGGGTGCATACGGCGGGGAAACTGCTGATGTTATTGTCAAGGTCAGAGCGGTTCTGCCCGATGGCAGCATTGCGGAATATTCCCGTGACGAGCTGGAAATGTCCTACCGTAAGAGTCGTTTCAGTGGCGGGGACAGTATTATTCTGTCTGCCGAATTTGAACTTACAAAGGGCGATGTTTCCGAGATAAAGGCAAAAATGGACGATCTAATGGAACGCCGAAGATCAAAGCAGCCCCTTGAATACCCAAGTGCGGGCAGCACCTTCAAACGTCCCGAGGGCAGCTTTGCGTCGCTGCTTATTGACCAATGCGGGTTGAAGGGACGTTCCGTGGGCGATGCACAGGTCAGCGAAAAGCATGCGGGATTTATCGTCAACAAGGGAAATGCCACATTTGATGATTTGATGTCACTCATTAAAATTGTACAGGACGAGGTTTACGAAAAAACAGGCTATAAGCTGGAATGTGAGCCTGTTATTATCAGATAAGAAACGTGAAAGGGAATGATAATATGCAGTTTCTGATAGTTACGGGAATGTCCGGTTCGGGAAAATCGGGAGCGGTGGACGCTTTGGAGGACATCGGCTTTTACTGCGTAGACAATATGCCGCCTATACTTATCTCAAAGTTTGTGGATATTTGTATGCAGTCGGGTGGACAGCTTGACAAGATCGCTATTGTTACGGACATCAGGGGCGGAGATATGTTCCTCGAGCTGGGCAAAAGCCTTGAAAGCCTGAAACAGCAGGGGATAGAAGCAAGTATTTTGTTCCTTGATGCGTCCGATGAGGTTCTCTGCAAGCGTTACAAGGAAACCAGAAGAAAGCACCCGCTGGACGAAAAGGCACACGGCAGTATTTCCAGGGCAATAGCCTTTGAACGTGAAGTGCTGACAACCGTCCGAGAAGCTGCAAATTATTACATAGATACTACCGACATGACTATCGGTCAGCTGAAGGAGAATATCAAGACAACATTCCTTGACAATGCGTCCGATTCTATGCTTGTGAAGGTAATGTCCTTCGGCTTCAAGTACGGTTATTGCCGTGATGCGGATCTGGTGTTTGATGTAAGATGTCTGCCAAATCCTTACTATATCCCCGAGCTTAAAGAGCACACGGGGCTTGAAAGCTGCGTCAGCGATTATGTGCTTTCCTTTGAACAGTCACAGAAGCTGCTTGAAAAGCTTACGGATATGATAGATTTTCTTATTCCGCTTTACATTCATGAGGGAAAATGTCAGCTTGTTATTGCTTTCGGCTGTACGGGCGGAAAGCACCGTTCGGTGACATTTGCCGAAGCTATGTTCCGTCATCTGACTGAAAAGGGGATAAAGGCACGTATCTGCCACAAGGATATTACTAAGGACAGATAGGAAGGATCATCCATAATGAGTACAGAGGTAAAAAGCACCTCCTTTTCCTCGGAGGTCAAAAGGGAGCTTACTCAGCACCTGACCGACAGCGACAAGAAGTACGCCTGCCTTTACGGAATGATACTCTTCTGCAAACATTTTTCCGCCGAAGGTCTGGTTTTTCAGACGGAAAACAAGCTTGTGGCGGACACCTTTATCTCTCTTACAGACGATTTGCTGGGACGAAAAAAAACTGTTTCCGTGTCGGAGAATACTAAGAAAAACGGTACTGTCCTTTACACGCTTTCGGTGGACGAAACGGAGAATATCGAGGAGATAATATTTCGTTTCCGTATTTCCAGCCGAACGCTTATTCACCGTATTCAGGGCGAAATAATCAACAATAACAATATGTTTGCGTTCCTGTCGGGGGCGTTTTTGTCCTGCGGAAGTATTATTGACCCCAACAAGGAATATCACCTTGAATTTGTCATACCATATAAGGAGCTTTGTGATGATCTGTCGGATATGCTTCTTTCAATGGACCTGACGGTAAATTCCACCCTCAGAAAGGGTGCGTATGTGCTGTACATAAAGGGAAGTGAGTCTATCGAGGATTTGCTGACTATTATGGGGGCGACGAACTCATCTCTTGAACTGATGAATGTCAAGATATTAAAGGACGTGCGGAACAAGGCAAATCGCATTGCCAACTGCGATTCCGCAAATATTGACCGAATAATCAGAGCGGCGGAAAAGCAGATAGAGGACATTTTGTTTATTGATAAGACCGAGGGACTTGACTCGCTGCCGCCCGAGCTCTACGAGATGGCTATTGTTCGTATGGATAACCCCGAGTTTTCTCTGAAAGAGTTGGGGGAGATGCTGTCAAAGCCCATAGGACGTTCGGGGATAAATCATCGGTTGAAGCGAATTTCCGATATTGCGGACAGGCTCAGAGAAGAATATCCCGAAGAAACGTAAAATAGACCGAGGTGACAAGAATTGAGCGGATTTGTTCATCTTCATCTGCATTCCGAATACAGCCTTTTGGACGGTGCCTGCCGTATCAGGGAGATTGCGGAATATGCTAAATCTATCGGACAGACGGCTGCTGCAATAACCGACCACGGAGTAATGTTCGGTGCAATTGAGTTCTATAACGAATGCAAAAAGCAGGGGATAAAGCCCATTATCGGCTGTGAGGTCTATGTTGCCCCCGCAAGCAGATTTGACAGAATAAAGGACAGTAAGCCTTATCATCTGATACTTCTTTGCAAGGACAACAGCGGCTATGAAAATCTCATTAAGCTTGTGTCCTACGGTTATACCGAGGGATTTTACAGTAAGCCGAGGGTGGACAGGGAGCTTCTTAAACGATACAGCAGCGGACTTATTGCGCTGTCGGGCTGTATTGCGGGCGAGGTTCAGAGAAATATTTTGAATAACGATCTTGAAGCTGCCGAAGAGGCGGCTTTGTTCTATAAGGAAACCTTTGGGGCGGAAAATTACTATTTTGAAATACAGGACCACGGTATTCCCGAGGAGAAGCGAGTTAATGGGACGCTTTTAAAGCTGTCTGAAAAGCTTGGGATTCCCTGTGCTGCTACAAATGACGTTCACTATATCAAGAAAAACGATGCGTCCGTGCAGAAGATACTCATTGCCATACAGACAAACACTTTGCTTGATGAACCGTCACCGTTGGCATTCCCCACGGAAGAATTTTATATGAAATCCGAGGAGGAAATGCGCAAGCTGTTTGCGTACTGTCCCGAAGCGGTGGACAATACCGCAAAAATTGCCGAGCGGTGCAATGTGGAGTTTGAATTCGGCAAGATAAAGTTGCCGAAATTTGTCATTGACGGTGTTGACAACAATGATGATTATTTTACAGCACTTTGCTTTAAGGGGCTGAAAAAGCGGTATGGTCAGCCCTCCGAAAAGGCAATTGAACGGCTTAAGTACGAGCTTGATGTTATAAAGAAGATGGGATTTACCGACTACTATCTTATAGTGTGGGATTTTATTCGGTATGCAAAGGAGAAGAAAATTCCCGTAGGTCCCGGGCGTGGTTCGGGTGCGGGAAGTCTTGCTGCGTACTGTATCGGTATCACGGGAATTGACCCGCTGAAATATAATCTGCTGTTTGAGCGTTTTCTTAATCCCGAACGAGTTTCCATGCCCGATTTTGACATTGATTTCTGCTATGAGCGCAGGCAGGAGGTCATAGATTATGTTATCCGTAAATACGGCGAGGACAGGGTAGCGCAGATAATCACCTTCGGAACAATGGCGGCAAAGGCTGCTGTCAAGGACGTTGCAAGGGTAATGAATGCGCCCTATCAGCTGTCGGACAAGATCACAAAGCTGATTCCGTTTGGAATTCACGTTACGCTTGAAAGGGCACTCAAAGAAAGTCCCGAGCTGAAAGAATTGTACGATTCCGACGTAAAGGTTCGGGAAATCATTTCTGCGGCTATGCGTCTGGAGGGAATGCCCCGTCATGCTTCTACACACGCAGCGGGCGTTGTAATTTCGGACAGACCTGTCAGAGATTATGTTCCGCTCTATAAGGCTGACGGAAGTTCATCGGTAACTCAGTACACTATGACCGTTTTGGAGTCGTTGGGACTTCTGAAAATGGACTTTCTGGGACTTCGCAATCTGACGGTCATAAGCGATTGTGAAAGGGAGATCAGAAAGAAAAATCCCGAGTTTTCCGTGTCAAAGCTGCCCGAAAATGACGCTGAAACATTTCAGATGATCTCAAAGGGGGACACGCTGGGAGTATTTCAGTTTGAAAGTGACGGTATGCGGCAGGTTCTGATGAAGATGAAGCCCCGTTCTATCGAAGATCTGACGGCGGCACTGTCACTTTACCGTCCAGGACCTATGGACAGTATCCCGAAATATATCGAAAACAGGGAGCACCCCGAGAAGATAACCTATGCACACCCGATATTGGAAAACATTCTGAATGTAACCTGCGGCTGTATAGTTTATCAGGAGCAGGTCATGGAGATATGCCGAAAAATGGCAGGTTATTCCTACGGGAGGGCTGATCTTGTCCGCCGTGCGATGGCAAAGAAAAAGCACGATGTTATGGAAAAGGAGCGGGGGATATTCGTTGAAGGCTCGGTGAAAAACGGTGTTCCCGAGGAAACTGCAAATTCGGTTTTTGACGAAATGGCGGGCTTTGCGTCCTATGCGTTCAACAAATCCCATGCGGCGGCATATTCTTTGGTGGCTTATCAGACGGCATATCTGAAACGGCACTATTTTACGGAATATATGGCGGCACTTATGACAAGCGTTCTGGAAAATACGGGAAAGCTTATTGAGTATATTTCGGGCTGTGAAGGTGCGGGAGTAAAAGTGCTTTCACCCGATATCAACGAGAGTATGGAAGGCTTTGCTTCTGTCGGTGGTGGAATAAGATTTGCACTGCTGGCTGTCAAGGGCGTTGGAAGGGGAGTCATTTCGGGAATACTTGAAGCACGGCGTTCGGGTGCTTTTGTAAGTATTCAGGATTTCTGCCGACGAATGCAGGGCAGGGATTTCAACAAACGGGCATTTGAAAGCCTTATAAAATGCGGTGCCTTTGATAGTCTTGGTTACACTCGTCACACGCTTATGGAAAACTATGAAGGCTTGTTTGACGACGGCAGGGACAGTATTCGAAGGAATATTGACGGTCAGATGGATTTCTTTGGTTCAGCTATGGAAAACACGAGTTCCGATGGTATTATCAAAGAACTTCCCGAATATCCCGATGAAGTTCGGCTGAAAATGGAAAAGGAAATTACAGGTATATATATTTCAGGACATCCGCTGGATTCGGTTGACAATTATGCCTCTGCTCTGAGGACAACAGCGATAAATTCTATATTGTCAGCCGCAGAAAACGGCAGCAGCAATATGGATGGAAAGAAGGTCTTAGTTGCCGTAACTTGGCAAGGCTTTAAACTTTACAACACAAAAAACGACTCTCAGATGGCATTTACCAAGATCGAAGACAAAACGGGAGAGATGGAGTGCATCGTATTCCCGGAGGTGTTTAAGGAGAGCAAAAATGTTATAAAGTCCGATGAAAGTGGTATTCCTTGCTTTGTTTCGGGTAAAATATCCGTTAAGGATGAGGAACCGAAGCTGCTTGCAGAACGTATTTTTACTCGGTTTGAGATGGAAACAATATGTAAGGACAAAAAGCTTTACATTAAAGTTAATGATAATGACACTGTAAAGGCCAAAGCCATTATGAACTGTATCATTTCAAAGTCGGGAAAGGGTAAACTCATATTCTGCTTTGAACCGTCTAAAAGGAAATTATCTCCTACAAATATTTCGGGAATAAATATTGACGGTGAACTGCTGAAAACAGTTTGCGATATTGTCGGCAAGGAAAATATTTTCATTGAGCTCGGAAGTGTTTGATGTGAAAATGAACTGCAAATAATAGTCAATATATTCCTAATTGCGAAAAAAGTGTTAAATCCTTGACAAATGCCTTGACATTTGTTTAAATATGTAGTAAAATTAATTTTGTAATGTGAATTCGTATAGCATCGTTAAACGTTTAATATGTTTTGTTAAACGTTTAATGCGTTAATATGGAGGGTTAAATATGGCAAAGACTATTGGTATTCTTACTAGCGGCGGCGATTCGCCCGGAATGAACGCAGCTGTCAGAGCTGTGACCAGAGCTGCTATCGCAAAGGGAATGAAGGTAATCGGCATTGAGAGAGGTTACAACGGCCTTATCCACGGCGAAACCAGAGAGCTTACCGAAAGAAGTGTTTCCGACATTATCCAGAGGGGCGGTACTATCCTTTATACCGCACGCTGCCTTGAATTCAAGGAGCAGGCAGGCGTTATGAAGGCTAGAGATAAGTGCGTTGAGCTTGGTCTTGACGGTATTGTTGTTATCGGCGGCGACGGTTCCTTCAGAGGTGCTGCAGATCTGTCCGCAGCAGGTATTCCTTGCGTTGGTCTGCCCGGAACTATCGACAATGATATTCAGTGCACAGACTACACTATCGGATATGACACGGCTATGAACACCGCTATGGAAATGGTCGATAAGATCAGAGATACCGCACAGTCCCATGAGCGCTGCAGTATTGTAGAGGTTATGGGAAGAAATGCCGGCTACATTGCCGTAAATACAGGTGTTGCTGTTGGTGCTATCGCTGTTGTTGTTCCTGAGATTCCCATCACTACCGATGAGATAATTGAGAAGATCATGAAGTCCAGGGCTACAGGTAAGAAGCACTATATCATTGTTGTTTCCGAGGGCGTCGGTCATTCCGAGGAGCTGGCTAAGGAGATACAGGCAAGAACAGGCATTGAATCGAGAGCTACTATCCTCGGTCACGTTCAGAGAGGCGGATCTCCCACGGTTCGTGACAGAGTTGCGGCAAGCCGTATGGGTGCTTATGCTGTTGACCTGCTAGAAAAGGGCATCGGCAACAGAGTTGTAGGCATGGATAGGGATAAAGTCATTGATGTTGACATTCAGGAAGCTCTTTCTATGAAAAAGCCCTTTGAAACAGATCTCTACAACCTTTCTAACCTTATTTCTTTCTAATCAGACTATTACAGAGATATGCCCTTTTCGGGCGTATCCTGCAACAGAGTAGGCAGATGAGCGTAATACCGTGCTATTGCGGTATCAGTGCCGAATGAACGGGGAGTTGTCATTCGGACGAAAAGGTCTTGCACCTTGCGGTTCATCTGCCGCATCCCGCTGGTGCATATGTTATAGAGCTTTTCGTTTTTTCCTCTGTAAAATATGCTAAGGCAAGCTTTGTCCGCTATTTTTAAGGAGGTATTATAATGAAAAGCTTTTTTTCTATGTTCAGCGATTCCGCAAAGGAAATGCTTACCCGCAGAGGTATCTGCACAATGGGGCTGCTTATCGGGCTTCATGCGCTTGTCGGTATGGTAACGACTATCCCCATAGGTCCGACTATAAAGATAACTTTTGCGTGGCTGGTACTGGCTTCTATCGGTATGATTCTTGGACCGACTGCGGGCTTTACTGCAGGTGTTATCACCGACATTATTGGATTTATGGTAGCAAATAAGAACGGCGGTGCTTTCCACCCTGGATTTACGCTTGTTCAGGCACTTGGAGGAATGATTTATGGTATTTTTCTTTACCGTGCGGTCGTTTCCAAGGAAAAGCGGGATATTATCAATCTTGCCGTGAGAAGTGCACTCTGCAAGATATGTTTGATGATTTTCTGCAATCTGCTTCTGAATACTTATTTCTGCTCGATCATTTACGGTAAGGGCTTTATGGCTCTTTTACCTCCCAGAATTATCAAAAACCTTGTTCAGCTTCCCGTCGATGTGATAATGATGGTTGCTGTCCTGCCCGTTGTTTATGTGGCGTACCATAAGATAGTTGGCAAAAAAACTGCATTATCCAATTGATTTTCTTTTAAAAATATAAGAATATTACAAAAAACCACTTGCTAAATTGTACAGAACGTTGTATAATACTAGCAGGTGGATTTTTTATTCAAAAAAGGAGTGATCTTCATGTCAGCTTTTACAAATGGTGAAAAAGTCAAGGTAGGTTTCATTGGTGCAGGAAATATGGGTTCTGCCATAATGAAGGGAATAAATCTTTGCCTTTCAGACAAGGTGGACGTATGTGCATTTGACAGCTTTTCGGACAAGCTTGCTTCTTTGGCGGAATGTGGTGTATCTCCCTGCAAAACGGCTTGTGAGGTCGTTGAGAACTGCAAATACATTTTCCTTGCGGTAAAGCCCCAAAATTTCGGGGGACTGCTGGAGGAGATAAAGGGCAGTGTTACCGAGGATAAGGTCATTGTTTCCATAGCTGCGGGCATTACTGCGGACTATATCAGAAAATCGACTATCCCCGAGGCAAAGGTCGTACTTGTTATGCCAAACACACCGTTTCTTTTGGGAGAGGGTGCGACCGCTCTTGCAAAATGCGCTCACGTTTCCGACGATGAATTTGCTGTTGTCCGTGAAATTTTTGAAACGGGCGGCATAACGGCTGTTGTTCCCGAAAACAAGATGAAGGAGATCATTGCTGTAAACGGCAGCAGCCCCGCTTTCATTTACCTGTTTGCGAAGGGCTTTGTGGATTATGCGGTTTCCGAGGGTATTGACGGAAATGCGGCTCTTGAACTGTTTGCACAGAGTCTTATCGGTTCTGCAAAGATGCTGACAGATTCGGGAAAATCAGTTGACGAGCTTATAAAGATGGTTTCCTCACCCGGAGGAACTACATTAAAGGGACTTGACGAGCTTTATGATGGCAATCTGCTGGGTGTTGTCCGCAGATGCTGTGAAAGCTGCACAAAGAGGGCTTTTGAGCTTTCCAAGTAATCCGTATCCTCTGTTCTTTTTCCGTTCTTCCGTTCATATAATTTGAACGGACAGGCATATTTGCGAAAAAAACGGAGGGTGTTCAGATGACGGACGGCAATGCTTATTCGGGCAGAAAAATCGTAACTGCTTTTATGATGATAATTCTGATGGCTGGAATCGCTGCGGGCACGGGTATATATTCCGATAACGGTGATATTGCTGCGGCGGTCGGCGGGCTTGTTCCTGCTGACGGCAGTGCTTATGAGGTAGGTGCGGCGGTGAGCCGTTCTGCTTTTGGTGCGGCGGTGTTCATTGCGGCGGTGTTCTTTCTTGGATTCGGTACGGTGTTTCAACCGCTGGCTGCGGCGGTGGTGCTGTTTCGGGGAATTGGGACGGGTGCGCTGCTTTCGCATTTGTATGCTCTTTCTGCGAACGGCGGGAGAGGAGCGGCGGCTATGCTTGCGGTTTCTGTCTGCGAAGCGGCGGTCGGCTCGTTTATTCTTGCGGCTGCGGCTGCTGAGGCTGTGCTTTTTTCGGGGCAATGTGCTCGGGTGCTGTTCTTTTCGGGCGGTGCTGTCATACGTCCTATGCCCGATGTGCGGCTGTATCTGGCAAGATTTGCCGTTTTTGCGGTCGGTGCTGTGGTTTGCTCCGGCGTCTGCGGAGTTGCTCACGCTGCTGTGGCGGTCTATCTGCTTTCATAGTGACAGGGGACCTCAAAGCCTGAACCCTTGCTATTGCCGAGGGGGCGTTGGCTGTGCATATCGCAAAGCAGCGGTGATGATGACGGCTGCGGTTCAATAAAAGGTTAATTATCCCAAAAAGGGAAGCAGGGGTTAGAAAATTTAAGGAGTTGTAAAATTTGGCATTATTCGGCGACTATACCAAGGCGGGACCCGGAGTTGAGAAGAACGCACCCCGGAAAAAACCATTTTTCAGATTTATCGAGCTTTATTTCAGAAAGTTCTGGAAGATTATAGGACTTAATTTTCTTACATTCCTCTGCTGTATTCCTATTATTACCATAGGCCCTGCTATTGCGGGAATGACAAAGGTGTTGAAGCTTTATTCAATGGAGCGTCCCTGTGATGTTCTTTCGGACTTTTGGAGCGGATTTTCAAAGAATTTTAAGCAGGCATTTCCAATTGGGCTTATCGATCTGCTGGTGTTCAGCGGTGTTGTTATGGGACTTAGGATATACCCGCAGATGGCGGAATCAACGGGAAATACGGTGTTTTATTATGCGCTTAGCATTATTTCCGCTGTTTTGGGCTTTACCTTTTTGATAATGAATTTCTACATTTTCCCCATGCTGGTATCGGTTGACCTTCCGCTCTCGGATATACTGAAAAATTCCTTTTTCCTGACCTGTCTGGGACTTAAAACAAATATCATTACCCTGCTGATATATGCACTTGTATTGGGACTTACCTTTGTTTCTACGGTGTTTGTGAGTGTCCTTAATATTGTGGCTGTTCCCATATTTGTTCTGAGCTTTCTGGGATATGTCAGCGTGTTTAACAGCTATCCGATTATTCAAAAGTATGTTATCGACCCGTACTATGAGCAGAGAGGAGAGGACAATCCCGAATATGATTATTTGAAGCCTCTTGACCCCGAAGACAGTGTTTTTGTGGATATGGGCGGAAAGGAAGCTCCCATTGAGGGCAGAAAAAAGCATAAAACCATCTCATAAGGGGCGACCCCTTTGTCATTTCGTTTATAGATAGCGAAATGAGCAAAGTTTGCGGCTCGGTAACGATAATTACTTCATTATCGGAAGTGCCCTAATTGGGAAAATATAAATAAATTGAAAAAATTCAAATTTGCTCTTTACAAATCGAAAATTGTGTGTTATAATATTAGAGTTGCGTTTGATAAACGCATTATCCGTGTTCTAAGCTTTCGGGATTCGCCCCTTTTTCGGGGAATAACGCCTGCCGATTGCTTGGCCACAGGAAAATATTTTATAAGAGGTGTTTTGCTATGATGCAGAAAGACGAGAAAACCGCTATTATCGAAAAGTACAGACTGAGCGAAACCGACACAGGTTCGCCCGAGGTTCAGATCGCTATCCTCACCAAGAGAATCAGCGACCTCACCGAACATCTTAAGACCCACAAGAAGGATCACCACTCCAGAAGAGGTCTGTTCAAGATGGTCGGTCACAGACGTAACCTCCTCAACTATCTGATGAAGACAGATATTGAGAGATACCGTGCTATCATCGAGAAGCTGGGAATTCGTAAGTAATTTTTGTGCGAAAATCGGGGGCAGAGGGAAAGTTTTTTCCCTTCTGCCTTTCCGTGTTTCAAAAAGCAGTAGATGTTTTAGCATTAAATCGTGGATTTCTGCGGGGAATTCAGGATTTATTGCTAAAGCTGCTGCCGTTTGAAACGTAAAATTTGAATTATGGAGGCAGTTTATGTTTGAGAATCACAGAATATTCAAGACCACTTATGCAGGCAGAGAGCTGACCGTTGAAACAGGCAAGACCTGCGAGCTTTCCAACGGTTCCTGCTGGGTACGCTACGGTGAAACAGTTGTTATGGCTAACGTAACAGCCAGCGAGAAGCCCAGAGAGGGCGTTGATTTCTTCCCTCTGTCCGTTGATTATGAGGAAAGACTTTATTCCGTTGGACGTATTCCCGGCTCGTTTATGAAGAGAGAGGGCAAGCCCTCCGAAAAGGCTATCCTTACTTCCAGAGTCGTTGACCGTCCCATCAGACCTCTTTTCCCCAAGGATATGAGAAACGACGTATCCGTTGTTATGACTGTCCTTGCGGTTGACCCCGATAATTCTCCCGAGATCACAGGTATGATCGCTACTTCCGTTGCGCTGTCCATCTCCAATATTCCTTGGAATGGTCCTATCGGCGGTATCAGCGTCGGTCTTGTTGATGACGAGATCGTGCTCAATCCTACTCTCGATCAGAGAGCTAAGTCCAAGCTGAACCTTACCGTTGCAGGTACAATGGAAAAGATCGTTATGATCGAAGCAGGCGCAGATCAGGTTCCCGAGGACACTATGCTGGAAGCTATCCTCAAGGGTCACGAGGAGATCAAGAAGATCGTTGCTTTCATCAGCGATATTCAGGCTCAGATCGGCAAGAAGAAGTTTGAATTTGAGTCTATGGAGGTTGACCACGACCTGTTTGACGCTATCGAAGCATTTGCTTCCGACAGAGTTAAGTTTGCTCTCGATACCAACGACAAGAATATCAGAGAAGAAAGACTTTCTCCCATTAAGGACGACATTCACGCTAAGTTCGACGAGGAAAACGCTGAGCGTATTCCCATGATCGACGAGTGCATCTATAAGCTGCAGAAGAAGATAGTTAGAGAATGGCTCAAGCAGGGCAAGCGTGTTGACGGCAGACAGATCGACGAGATTCGTCCTCTTGCTGCTGAGGTTGGCGTTCTTCCCAGAGTTCACGGTTCGGGTCTGTTTACCAGAGGTCAGACACAGGTTCTCACAATCGCAACTCTTGGCCCTGTAAGCGATGCACAGCGCATTGACGGTCTTGACGAGGAAGATACAAAGAGATATATGCACCACTATAATTTCCCCTCGTACTCCGTCGGCGAAACAAAGCCCTCCAGAGGTCCCGGACGCCGTGAGATCGGTCACGGTGCGCTGGCTGAAAGAGCACTTGAACCCGTTATTCCTTCCGTTGAGGAATTCCCTTATGCAATCAGACTTGTTTCCGAGGTTCTTTCCTCTAACGGTTCCACATCTCAGGGCTCCATCTGCGGCTCTACACTTGCTCTGATGGACGCAGGCGTTCCCATTAAGGCTCCCGTTGCAGGTATTTCCTGCGGTCTTATCACCGATGGCGACGACTTTATGACTATGGTCGATATTCAGGGACTTGAGGACTTCTTCGGCGATATGGACTTTAAGGTTGGCGGTACTCACAAGGGTATCACCGCTATTCAGGTTGACATCAAGGTTGACGGACTTACTCCCGCTATTATCAAGGAAGCTTTTGAAAAGACAAGAAAGGCAAGAATTTATATACTTGACGAGATAATGCTGAAGGCTATCCCTCAGCCCAGAGAAACCGTCGGAAAGTATGCTCCCAAGATGCTCCAGACTAAGGTTCCCGTTGATAAGATACGTGAGGTTATCGGTCAGGGTGGTAAGGTTATCCAGAAGATCTCCGCTGACTGCGGCGTAAAGATCGACATTAACGACGAGGGCAATGTATTTGTTTCAGGCGTTGATATGGACGGTGCTAAGAAGGCTATTCAGATCATCAACACTATTGCAAACGATCCCGAGATAGGTGCTATCTACAAGGGCAAGGTAGTTCGTCTGATGAACTTCGGTGCATTTGTTGAGATCGCTCCCGGCAAGGACGGACTTGTTCACATTTCCAAGCTTGACCGTCAGAGAGTTGAGAAGGTCGAGGACGTTGTTTCCGTCGGCGACGAGATCGTTGTTAAGGTTATGGAGATCGACAATCAGGGAAGGATCAATCTTTCCAGACGTGACGCTCTTGCAGACCTTGAGGCTAAGCAGAATTCTCAGGGCTGATAACAAGCGTGTAATTTAGCGCATAAATTTAAAGGGCGGAGCTTTCCGCCCTTTTTTAGTATAAATCATTGACCTATCTCCGATTGCGGCATAGTATATATCGGAGGTGTGTGCAATGAGCGAAATGTTTTTGGCGGTATTTGTTGTTTTGGCAACAGTTTTTATTATTGAAACGGTACATATCTGCGTTTGCGGTTTCCTTAAAGATGACAGAAGCTTTGGGGCGGCTTTCATAGTTATCCCGCTAAGAAAAGACAGTACGGATATTGAAATGACCATTCGAGAGATACTGCGAAAGGCATCGGATATGAAGATATATGTTTGGAATATTGACGGCAGTGAGGAAGAGCTTATTATCTGCCGCAAGCTTTTGGAGGATCTCGGAGGATTTGAGATAGTTGAAAGCATTTCTTCGGAGATTTTGTTTGAAAAATGAAATATTTTTCAAAGTAACTTGCATTTTAAGAAAAAGTGTAGTATAATATTTCTGTATTCGGGAGATGATCATTTGGGCTCAGGTGAGAAAAATTACATAAAACTGGAGGGCAGCGTTGATTCGGTGCGTTACTCAAATCCCGAAAACGGTTATACCGTCCTTGACCTGGATTCGGGCGGGGATTATGTGACCGTGGTGGGGGAGTTGGGTAACGTTGATGCGGGTGAGGAGCTTATTCTTACCGGAGAGTATGTCACTCACCCGAAATTCGGTGTTCAGTTCAAGGCACAGATGTGCGAACGAAAGCTGCCTGCGACTGCCTCCGCTATTCTGAAATATCTCTCTTCGGGAATTGTAAAGGGTGTCGGAAAGGCTACTGCTAAGCGGCTCGTAGAGGCATTCGGCGATAAAACGCTGGAGGTCATAGAAAAAGAACCGCACCGTCTGACCGAGGTCAAGGGCATTACCAAGGATAAGGCGGAGGGCATTTCTTTGGAGTTTCAGAGAATCTTCGGAATACGTTCGCTTATGATATACCTAACGCAGTTTGCGCTGCCGCCTGCGGTTGCGGTTTCCTGCTGGAAAAGATGGGGACAGTATGCTGTCGAGATAATCAGCGAAAACCCGTACAGACTTTGCGAGGACGGCATAGATGTGCTTTTTTCAAAGGCAGAAGCTATTGCTGCGGAGCTTGGTATCTCCAAAGAAAGTCCCAGCCGAATAAATGCAGGAGTGATATACGTTCTCATTCATAACAGCATGAAGGGACACACCTGTTTGCCTGAGGATAAGCTTATGGGTGCGGCACTCAGTTTGCTGAAGGTGGAGCAGAAGCTAATTGAGGACAGCTTGCAGATGCTCATAACCGAGGACGAGCTTTGCGAATACTATAAGGGCGAGAGGAGATTTATTTTTCTCAAGGATTATTACGTTGCCGAAAGCTATATTGCAGGGCGGCTGAAGGTAATGTCCGACTGCCTTAAAGACACGGGCACCGATTACTATAAGCTTATTGAGATAGAGGAAAAGGCAAAGGGTATCGAGTATGCGGAGCTGCAAAAGAAAGCCATTGCGCTGGCACTTTCTCAGGGCTTTATCATACTGACGGGCGGCCCCGGAACAGGTAAGACCACTACTCTCAAGGCGATGATCTCACTATATGAGCAGCGGGGCATGGACGTTGTTATAGCTGCGCCCACGGGCAGGGCTGCAAAGCGTATTTCCGACCTGACAGGCTATGACGCAAAGACTATCCACCGTTTGCTGGAGGTTAGCTACGAGGCGGGCGGAAAGCTGAAATTTGTCCACAACGAAACAAATCCCATAAAATGCGATGTTATGATAGTTGACGAAATGTCAATGGTGGACGTGCTTTTGTTTGAGAGCCTGCTGCGTGCTATGAAGCTTTCCTGCCGCCTGATAATGGTGGGGGACTGCGACCAGCTGCCGTCGGTGGGAGCGGGAAATCTGCTTCGGGATATGATAGACAGCGGCTGTCTGACGGTGGTTTCGCTTACCGAGATATTTCGTCAGGCACAGCAGAGCTGCATAATAACCAACGCTCATGCAATTGTTACGGGAAATCCTCCCGACTTGTCACGTACCGACAGCGATTTCTTCTTCATGCAGCGGCTTGATGTGAATGAAGCTGTCAGCACGGTGGTGGAGCTTTGCAGAGATCGTCTGCCGAAGGCTTACGGATATTCGCCTACGGAGGATATTCAGGTGCTTTGTCCGTCAAGAAAGGGTATGCTCGGCTCGGAGGAGCTGAACAAGGCGCTTCAGGCGGCACTCAATCCGCCGTCGGAACGGCTTTCCGAGGTCAAAGGGCTGCAGTTTACCTTTCGGGATAATGATAAGGTCATGCAGATACGCAACAACTATGATATTATCTGGTCAAAGGAAAACGAAAGCGGTACAGGCGTTTTCAACGGTGACATCGGTACTATCGTCAAGGTTAAACGGACTGAGGGGACAGTGCTTATCGACTTTGAGGGACGGTTTGCAGAGTACAGCTTTGATATGCTTGACCAGATTGAGTTGGCTTACGCTGTTACCGTGCATAAAAGTCAGGGCAGCGAATTCAACGCCGTTATTCTGCCGCTTCTCGGAGGCTTTGATAAGCTGCTTTATCGTAATCTGCTTTATACCGCTGTTACAAGAGCCAAGCAGAGAATAGTTATCGTTGGCTCAAAAAATGTTGTTATGACAATGGTAAACAACAACCGCCGCACTCTCAGATATTCCTGCCTGAAAAAAATGATAACGGAGGAGATAAAGGGAAATGGAGCAACAGTTCAACAGGCGGACTGACAGAGCAAGATTCTTCCTTGACATTATCTACCCGTCAAAATGCCCTTTCTGCGGTAAGGCCATAAGGTGGGATATGCTTTCCTGCGACAGCTGCTTTGCGGACATAGAATGGACGGACAACAGCTTTTGCGGGAAATGCGGTCACAGGCTTTGCATATGCGGTGAAGAGGAGATACCGTTTACAAGATTTTATTCGGCAATGGTCTATGATGAAAGAGCAAAGGACGCATTTGCTTCATTCAAGTATCATGCAAATCGCAATCTCGGATTTATTCTCTGCGATATGTTGGTTGATAAGATGCTTCTTACGGGCGAGGACATCAAGTATGATATGATAATCCCCGTTCCCATGAATCCGCTGAAAAAGCATATCAGAGGATATAATCAGGCGGAGCTTATGACGAAAGAACTTGCAAGACGTTTGGGCTCCATGTCCGATACCAGCATTATTTGCAAGGCGTACTCATCAAAATTTCAGCATAATCTTAACAAAGAGGAACGTGCTGTCAATGCCGAAAATGTTTTCTATTCCTCGGGCAAACGAATTGACGGAAAAACTGTGCTTTTGTGTGACGACATAACAACTACCGGCTCAACTATGATAAAGTGCGGCAAGCTTCTGAAGGAGCTGGGAGCGTCCCGTGTGGACGCAGCTGCCGGTGCAGTTACCGGACACTGAAAGGAAGTCTTACAATGGATATTGGAATCGACCTTGGTACCGCTAATATAATGATAACCATGGGAAATAAGGGGATAGTTCTCAACGAACCGTCTGTGGTGGCATTTAACAAGAAAACCGAACAGGTTCTCGCTGTCGGTCAGGACGCTTACAGAATGATAGGGCGAACTCCCGAATACATCGTTGCGGTGCGGCCGCTCAGCGACGGTGTTATTTCCGACCATAATATGGCAGAGCAGATGATCTCCGCTTGCATCACAAAGGTCTGCGGACGGCAGCTTATTCGTCCGAGGATAGTTCTCTGCGTGCCGTCAATCATAACCGATGTGGAAAGCAGGGCAATGGTCGAGGCGGCGAGAAATGCGGGTTCGAGAAAGGTCTATCTTATCGAGGAGCCTGTTGCGGCACTTCTGGGCGCAGGTGTTGATATTTCCAAACCTAACGGAAATATGGTCGTTGACATTGGCGGAGGTACGGCTGATGTGGCTGTGCTTTCAATGAACGGCTGTGTTGCCAAGAAATCCCTGAAGCTGGCGGGAAATAAGATAGATCAGTCGATAATGAAGTACATTGCTTCTACGTATAAGCTGTTCATCGGCGAAAAAACGGCGGAACAGGCGAAATTTACCCTTGCAAATGTTTACGATCCCAGCGAAAAAAGGACTATGATAATCAAGGGCAGACATCTTGTAAGGGGGCTTCCCGAGCAGCTGGAGATTTCGGAGATAGATATTTATAATGCCATAATCGAGATAGTCAAGGAGTTCGTGGACGCTGCAAAGGAGGTTCTGGAGCAGACTCCTCCCGAACTGGTGGGTGATATTTACAATAACGGTATCATTCTCACGGGTGGCGGAGCTCTTATTGGCGGTCTGGACAAGATAATGTCCTCGGCTATCGGTATTCCGTGCCGTGTGGCGGACGACCCGCTTTCCTGCGTGGCAAAGGGCACGGGAATGGCTTTCGGTATGATAGATAAGCTTCTGGACGGATTTGAGAATATTTCTATGTATAAGTATTGATCTTTTGCGGCGGACATTTTTGTGTTTCGCCGCTGTTTATTTTATACTAAACATCATTTAAATCACGGAGAAGAAATCTGTGTAAAAAGCTTGCGTTTATGGGTTTTTACGCCGAGAGATTACCGTGATTAATGGGGGGTTAGTATTAGGCATAGTAACACTTTTTCGCTCCTTGAATAATATATAGGGAAGTACATAGAGTGTACTTTAAATATACTCAAGGAGGTTCGTCAATGAGCAAACAGAATAACGGCGGCTTCAAGGACGCTGTCTGCATTGAAGTTCAGAGAATTTTCGATTCCTGCTCAGACAGGGACTGCATTGTTGATCTTCCCGTAACTGTCAGAAACGGTACGATCTGTGACGGAATGATCGTTAAATGCAAAAATGTTACTATTGACAGTGTATGCACAACGGTTCACGAGGTGCCGTTCTCAAAGGGCTATTTCTCGGTGGATATTGTCTACACCTTTGACCTGACCTTTGAAACCTTTATTGACAGCTGCACAAAATCAGGTGAGGTAAACGGAACGGCTGTATGGAGCAAAAAGTGCATACTTTTCGGCTGCGAGGGGAGCACTAAGGTGTTTGAAAGCAGTGCAGACTGCTGTTCTGTATCGGAAATGGGACAGAATAACATTTCCGACCTGCCAAAGGCTACGGTCAGAGTGGTAGAACCTATCTGTCTTGACGCAAGAGTTAAGTGCTTGCGTTCACGGAAGGGCTGCGGCTGTGTGACTTCGGGTGTAGCACCGTCCTCAGCGGTATATTCTTCGGAGAATGAGTGTGCTGTTGCTTGTCACGATATGGATTCCCGTGTTCCGACACTTGTGGTAACATTGGGGATATTCTCAATCGTTCAGCTATCCAGACCTGTTGCGGTAGTCGTTCCTGCTTTGGATCAGTGTATTCCTCATAAGGAATGTTCTTGCAGCGGCAATAACGAGTCGCCCTGCGAGATATTTGAGAGAATGAGCTTTCCTATGGAGGAATTTTTCCCCGATTGTACTCCCGAAAGCTGCAATCCCTGCGGCTGTTCGCAATCGGTTACCTGCTGCTGCGACACAGATACAGAAGAGGACTAAATACGGGCGGGTGCGGCGGCGTATCATATATGCTGCCGTGCCTGCTTTTTATAATAAAAATTATGGCTTTATTTTAGTAATTATTTATATGTTGACTAATGCGGAAAAAAATGATAAAATAAAATGTAGTATGGCATAATATTATTATTTCGGCGAGGTAGATCAGAAATGTCAGAACAAGGCAAAATATTTGTAATAGACGGTCTTGACGGTTGCGGCAAGTCTACTCAGCTTGCTCTTGCCGAGAAAAGACTTTCCGAGGCGGGGCGGGGTTTCATAACCGTAAGCTTTCCCGACTATAAAAGCGATTCCTCTGCACCTGTGAGAATGTATCTTGCGGGAGATATAGCACCCAATGCGGAGGACATAAACGCCTATGCAGCATCAAGCTTTTATGCGGTGGACAGGTACATCAGCTATAAGACAAGCTGGGAAAAGGACTATCTTTCGGGAAAAATCATTATTTCCGCAAGATATGTTTCCTCAAACGCGATCCATCAGATGACGAAGCTCCCCGAAGCCGAGTGGGAAGGCTTTCTTCGTTGGATTTGCGACTATGAGTATGACAAGCTTGGTATACCTCGGGCGGACAAGGTTATTTTCCTGGATATGCCCACAGAGGTTTCGCAGAAGCTTCTGAGCGGCAGATATAACGGTGATGAGTCTAAAAAGGACATTCACGAGGCAAATATTGACTATCTCCGCAGATGCAGGCAGGCTGCGCTGTTTGCGGCGGAAAGGCTGGGGTGGAGTGTCATTCCTTGTTCAAAGGACGGAGAGCCGCTGTCCGCCAATGTCATATCCGATAAAATTATGAGTATTCTTCTAAGTTAAAGGTAGGTTTTTATATGCTTGAATTCAGGGAGCTTCGGCTTTCGGACAAGCCTTGGGTGGACGAGCTGCTTGCCATTTCGGATTTTCGGGGCTGTGATTACTGCTTTGCGAACAATCTGGCGTGGCGTCGGCTTAACGATACAAAGATAACACGTTACAGGGATTTTTATATTTCTGCTTCGGGAAGCGGTGAGGATTTTTACTTTACTTTTCCCGCAGGCGGCGGTGACTATGCAGATGTGCTGTCCGAAATGAAGGAATATGCGGCGGCGAATGGTCTGCCTTTCAGAGTGGCTTCGGTGTCGGACGAGATGATACCGCTGTTTTCCGAAATATACGGTGACGGCATTAAAATATCCACCGACCCGGGGAACTACGACTATGTTTACAATGCTGCCGATCTTATGGAGCTGAAAGGCAAAAAGTATCATCAGAAGCGCAATCATCTCAATAATTTTTATAAGAATGAATGGGAATTTCACCCGCTTACCGAGAGATATTTCGATGAATGTATTGAGTTTGCCGTGAACAGTTACAACGAAAGCAACGGTTATGACAGCAAGTCAAGCGTGTCCGAGCAGTTTGCCATAAACACGTTTTTCAGCTATTTTAATGAGCTGGGACTTAAAGGCGGCGTTCTGTTTGTATCGGGCAAGCTTGTTGGATTTACCATAGGTGAGAGGATAAATTCCGATACACTCGGAGTGCATATCGAAAAGGCATATCACCATGTTCAGGGAGCCTATGCCGCCGTCAACAACGAGTTTGCCAAGCTTTGCGGCAGGGATTTTGCCTATATAAACAGGGAAGAGGACCTGGGGATAGAAGGTCTGCGAAAGTCAAAGCTGTCCTATTATCCCGCATTTCAGATAAAACGTAATACAATAGAAATTTTGTAAAGGAGTTTTTGTTATGGTATATGTATTTCTTGCAGACGGGTTTGAGGAAACCGAGGCTGTTACCCCCATCGATCTGCTCAGAAGGGCTAAGATTGAAACGGTAACTGTCGGCGTTGGAAAAAAGAGTATTGTAAGCTCTCATGGCTTAATAATTGAAGCGGATATTTCCGATACCGAAATAAAGCTGAATGACGACCTTGAAGCGGTGGTTCTTCCCGGAGGCTTGAAGGGCACTCATAACCTTGAAGCTTCGGAGATAGTTCAGGGTGCTCTTGATCATGCGGAGAAAAACGGAAAATACATTGCTGCTATCTGTGCAGCACCTACCGTTCCCGGACACAAAGGAATGCTTTCGGGCAAAAAGGCGACCTGCTACAAGGGCTTTGAGGACGAGTTAAAGGGTGCTCAGTATGTAAATGTCCCCGCTGTTACCGACGGAAAATTCATCACAGCTAGGGGAGCGGGTGCTTCGCTGGAATTCGGCTATGAGCTGATAAAGGCTTTGAGAAGCAAGGAAGAAGCTGACAGGATCGCAGACCAGATCCTGTGGGATATGTAATATGAGCGGCAGTTTTACGGATATTCGTGAATATAAAAAGGCTCTCAGGGCGAAATATAAGGATTTCAGAAAGAATTTGTCTGAAACAGATAAAGCAGAAAAGGATAATTCGGTTCTCAGAAAGATATTATCCTCCGAAGCATACAAAGGCTGTGAAATGCTGCTTACTTATGTTTCCACGGCTATTGAGGTTGACACAAAGGGGCTCATCGACATCGCTTTGAAGGACGGAAAGTCTGTTATCGTTCCGAAATGCGTAGACGGCACAAGAGAGATGAAATTCTACGAGATACATTCTCTTGATGATCTGGAGATATGCACTTTCGGCGTTCTGGAGCCCATTCCCGATAAGTGCAGAGAGATAACCGTATTTGAAAATGCGGTTTGCATTGTCCCCGGACTTGCCTTTGACCTTGACGGTTATCGCCTTGGTTACGGCGGTGGGTATTATGACAGATTCCTTTCCGCTCACAGGGAGCTTTACAACATCGGGATATGCTATTGCGGCTGTACGGTAAACCGTCTGGAGCATGGCAGATTTGACGTTCCCGTAAATATGCTGGTAACAGAAAAATATATGCGAAAAATTAACAAAGGAGCTTGAGAATGGCATCTAATGATAATATTGATTCCTTGATCGACGATATTCTCGAGGAGCATGACGAAAAGAAAAAGTCAGAAGTAGTTTCCAAAAATACCGAGGAGCCTTTGCCTACAGATGAAAACAAGCCAACGGAGGAGTCTGTGACTGAGGAGCCGCCTGCAGAAGCTGTTTCGGAGGAGCCTGTCCCCGAAAATACTGAAACGGAAATTGATGATGCAGTACCCGATGATGAAACGGAGCTCCTCGCTGAGGAAGAACCCGATTACGAGGATGAGGAGGAAGAGCCTCAGCCTAAAAGAGCCCCTAAGAGGAAGAAAAGACGGTTTTCCACAAAGCTGGCAGTCGGTCTTTTCCTGACAACTCTTGTAATTGTTATCTCTATACTTCTGGCGGTATTTATTTTGCAGACTGCCAAGGAGATAATCGGATTTGATAAGGCAAATACCGAAATAATCGTTGAGATACCCAATGATTCGGGTACAGAAAAAATTGCGGAGCTGCTTGAATCGGAGGGCATTATCGACCAGCCAATGCTTTTCAGAGTATATTCAAAAATGAAGGGTGCGGACAGCTTCTTTATTGCTGGAAGTCACAAGCTTAGCCCGAGTATGTCCTACGGCGACATTATCGACGAGCTGCAAAGTGATGCTATCAATATGCGTGAGGTGGCAGATGTTACCTTCCCTGAGGGTATCACTCTTGATGAAGCAGCTGCACGGCTTGAAGAAAAGGGCGTTTGTTCTGCGGCTGATTTTGTTGACACATTTAACTCTGCTTCCTTCGGTTTTGACTTTGAAGAAGATGTCAGGGACAGTACGCTTAAATATTACAAAATGGAGGGCTATCTGTTCCCCGATACATACAGATTCTATCTGGAAGAGGATCCCCTTATAGTATGCAAAAAGATCTACAAAAATTTTGACGCTAAGCTGACAAGAGATTATCTCGGACGTATGGAGGATATGGGAATGACTTTGGAGGAAACTCTGACCTTTGCGTCCATTGTACAGGCTGAGGCGGGAGATACTGCCAATATGAAGCGTGTTGCGTCGGTTTTCCACAATCGTTTGAAAAACAAGGACGAGTTCCCGCTGCTGCAGTCCGACCCGACTTCCAAATATGTAAGAGAAGTCATCTGCGCAAGCGGTGAGTATGTTTCCGAAAATATGAAAACGGCGTATGACACCTACAAGGGAGCAGGTCTGCCCCCGGGACCTATCTGCAATCCCGGTCTTGATGCAATCGAAGCGGTTCTTTACCCCGCTGATACCGATTACTATTATTTCTGTTCAAATCTTGAAACACGAGAATTCTATTATGCAAAAACTCTTGAGGAGCATGAGGAAAATCTTAAGCTTGCGGGTTTGGCATAAGCTTGATATTTCCCGAAAGGCGGTTATCTGATGAATATATTTAAGCCCGAGGTGCTGGCACCTGCAGGCGATTTGGAGAGATTGACAGCGGCTGTGGATTACGGTGCGGACGCAGTTTATCTCGGAGGAAAAAGCTTCGGAATGAGAGCTGCGCCGCAGAATTTTACCTGCGAGCAGCTTGACGAGGCGGTGAAAATGTGTCATTCAAGGGGGGTTAAGGTGTATCTAACCTGCAATACTCTCCCGAGAAATGACGAGATACCATATTTCGAGCAGTTTATGGAGGAGGCTAAGCAGTGTAATGTTGATGCGGTCATTGTTGCCGATCTGGGACTGCTTTCGCTGGTGAAAAAATATGCCCCCGATATGGAGATCCATATGTCCACGCAGACGGGTATTGTGAACTATGTCACCGCAAACGAGCTTTACAATATGGGCGCAAAAAGAATTGTTCTGGCGAGGGAGCTTTCTTTGGAGGAAATAGCGGAGATCCGTGCAAAAACGCCTAAGGAGCTTGATATAGAAGCCTTCGTTCACGGGGCAATGTGCGTTTCCTTTTCGGGAAGATGCCTGCTGTCACAGTATCTTGTAAACCGTGATGCCAACAGGGGACAGTGTGCTCAGCCCTGCCGCTGGGGTTATCATCTTATGGAGGAAAAGCGTACAGATCAGTTCTTCCCCGTATTCGAGGACGAACAGGGGACATATATCCTCAACGCAAAGGATCTTTGCATGATAGACCATCTTGACAAGGTGGTAAAGGCGGGCGTTACAAGCCTGAAAATCGAGGGACGGGCAAAGTCGTCCTACTATGTTTCGGTGGTGACAAACGCTTACAGAATGGCTGTTGACTATCTCATGGGGCACCCCGATGATTATGATACGCTGCCCGATTATATCAAAGATGAGGTTTTCAAGGTAAGCCACAGAAAATACTGCACGGGATTTTTCTTCGGGCACCCCAATGACTGTCAATATTACGAAAACAGCGGATATATCCGTGAATATGACGTTGCAGCTGTTATCGAAAAGTGTGAGGACGGTTTTATTTATGCGTCCCAGAGAAACAAGTTCAGCGTCGGTGAGGAAGCGGAGATACTTTCGCCCGGTAAGCCTTTTGATACTATGGTAATAAAGGAAATATTCAACGAAAACGGCGAAAGCGTTGAGAGTGCCTGCCATGCGACTATGAAGGTAAAGATCCCCTGTGAAAAGGTGTATCCGCCTAACTCGGTCATCAGAATGAAAAAGTAATACTTTTTTCACCTCGGCAATAGAATTTACCGAGGTGAAATAATGTTTTCAATAAGACTTTGTAAGATAAGGATAAGCTTTCATTTCAGCTTTTTTGCGGTCATTTCGCTTATGCTTTTATTAGACGGCGAGGGCTGTCTGATGCTTGGATTTTATGCTTGCCTGCTTCACGAAATGGGACATCTTGCGGCTATGCTTTGGCTGAATGTCCCTGTTTCCGAGATATGCTTTTACGGGGCGGGAGTTAAGATCGTACCGAAAAAAAGAAGTTTGACAGGTTACGGAAAAGAGTTTGCGGTGCTGGCGGCTGGACCTTTGGCAAATCTTTTGGTATTTGCTCTGTCCTATTTTTTCATTGGGGGACAGGCGGCTGTTTTCGGGGCAATTAGCCTTGTTACGGGGCTGTTCAATCTGCTGCCGCTGAAAGGCTTTGACGGCGGGCGAATTATAGCTCTGGCTGCTGAACGTTTTGCTGCTCCTTTGGGACTTTGGGAAACAAAGACCGCCCTTGCTGCCGTAAATATCGCCGCTCTTGTGGTTCTTTTGGCGATTGCTGCGGCAAGGGGCTTTGGCAATCTGTCGCTGTATATTACGGTTATCTATTTTATGATAGCCGAGCTGATGATATAATCCTAAACATTCATTAATCACGGGAATCTCTCGTCATAAAAAACCATTAACGCAAAACTATTTTGCATAGTTTCGTTTTTCGTGACGATTTCTTCTCCGTGATTTTAATGATGTTTAGTATTAAAAAATGGAGTTGTCTATGTTAAAGGATAAAATTGAAAAGGTGCTTCTTAAAGTGCAAAGACCGTCCAGATATATCGGCGGTGAGCTTGGGAGCGTTGTTAAGGATAAAAGCAAGGTCAATGTCAGGTTTGCTTTCTGTTTTCCCGATTCTTACGATGTTGGAATGTCACATCTGGGAATGAAAATATTGTACGGTCTGAAAAATCTTCGGGAGGACTTCTGGTGCGAACGTGTTTTTGCGCCCTGGGAGGACTATGAGCAGGCTATGCGTGAGAATGACATTCCTCTGTATGGTCTGGAAAGCCTTGACCCCATCACAGAGTTCGATTTTATCGGGTTTACTTTGCAGTATGAGCTTAGCTATACAAATGTGCTGAATATGCTTGATCTGGCGGGGCTGCCCGTTTATGCAAAGGACAGGGGAGAGGGAACGCCTATTGTTGTAGGCGGCGGACCCTGTGTATGCAATCCCGAGCCGCTGGCAGATTTCTTTGACCTGTTCATTCTGGGTGAGGGCGAAGAGGTAAATCTTGAACTGATGGACTTGTATGCCAAGATGAAAAAAGAGGGTGCGTCCAAGTCGGATTTTCTGCATGAAGCGGCAAAGATCGAGGGCATTTATGTGCCGTCCTTTTATGATGTTTCCTACAATCCCGACGGAACCGTTCAGAGCATTACGCCTAATTGTCCCGAAGCAAAGCCGAAGATAACAAAGCGCATTATCCGTGATATGGACAAGGTTTTTTATCCCGATTCCTTTGTGGTGCCGTTCACGGAGATAGTTCACGACAGAGCGGTTGTAGAGGTACTGAGAGGGTGCATCAGAGGGTGCAGATTCTGTCAGGCGGGATTTATTTATCGTCCGTTCAGAGAGAAAAGCTCCGATACAGTTTGCCGTCAGACAAAGGCACTTTGCGAAGCTACGGGATATGAGGAGGTTTCGCTGTCCTCCTTGAGTACAAGCGATTTTTCCGAGATAGAAAAGCTTCTGGGGGATCTTTCCGAGTATACCGACAAGGAGAATATAAGTCTTTCGCTGCCGTCCCTTCGTGTGGATAATTTCAGCGAGGAACTGATGGAGAAGATTCGCAGGATTAGAAAAACGGGTCTTACCTTTGCTCCCGAAGCGGGTACACAGCGTTTGAGGGACGTTATCAACAAAAATGTTTCCGACGAGGAAATTATGAACACCTGCCGAATGGCGTTTGAAGGCGGTGCGTCCTCCGTAAAGCTGTATTTTATGCTGGGACTGCCCACGGAAACGGACGAGGACATTATCGGTATCGGCGAGCTTACCGACAGAATTATTGACCTTTACCGTAATGTAAATGCGGGAAAACGTTCGCCGAAGCTGAGTATTTCCGTCAGCTGTGCGACATTTGTTCCCAAGCCCTTTACGCCCTTTGAATTTGAACCGCAGGCAAGTATTCCCGAAATAACGAGAAAACAGAAGCTGCTTCTTGACAGCACTAACCGCAAGATAGTAAGCGTCAGCTGGCATAATTATAGGATAAGTATTCTTGAAGCTGCGCTGGCAAGAGGGGACAGACGGCTTTCGGCTGTTATATATGAAGCGTGGAAGTCGGGGTGCAAATTCGACAGCTGGGACGAATGCTATAAATATGAAAATTGGGTGGCTGCCTTTGAAAAATGCGGTATTGACCCGTCATTTTATGATAACCGCACAAGAAGCTTTGACGAGCTTATGCCCTGGGATCATCTCGATTATATGATAACGAAGGAGTTCCTTATCAGGGAAAACAAGAGGGCACATGAGGGCTTGACAACGCCAAACTGCCGTCAGAAATGCTCTGCCTGCGGCGTAATTCAGAGGATAGGGGGCGGCTGCGTTGGACAAGATTAATCTGAGAGCGGTTTATGCAAAATATGGAAATGCCAAGTATTTTTCCCATCTTGATCTAATGCGGACAATGCAGAGAGCCATAAAGCGTTCGGGGATCCCTATCTGGTACACAGAGGGCTTTAATCCGCATATCTACCTGAATTTCCCGGTGGCTCTTCCTTTGGGAACGGAAAGCTATGTTGAACCCATGGATTTTTCGGTAGTTGAGGAATGTGATTTGGAGAATCTGCGTGAAAAGCTTGACAATGCCATGCCGCCGGGACTTAACATAATCAGCGTAAAGCCGCAGATAATGAAGAATACCGATGTGGCTTCTGCGGAATATGATGTGACCCTTTCCTCCGATAAACATTCGTCAGAAGAGATTGTTGAAAAATTCAGGGAATTTCTTTCGGCGGATACTATTGAGATACACAAGCGTTCCAAGAAAAAGGGCGAGGTCATCGTTGACATCAAGCCGCACGTTGTTGTAACAGATATTTCATCGGAGAATGGTTTGGTATTGATACATTTTATATTGCCTGCGGGAAATTCATTTAATCTTAACGTAAATACCGTGCTGGACGCATTTGCGGATAAAACGGGAATTTCGACAGATGTTGTTTGTATTAAACGTACAAAGATTTCCGCCGAAAATGGTGAAGATTTCGTGTGAATTGCTAAAAATAAAAAATATTTAGAAAACACTTGCAATTTATCGGAAAATATGGTATGCTTATATAGCATTTGATAATCCGTCACGGGGTAATTCTGTCCGTGTGACGAGATTAATGCCGCTCTTCGGAGCTGACATTAACGGGCAGTCCTCTGTTCCGCTCTGATTTCGGCGGAAGTAAGAATGTCCTAATATTATAGGAGGAATAGAAAATGGATGCTTTAAAGCTCATCAGCGAAAGCAGCATGAAGGCTGAGGTCCCTTCTTTCAGAATCGGTGACACAGTTAAGGTTCACGTTAAGATCAAGGAAGGCGAGAAGTACAGAATCCAGGTATTCGAGGGTACTGTTATCGCTAAGAAACACGGCGGAATCAACGAAACATTTACTGTTAGACGTGTAGCTCACGGCTGCGGTATTGAGAGAGTTTTCCCCGTTCACTCACCTGTTGTTGACAAGGTCGAGGTTGTAAGAACCGGTAAGGTTCGCCGCAGCAAGCTCTACTATCTGCGTGACAGAGTTGGTAAGGCTGCTAAGGTTAAGGAATCTATCAACTAAAAATTTTTAAGCTGTTTGTTTTCAGCGGCGGAAGGAGGGACATTATTGTCCCTTTTTTGCTATTTTTCCGTTGTATGAAGATATTGACGGGGTAATTTCCGAGGCAAAGCCTTGGTTTTAAGAAAGGAATGACGGTTATGGCAAAGTATGAACTTAATTATGAGGCTCTCGACGAGGAGGAGCAGCAGCAAAAAAAGGTGGATTCTGTTGAGGAAATGCTTGACTGGCTGGAAATGCTTATTACTGTTTTCTTCGTTATTGTTCTGGTTTTTACATTCCTGTTCAGAATTGCTATTGTTGACGGAGAATCCATGCTTCCCACATTGGAGGACAAGGATAAGCTGATAGTTTCCCATCTTTTCTATGAGCCTGAGGTTGGCGATGTTGTTATTGTCAACAGCAAGGGTCTTGACAAGGTAATAGTAAAGAGGGTAATTGCTACCGAAAATCAGACTGTCAACATCGATTATTCCGAGGGTAAGGTTTACGTTGACGGACAGCTTCTTGACGAGCCTTATATCAACGAGCTTACTTACAGCGATTTCGGATACCATAATTATCCCGTAACTGTTCCTGCTGACTGCGTTTTCGTTATGGGTGACAACAGAAACAGATCTACAGACAGCCGTGCTGAGTCTGTCGGATTTGTAAATAAGGCTGATATTATGGGCAAGGCTATTGTAAGAATATGGCCTTTCAATAAAATGGGCGCACTGCCCGAAGATGCAGGGGCAGCTCAGAACGGCTGATACTAAGGAGTGTTTTATGTCGGATATTCCATCTATCCAGTGGTTTCCGGGTCATATGACCAAAACCCGACGGGTAATAGAAAAATGTCTGCCTTTGGTGGACGCTGTTGTTGAAATAACTGACGCAAGAATTCCCTATTCAAGCAAAAATCCCGATCTTTCAAGGATAATAGCGGGAAAGCCCCGTCTTGTTATCCTGAATAAATCCGATGCTGCCGATCCTGATGCAACGGCTAAATGGTTGGAGTATTACCGCAAGGTGGGGATAAGGGCTATGGCTGCCGACTGCCGCTCGGGAAAAGGGCTGAAAGCAGTTATTCCTGAGGTGAAAATTCTCCTTGCAGATCAAATCAAAAAGTTTGAGGCAAAGGGAATGAAGGGCAGAGTACTGCACCTTATGGTGGTCGGCGTTCCCAACGTCGGCAAATCCTCGTTTATCAATAAAATGGCTGGTAAGAACAAAGCCAAGGTTGAGGACAGACCCGGTGTTACCCGTGAAAAGCAGTGGGTAAAGCTGGAAAGCGATGTGGAGCTTCTGGATATGCCCGGTGTGCTTTGGCCTAAGTTTGAGGATATGTCCGTAGGTGAAAAGCTGGCGTTTACCGGTGCTGTCAAGGACGATGTTGTGGACATTGAAGCGTTGGCTTCACGTTTGCTTTTACTGCTGTCAAGCATTTATCCGCAGAAGCTGGAGGAAAGGTACAAGCTTAAATGCGAGAACTATTCCGACGGCTGGGAGCTGCTGAACGCTGTTGGCAAAAACAGGGGAATGCTTATATCGGGCGGCGAGATAAATACCGAACGTGCGGCAATAACCGTTCTGGACGAATTCAGAAGCGGAAAGCTCGGAAGGATAACTCTGGAGCTTCCCTCAGATTTCGAGGTTTGATATGACACTTTTTGAATATGATGAAGCTGTTCGTGAAAGCATAGGCGGCAGCATCTGCGGAATTGACGAAGCGGGCAGAGGTCCTCTTGCGGGCGATGTTTACGCAGCTGCTGTGATTCTCAGACCCGGAACAGTTATCGAAGGTTTGAATGACAGCAAAAAGCTTTCCGAAAAAAAACGTGAACAGCTTTATGACGAGATAATTGCAAAGGCTGAGGCTTACTGCGTTGCGACTGCTTCCGTTTCTGAGATAGACAGCGTGAACATTCTTCAGGCGACCTTTCTTGCTATGAAAAGGGCGTATGACGGCTTGGGGCTTACTGCCGATGCAGTTCTTGTGGACGGCAACAGAAAGCCCTTTGGCGGAGATGAAGTTACAACCGTTGTAAAGGGTGACGGAACTTCGGCGTCCATTGCTGCGGCATCTATCCTTGCAAAGGTCAGCCGTGACAGATATATGATGAAGCTTGCCGAGAAATACCCTCAGTATCAGTTTGAAAAGCATAAGGGCTACGGTACCAAGCTGCATTATGAAATGTTGGAAAAACACGGCATTTCCGAGGTGCATCGCAGAACGTTTCTGAAAAAGCTTACGGGTGAGAAGTGATATGACTTCGGCGGAAATAGGCAGTGCAGGCGAGAAGATCGCAGCGCTGTATCTTGAGAAAAAAGGCTACAAAATTCTTCGCCGAAATTATCGTGTCAAGGGCGGAGAAATTGACATAATTGCCGAAAATGAAGAGTTTATCTTATTTGTTGAGGTAAAGACCCGAAGTGTTGACTTTATTTCGGACGGATTTGAAGCAGTGACAAAAACCAAGCAAAAGCTTATAATTAAGGCGGCAGCAGAATATTTCTACCGATACGGAAGTGATAAGCAGCCCCGTTTTGACGTGGTTTCTATCGTTCTGGACGGCAAAAAGGTTGTCGGCTTTAACTATATCACCGATGCGTTTGACGCAAGCGGAACCAATATAATTTTTTGAAGGAATGATCGTATGTATTACAAAAGCACTCGCAACAGCAGCGTGAAAAAGTCCGCTGCCGAGGCAATTGCTCAGGGTATTTCCGAAGACGGCGGACTTTTTATCCCCTCCGAGATACCTTCTCTTTCCCTTGACGAAATTGTTGCAATGGGGGAAATGTCCTATGCAGAGCGTGCAGCAAAGGTATTTGCAAAATATCTGACCGATTTTACCGATGAAGAGATCAAGTACTGCTGTGAAAGCGCTTATAATGACAAGAAGTTTGCAACCGCAAATATTGCGGAGCTTTCTCACCTGTTTGACGGTACTTACATTCTTGAACTGTGGCATGGCCCTACCTGTGCATTCAAGGATATGGCTTTGCAGATACTTCCTTATCTGCTGACTACATCTGCTAAGAAGATCAATCTGAACAAGAAGATCGTTATCCTGGTTGCAACCTCAGGCGATACAGGAAAGGCTGCTCTTGAAGGCTTCAAGGACGTTGAGGGAACATCTATTATGGTATTCTATCCCGAGGAAGGCGTAAGCCCCATGCAGAAGCGTCAGATGACCACTCAGGACGGTTCCAACGTTTCCGTATGCGCTATCAACGGAAATTTTGATGATGCTCAGAGCGGCGTTAAGGCTATCTTCACCAATGAGGAAGTCAAGGAAAAGCTTGATTCCGCTTCAATGATGTTCTCCAGCGCAAACTCTATCAACTGGGGTCGTCTTGCTCCTCAGATAGTTTACTATATTTCTGCGTACGCTACACTTGTGAAGGACGAGGAGATCGCTCTCGGCGACAAGATAAACGTTGTTGTTCCTACGGGAAATTTCGGAAATATTCTTGCTGCATATTTCGCAAAGAAGATGGGTCTGCCCATAAACAAGCTTATCTGTGCGTCCAACTCCAACAATGTTCTCACAGATTTCATTAACACAGGCGTTTATGACAGAAACAGAAAGTTCTACACAACTATTTCGCCTTCTATGGATATTCTCATTTCCAGCAATCTGGAAAGACTCCTCTATATGCTTTGCGGCGAGGACGATGCTCAGATCCGTGAGTGGTTCGGCTCTCTGGCTAAGACAGGCAGATACGAGGTAACAGATTCGGTCAAGGCTGCTTTGAAGGCTGAGTTCTATGCAGGTTGCTGCTCCGACGAGGACACAGAAAAGACAATCAAGGCTACATTTGACAAGTATTCCTACACCTGCGACACTCACACAGCTGTTGCAGTCAAGGTTTATAACGATTACCGTGCAGCTACGGGTGATACCACCAAGACCGTTATTGCTTCTACTGCAAGCCCCTACAAGTTCAGCGCAAGCGTTCTCGAAGCTATTGATGGCAGCAAGCCCGATATGGACGAGTTTGCTATGGTTGACAGACTTTGCGAGCTTTCCAAGTATGAGATCCCCGAGTCCCTTGCTGCTCTCAAGAACAAGGAGATCAGATTTAAGGAGTCCATCGAAAGTGCTGATATGAAGGATTTCGTTCTGAGATCACTTTCCCTTTGATCAACGTTGTTTTCCGCAGATAACACGTTTTTATACCGTATATCTGCGGAGAAAGGCTGATTTTATGTCCCTGTTTGTGATCGGAGATCTTCACCTTTCGCTGTCCTGTGATAAGCCTATGGATATTTTCGGCGGCTGGGAGGGCTATGTTGATAAGCTTTGCGAAAACTGGCAGAGTAAGGTGTCGCCCGAAGATACGGTGGTTGTTCCGGGAGATATTTCCTGGGTAACAAGGCTGGACGACGCTCAAGCTGATTTCCGATTTATTCACGAGCTGAACGGCAGAAAGATCATCTTAAAGGGTAACCACGATTATTGGTGGACAACAATGACCAAAATGAATAAGTTTTTGCAGGAAAACGGCTTTGACAGCATTTCCATACTGAACAACAATCATTTTAAATATGAGAATTTCGGCATATGCGGGACAAGAGGCTGGATAAACGACAACACGGCTCCCGCCGATGCTAAGGTGCTTGCCCGTGAAGCAATGCGGCTGGAGGCTTCTATCAGTTCGGCTGAAAATGCTGGTCTGACTCCGCTGGTGTTTCTGCATTATCCGCCTGTTTTTGCGGGGGACTGCAATTACGACATTCTTGATGTGCTTTTCAGGCATAACATTACCGAGTGCTATTACGGTCATATTCACGGCAGAAGCTGCGAATATGCTGTACAAGGGGAGAGAGATGGTATCAATTACCATCTGATTTCAAGTGATTATTTGAAATTTGACCCCTATTTTATTATATAATTTGTATAAATTGTAAATTAATTCCGTTAATACTAGCAATAATAAATAAGTTGTGCTATAATAATACGGATATGTTTTATATTGGAGGACGTTATCAATGAGTTTAAAGTCAAATAATAAAATCGAGACAAACAAGTATGAGCTTGAGGTCGCTGTTGACGGTGCCGCTTTTGAAGCTGCAGTTGAGAAGGCTTACCTCAAAAACCGCAAGAACATAAGACTCCAGGGCTTCAGACCCGGCAAGGCTCCCAGAAAGATGATCGAGAAGATGTATGGTGAAGGCGTATTCTACGAGGACGCTGTAAATGCTCTCGTTCCCGATGCTGTTCCCGCAGCTATTGAGGAAGCAGGAATCAAGCTTGTTGCAAGACCCGAAATCGACGTTGTTTCCGTTGATAAGAATGATGGTGTTGTTTTCAAGGTTACCTGCATTACCAAGCCTGAGGTTTCTGTTTCCGATTATAAGGGAATCGAAGCTGTAAGAAATGTTAAGGAAGTTACCGATGAGGACGTTGACAACCAGATCAATTCCGTAAGAGAGAGAAACGGCAGAACTATCACCGTTGAGGGCAGAGCTGCTCAGAACGGCGATACAGTCGTATTTGATTTCGAGGGCTTCAAGGACGGAGTTCCCTTTGACGGCGGCAAGGCTGACAACTATGAGCTGAAGCTTGGTTCCGGTCAGTTTATCCCCGGATTTGAGGATCAGATCGTTGGCAAGAATGTTGACGAGGCATTCGAGGTAAATGTTACATTCCCCGAGGAGTATGCAATGCCTGAGCTGGCAGGTCAGCCCGCAGTATTCAAGTGCCTTATCCACGAGATCAAGGCTGTTGAGCTTCCCGATGTCGATGACGAGTTCGTTAAGGACGTTTCCGAGTTTGAAACTGTTGATGAATATAAGGCTGATATTAAGGCAAAGCTTACAGAGCGTGCTGAGAAGGCTGCTGATGCTGAAGTAGAGAACGCTGTATTTGATGCAGTTGTTGCTAAGCTTGAAGCTGAGATCCCTCAGGTTATGTTCGACAGCAAGGTAGATGATTTCGTTGCTGATTTTGAGCAGCGTCTTTCCTATCAGGGCCTGAACCTTGATATGTACCTGAAGTACACAGGCAGCGATATGGCTAAGTTCAGAGAGTCCTTCAAGGAGCAGGCTGAGAAGAATGTTAAGCTCCGTCTGGCTCTTGAAAAGATCGCTGAGCTTGAAAATATCACAGCAACCGACGAGGACATTGATGCTGAGATTAACAAGATGGCAGAGATGTACAAGATGTCTGCTGAAGATGTTAAGGAGGCTATTTCCACAGATATGCTTGCTGAGGATATCAAGATCAGAAAGGCTTCCGATTTCGTTAAGGAGAACGCTAAGATCGCATAATTTACAGCTTTTTGAGCTGATGAAACAAGAGGCTGAGAGAAATTTCAGCCTCTTGCGGTTTATTTGCGTTTTTCGACCTGTTTCGATAATTTTGTAAATATATCCGCAGCGCAGCCCGCAGACGGCGTTTCGGAATTACAGATGTTCTGCGGAGAAATGAGGTTTCAGATGAGTTTAGTACCTTATGTAGTTGAACAGACCAGCAGGGGAGAGCGTTCTTACGACATTTTTTCCAGACTGCTCAATGACAGGATCATCATGCTTTCCGAGGAAGTAAACAATACTACAGCAAGCCTTGTTGTTGCACAGCTGCTCTATCTTGAGGGACAGGACAGCGAGAAGGACATCAGCCTTTATATCAACAGCCCCGGAGGTGTTATCACTGCGGGTATGGCTATCTATGATACCATTCAATATATTAAGTGTGATGTTTCCACGATTTGTATGGGTATGGCTGCTTCTATGGGTGCATTCCTGCTTGCTGCGGGAACTAAGGGCAAGAGAATGGCACTGCCCAATTCTGAGATACTCATTCATCAGCCCCTCATTTCGGGCGGCGGTATCTCGGGTCAGTGCACAGATATAAAGATTCATTCCGACCATATGGTTGCTACAAGGGAAAAGATGAACAGGATCCTCTCGGAAAATACAGGCAGGCCTCTGGAGGATATTATCAGGGATACCGAAAGAGATAATTATATGACAGCCGAGGAGGCTAAAGAATACGGCCTTATCGATAAGGTCATCTACAAGAGATAACAAATTTTTGCAGGAAATGAGATATATATGAAGAAATGCAGTTTTTGCGGAAGAACCGAGAACAAGGTTCAGAATATGTTTTCCGCAGCGGATGTTTGTATTTGTGATGAATGTGTAGTTTGCTGCTACGAAATGCTTATGACCAATGAGGCACTTGGCTATAATCCCGAAAAGGTCAAGAATATCAATAAGTCTGCCGATAAGTCATTAAAGCTTATCAAGCCTGCTGAGATAAAGAAGATCCTTGACGAGTATATCATCGGTCAGGACGCTGCCAAGATCTCGCTCAGCGTTGCAGTTTATAACCATTATAAGCGTATTTTGACTCAGGAAAAGAATGCCGCCGGCGGAACCGGTAATCCCGATGATGTTGAGCTTCAGAAGAGTAACGTGCTTCTGCTGGGACCTACCGGTGTCGGAAAGACCTTGCTTGCTCAGACTCTTGCCAAGATTCTGGACGTTCCCTTTGCAATTGCCGATGCTACCACTCTAACTGAAGCAGGCTATGTGGGCGATGATGTTGAGAACGTGCTTGTAAGGCTTATTCAGGCGGCAAACTTCGATGTGGAGGCTGCCGAGAAGGGTATCATATACATTGATGAGATAGATAAGATCGGAAGAAAATCCGAGAATACGTCCATTACCCGCGATGTAAGCGGTGAGGGCGTTCAGCAGGCACTTCTGAAGATCATTGAGGGAACTGTTTCCAATGTTCCTCCTCAGGGCGGAAGAAAGCACCCTAATCAGGAATTTATTCATATTGACACTAAGAATATTCTGTTTATCTGCGGCGGTGCCTTTGACGGACTTGAAAAGGTCATTAAAAAGAGAACAGACTCTTCCTCTCTTGGCTTTGGTGCACAACTAAAAGCAAAGTCTGAGGACGATGTTAATATTTTCGATAACGTTGAGCCCGATGATCTTGTCAAGTTTGGTCTGGTCCCCGAACTGGTTGGACGTCTGCCTGTTATTACTGCACTGGAATCTCTTAATGAGGACGCATTGGTAAGGATCCTCTCCGAACCTAAAAATGCTCTTGTTAAGCAGTACACCAAGCTGTTTGCTATGGACGGCGTTGAACTGGTGATTGAGGAGGACGCTAAGCGTGAGATAGCTAAGCTGGCTATTGAACGTAAGACAGGAGCGAGAGGTCTGCGTTCCATAGTCGAAAATCTCCTTATGGATTCAATGTTCAATATACCCTCGGAAAAGGGTGTTACTAAGGTTGTAGTCAATGTGGACTGCGTTCTGGGGAAGGAAAAGCCCACTGTTGTTCACGGAAAGAAACGCTGAAAAAGTAACGGCGTATCCGAAGATTCGACTGTAATTCTTTCGGGTACGCCTTAACTAATATTCTGGAAATAATATTTCTCCCTTTATGAAATTTAGATATTAATATTTACTACTTGCAAAATCCGCAGTTTTGTCTTATAATATTTATATACATTTTGCTCGGCTTTTCGGAAATACCGATATCGAGTGATAAAACTGTTTGTTCCGATAAATAGCTTTTCGGCTTCGGACGGAAAGGGTGATTTCAATGAGTGAAACTAAAACAGCAGCAGGGACGGTTATGCCTGTTCTTCCTATGAACGGTCTTGTACTTTTCCCCAATGTAACGCTGCATTTCGATATATCAAAAAAGATCTCAATAGATACTATCGAAGCCGCTTTTGCAGATAAAAAACGAATTTTTCTTACTGCTGTAAAAGATGGTAACGATTCTTCCGATGTTGAGAATCTTTACAAGGTTGGTGTTGTTGCCGAGGTCAAGCAGGTGCTCCGTCTGCCCGAAAACTCTATGCGTGTGCTGGTAAGCGGACTCTATCGCGGAAAAATACGGGAATTTATACATACCGAGCCGTTTATTGCCGCAGAAATAAGGAGATTTCCGTTCAGTACAAGAAATCGTCCCGACGGAATTGAGCTTGATGCTCTTATTCGTTCCGTGAAGGAGTCGTTCAGCGAATATTGCGAGAAGATGCCTAAAGTTCCTTCCGACCTGCTGAATGTGGTCATGAAGGAAACCGATCCTTCTGTGATATTTGATGCAATTGCCTTCAATATTCCGCTGTCTACTGATGATAAGCAGATGCTGCTGGAGGCTTCGGGCATTACCGAAAGGCTTAGTATGCTGACCGCACTTCTGTCAAGAGAGCTGGAGGTAATTGATCTTGAACGTCATATTCAGGAACAGGTCAAGGCTCAGATCGATAAAGGTCAGAGGGATTACTATCTCAGAGAGCAGATGAAGGTCATCTCCGATCAGCTGGGCGAGGGTGACGATACACAGGACGAGGCATACAGCTATCTCGATCAGATTGAAGCACTTGATCTTCCCGAAGATGTTGAGGAGCATTTCACCAGAGAGGTTGACAGGCTTATGAAGGTTCCCGGCTCATCTCAGGAGGCGTTTGTTATCCGCAATTATCTGGATACCTGTCTTGAATTGCCCTGGAATAAGGTCACAAAGGATAAAACTGATATAAAGAAGGCAAGAGAAATTCTTGATAAGGAGCATTACGGGCTTAGCAAGGTCAAGGAGAGAATTCTTGAAACTATTGCCGTAAGGGCTTTGTCTAAGGATATAAAGGGACAGATAATCTGTCTGGTGGGGCCTCCGGGTATCGGAAAAACTTCCATTGGAAAGTCCATTGCAAAGGCACTTGGCAGAAAATATGCACGAGTTTCCCTTGGCGGCATTAAGGACGAATCGGACATCAGGGGACACAGAAAGACATACATAGGTTCAATGCCCGGCAGGATCATCACCGCTATGAAAAATGCGGGAACGAAAAATCCCCTTATCCTTCTTGACGAGATCGACAAAATGTCTAACGATTTCAGGGGTGACCCTTCTTCGGCTATGCTGGAAGTTCTGGACAGTGAACAGAATACCGAATTCAGAGATCATTATATAGAGGTACCCTTCGATTTGAGTGATGTGCTGTTTGTCACAACGGCAAATACCACTCAGACCATTGCTCCGCCGCTTCTTGACCGTATGGAGGTCATTGAACTGACAAGCTATACAAGAGAGGAAAAGTTCCACATTGCAAAGGAACATCTTGTTGCCAAGCAGCTGAAAAAGAACGGATTGAAGGCGTCAATGCTTAGATTTACCGATGCCGCCCTTTATCTGCTGATAGACAGCTACACGAAGGAATCGGGCGTGCGAAATCTTGAAAGAGTTATCGCTTCAATCTGTCGGAAGGCGGCTAAGGATATTGTTGAGGACGGCGTTAAGAAAATTACCGTTAAGCCCGAAACTGTCGAAAAATATCTCGGTGCTCACAAGTACATTGATGACGATGTAAGCGGAAAAAGTGAGGTCGGTCTTGTAAACGGTCTTGCGTGGACCTCGGTTGGCGGTGTTGTAATGCCCCTTGAAGTCCTGGTAATGGACGGAAAGGGAACCATTGAAACTACAGGTTCACTTGGCGATGTAATGAAGGAAAGTGCAAAGATAGCTGTCAGCTATGTGCGTTCAATTTCCGATAAATACGGCATCAACAAGGAATTTTACAAGGAAAAGGATCTGCATATCCACGCTCCCGAGGGTGCAACGCCTAAGGATGGTCCTTCAGCGGGCGTTACCATGACAACTGCGCTGGTTTCCGCTCTTTCGGGAATTCCCGTTAGGGGAGATGTGGCAATGACAGGCGAGATAACACTTCACGGCAAGGTTCTTCCCATCGGCGGACTTCGTGAAAAAACCATGGCTGCTTACAAGGCGGGATTGAAAACGGTTATAGTACCCTCCGCCAACAAGCCCGATCTTGAAGAGGTCGATGATGTTGTTAAGGAAAGCATGAATTTCATTTTTGCAGATAAGATTTCCGAGGTGCTGGACAATGCGCTTGAAATTGATAAACCTGCCGTTTCATACAAGCCTCAAACGCAGCGCAGCCGCAGACCTGCAACCGTATAAACAGAAAGCTTGGTATCAATATGAATTTCAATAAAGCGGAATTTTACAGATCCTACGGAACATTCAGCCAGCTGCCGCCCTCCGAGCTCCCCGAGTTTGCGTTTTCGGGAAGGTCTAATGTGGGAAAATCCTCGCTGATAAATAAAATTTTCAACAGAAAATCGCTGGCAAAGGTGTCCTCCGTTCCGGGAAAGACCGCCACGATAAACTTCTATTCGCTGGACGGCTGCTTTATGGTCGATCTTCCCGGCTACGGATATGCAAAGGTCGCAAAATCCGACAAGGATAGGTGGTCGGGGCTTATTGAGGGTTATCTCAATTCCGACAGGCAGCTTATGCTGGTGTTTCAGCTTATAGATATGCGTCATCCGCCGTCTAAGGATGACATGATGATGCTTACGTATCTTATTGAAACGGAATGTCCCTTCGTTATCGTCTTTACTAAGGCTGACAAGCTTTCAAAGAAGCAGCGGGAGGAACGCCTTGAGGGCTTTGCCAAGGAGATACCGTCATTCGAGGACATTACTTCCATCGTCTTTTCTGCGGAAACAGGCGAGGGTGCAGATGAAATCAGGAGCATTATTTCCGAGCTTGCGGAAAATGAACAATAGAAAAGGGGAATTTAAAAATGTTTGTATCAGAAAATCTTGCAGTAAACGAAAAAGGGAACCTTACCATAGGCGGTGTCGATACTATCGAGCTTGCCAAGACCTACAAAACCCCGCTTTACGTTATGGACGAGGGGCTTATCCGTCAACACTGCAGAAGCTTCAAGGAGTCTATCGACAAGTATTACAATGGCAGAGGACTTGTTTGCTATGCCAGCAAAGCGTTCTGCTGCAAGCAGATGTGCAGAATTATGAACGAAGAGGGAATCGGTCTTGATGTTGTTTCTCAAGGCGAGCTGTACACTGCTATCAATGCAGGTTTCCCCACAGCTAATATCTGCTTCCACGGCAACAACAAGACAGATGACGAGCTTACTCTTGCTCTTGCTCATGGCGTTGGCAGAATTATCGTTGACAATATCTATGAGCTTCACCGTCTTGATGAGCTGGCTCAAAAGCTCCACAAGAAGCCCAATATCATGTTCAGGATCAAGCCAGGAATTGATGCTCATACACACGATTTCGTCAAGACAGGTCAGATAGACAGCAAGTTCGGCTTTGCTCTTGAAACAGGCGAGGCTATGGAGGCTGTCAAGGAGGCTGTTGCTCTCGAAAACGTAAATCTTTCGGGACTTCATTGTCACATCGGAAGTCAGATATTTGACATTGACCCCTTCGTGTTGGCTGCAGAGGTAATGCTTGATTTCATTGCAAAGATAAAGTCCGAACTTGGTTATGAGATCAAGGAGCTGAATCTCGGCGGCGGATTTGGTATCAAGTACACAAATGACGATTCTCCCGTTCCTTATGACAGATATATGGAGAAGGTTTCTGAGGCAGTCAAGGCAAAATGCAAGGCTTATGATATGGAACTGCCCTACATTCTTATTGAACCCGGACGTTCTATCGCAGCACCCGCCGGTATCACACTTTATACTGTGGGCGGTGTGAAGAATATTCCCAATATCCGTACATATGTGTCCATTGACGGCGGTATGGGAGATAATCCCAGATATGCACTTTACAAATCTAAATATGATATTGTTTGCGCAAACAAGGCAGGCGAGCCTAAGACGGAAACTGTTACCGTTGCGGGAAAATGCTGCGAGAGCGGTGACCTTATCGGTGAGGGTATGCCCGTTCAGAAGCTTGAAGTGGGTGACACTCTGGCTGTGCTGGCAACAGGTGCTTACAACTATTCCATGGCATCTAATTACAACAGGATCCCCCGTCCTGCGGTAGTTATGGTTCATCACGGCAAGCATAAGCTGGTCATTAAGAGAGAAAGTCTTGACGATATTATCAGAAATGATCTTTGATTGCATAAATAATAATACTGTGCTTCTTTTCGCCATTGACGGGGAGAAGCACAATTTAGCATATTTTTTTGAATATTATAGATAAAAATCGGCAAAAGGTCTTTACTTTTACATTTTAATGTGTTAATATATAAGTATGATACTTATTATAATCAAAGTTGAAGATCCGCACAAAACCTATATATGCAAGCTTTTGTACGGATTTTTGTCAACTTTATGATAGGGAAATTAGTATTAAACATATCTCCGATGATCGGGGAGATACGGGAGGAATTGTTATGAATAACAAACTCAGAGATGATAAGAATTTAAATGACCTTTACAATGCTATCCTTTGTCTGGAAACAGTTGAGGAGTGCTATGATTTTTTTGAGGATCTTTGTACTGTTCTGGAGCTGAAATCACTTTCTCAGAGATTACAGGTTGCCAAGATGCTGACCGAAAAGCACGTTTACAGCGATATTGTTGCGGAAACAGGTGCAAGCACCGCTACTATCAGCCGTGTAAACCGTTCCATTAACTATGGCTGTGACGGTTATGCGCTGGTTTTCGGCAGAATGAAGGAAAAGGCTGAAAAGAAGTCCGAAAATGAGTAAGGGATATTCGGCGTTTGCTTACTTTTATGACGCACTTACGGAAAATATTTCATATCAGGACAGGGCGGCGTATTTTGACAGGTTGATAAAAAAGCACGGCGGAAAGAAAAATCTGTTGCTTGACCTTGCATGCGGGACAGGTTCTCTTTCCGAGGAACTCAGTCGTCTGGGATATGATGTTATTGGAGTGGACAATTCCCCCGAAATGCTGTCCGAAGCTATGGATAAGAAGATCGAAAGCGGGCTGAACATTCAGTATCTTTGTCAGGATATGACTGAGATAGATATGTTCGGCACCATAGATGTGACTATTTGTGCGCTTGACAGCCTTAATCATCTTCAAAGTTTTGAGGACATTGAACGGACTATTTCACGAGTTTCCCTGTTCTGCGAGCCGAAGGGGTTGTTCATTTTCGATGTGAACACGCCCTACAAGCACGAAAAAATTCTTGGGGATAACACCTTTGTTTATGACACCGAACAGGTCTACTGCGTATGGCAGAACAGCTATGCGGGAGGGGAAGAGTGCCGTGTGGACATATCCCTTGATTTCTTTGAGAATGAGGACGGCGTTTACAGACGTTACTGCGAGGAGTTTTCGGAGATAGCTCCCAATATAGCCGAAATTGAGGCTATGCTTTTAAGAAACGGAATGACCGTTGTGGGCTGTTATGACTATGATACGGAAAACCCTCCCCGTGAAAATAGCGAAAAACTGGTTTTTGTAGCAAAAAAGGATTGATTTTATGAGCATTATTTATAGAAGTATTTCTAAGGACGCTTCTGTTGTGGCATCGGCTATTGATGCTACGGACATTGTTGCTGAAATAGAAAGAATTCACAAGCCCAGCGCAGTTGTTACGGCGGCTTTGGGAAGGCTTTCAATTGCCGCTTCTCTTATCGGAAACGGCTTGAAGGGCGAGGAGGATTCCGTTACCCTCAGAGTCAAGGGCGGAGGTCCTGCGGGAACGCTTATTGCCGTTGCGGACAGCAGGGGAAATGTTAAGTCCTATGTTTCAAATCCCATAGTAGAAATACCGCTTAATCAGTATGGAAAGCTTGATGTTGCGGGGGCTGTGGGCAGAGATGGTACGCTTTCCGTTATCAAGGACATTGGTCTGAAAGAGCCTTATTCGGGACAGGTTCCGCTTGTTTCGGGTGAAATTGCCGAGGATATTGCAAGCTACTTTGCCGTAAGCGAGCAGATACCTACGGTTTGCGGTTTGGGCGTTCTGGTAAATCCCGACCTGACAGTGAAGGCTGCGGGAGGTTATCTTATTCAGCTTCTGCCCTTTGCCGATGATGCCTGCATTGATGTGCTGGAGAAGAATATTAACAGTCTGCCTTCGGTAACTAATATGCTTACCTCGGGTATGACGGGCAGTGATATCGCAATGAAGGTTCTTGAAGGGCTGGAGCCGAATATTCTTGACAGCATTAATGTTTCATACAAGTGCGATTGCAGCAGAGAAAGAGTTTCAAAAGCTCTTATCGGAATGGGCAGCGGCGAACTCAGAAGCCTTGCCGAGGAGCAGGAAACCGCCGAGGTCTGCTGCCATTTCTGTGATAAAAAGTACTATTTTACGAGAGATGAACTGCTTCAGCTTGCCGAGCAAAAATAATTTGAAATTTTTTTCAAAAAAGGCTTGACAAATAGAATTTGATGTGATATAATAAATATCGTCGCTGAGAGATACATCGGATGCGGCGAGTATGGAAGCTTAGCTCAGCTGGGAGAGCATCTGCCTTACAAGCAGAGGGTCATAGGTTCGAGCCCTATAGTTTCCACCAAACTGAATGGCTTTGACATTCAGTTTTGGCCTGGTAGTTCAGCTGGTTAGAACGCCGCCCTGTCACGGCGGAGGTCGTGGGTTCGAGTCCCATCCAGGTCGCCAATTTTCCTTTAACATATTTGGAAATGTGGCATACAATAGAATATGCGGATTTAGCTCATCTGGTAGAGCGCCACCTTGCCAAGGTGGAGGTAGC